>JAKQSZ010000031.1 GCA_029569475.1 Candidatus Eiseniibacteriota bacterium | reverse complement strand
CCCCGAGTACTCCCAGCAGCAGCCGTTCTCGGCGGAGCCGTCGTAGTTCATGTGGAGAACACCGTCGCGCACCGCATCGCCGCCGGGCAGGTCGAGTCCGTGACCGGGTCCGACGGAACCGTGGGTCAGCGGCTGGGCGTGTGCGAGGGCGTTCACACTGACCGCGAGCAACAGACAGATCACCCGTGCTGTCGCTGTGATACCGGCACTGGCGGGACGGGCACCACGGACCGAACCGATCAGGAACAAACGGTCGCGAGCGTTCATGGCGGCCCTCCGTGTTCGATGACCGGGAGCGGCCGGGCTCGGCTATGCAAGGACCGAAAGCCTGCGTGGGGCTCGGACGATCCCAACAGGAGTCACCGGGAACAATGGTACGCCTGTTGGGGAGGACCGTGGGAGAGAAACCGGCACCGGCAGGTCATCGCGGTCAACGCGTCAGCACCCTGTACCTCGGAGACAAAGGAGAGACCGTCGGCCCCGTGTCTGTCGGACGGCGATGATCTCGCGCGTGCAATCGCCCACACCGGCGAAGGCCCGGGAATCGGAAGCCGGTTCCATCCGGCGTCCCCTCGGTTGTGGAAGGAGTTTTGTCGGGCGGTCTCGCGACACTATGGCTTCCACAATCCATCCCCTCTGGCCGGGAGGGAGTCCAGGATTCTCCGAGCCAGAACGGTCAAGGAAGGATCCCTCGCGCCCATCACGAGGATGACATCCCCCGGGCGGGCGTCGGAGGCCATCCGCATCCCCAGGGCCTTGCGGTCGGCGTCGAAGAACACGGCGCGGCCGAGCGAGGCCACCCCATCGGCGATGTCCCGGGAGGAGATGTCACGCACCGCGGTGCCGCCCGCGTAGTAGATCTCGGGCAGGTAGAGATGGTCCTGCGCCCGCAGCGTCTCGCCGAAGGTCCGGATGAGGTCATCGCGCAGAAACCGGGTCGGCCCGAACCCGTGGGGCTGGAAGAAGGCGAGGACGCGCTCGCCGCGCAGCTGCGCCGCCTGCAGGCTCGCCCGGATCTTGTTGGGGTTGTGGCCGAAGTCGTCGATGACCTCCACGCCGCCGCGCGATCCCAGCGACTGGAAGCGGCGGGCCACGCCGTGAAAGCGGCGCAAGCCGGCGTCGATGTCCACCAGGGGCACTCCGCAGGCCGCGGCGGCGGCGATGGCGGCGAGGGCGTTGCTGATGTTGTGCCATCCGGGAACGGGAAGTTCGAAACGAACCAGGTCGACCGTGAAGGCGCAACCGAAGGGGCTGGTCAGGATCTCGGTGGCCCGGTAGGCGGCCTCCGTTCCGAAGCCGAATGTGATGGCGCCGCGGGACCATCGCTGAAGGGCTGGATCATCGGAGAGAACGAATGGTCCGGTCGTCTGCTCGCGGAACCGATCAAAGAGGGGAGCGATCTCCTCGGGCTCCTTGTGGTCCCGCTGCAGGTTCAACAGCACACCCATCCAGGGGTGGTAACGGACGAGGGATCCGTCGCTCTCGTCGGCCTCCACCACAAGCAGGTCGGAACGGCCGGCGGCGGCGTTGCCCAGCAGTCCGGCCGAACGAAGGAGCAGAAGATCCCCGCCGGTGATGATCGACGGATCGCGCCCCGCGGCGCGCAGGATCTCGTAGATCATGGCGGTGACGGTCGACTTGCCGCTCGTCCCGCTGACGGCGATCGTGCGGCGGGAGCTGACGAAGCCGGCCAGCAGCTCCGAGCGGTGGCGCACGGGGATGCCCGCGGCGCGGGCGGCGCGCACGTCCGGCACCGTGTCCTCGACCGCGGTGGAGACGATCACCGCATCGGGGCGGACTCCGGGGAAGCTTCCATCCTGGGCGACGATGATGATGCCGGCCCGCTGCAGCGCGGCGCGGATCTCCGGAAGTTCGCCCCGGTCGAAGGCGCGATCGCTTCCGCTCGCCCGGCCCCCGGACATGACGTGGAACTGCGCCAGCGCGCTCATGCCGCTGCCGGCCACGCCGGCGAAGTGGAGCATCCCGGACGTGCGCTCGGGCGCGCGATCTCCCTGACCGTCTTCTCCGACCACATCGACCTCCTCGGACTGCCGCGGGCGTGGGCTGGTGGAAGGGTCCCGCATGGCTGCGGACGGCCGCTGGCGTCCCGTGGACAGCGCGCGGTACTCCTCCATCGGGCTATGGAGACAGGCCGCCGGCCGCCTCATAGGCGACGAGCAGCTCGATGGCGAGATCGTAGCTGGCGGTGCCGGCTGTCTGTCCATAGGACTTCAGGTAGGCGTCATTGACGCGATCGCTAGCCGAGTGCACGGGGTTCCGGTGGCGCTGCCAGAAGGCACGGATGGCCGCGCGGTCGGCCCTCGGCCCTTCTTCCAGCAAATCGCGGGGGAGAGCCCGAAAGCTGTCGGGCGAAGCCTGCCAGAGCGCGGTCGCGCACCAGGAGTAGGCGCGCAGCGCGGCCGAGTACCGGGCGACCGCCAGCCCGCTCTCCCGGCAGGCCAGGTAGCCCATGAAGTTCGCCTCGTCCTCGGGCGCGATGCCCCGTTGGTGCGCCATCTCGTGGGCCATGGTCAGGGGGATGGCCGCGTCGGGCATCTCGCCGTTGACGGTGGCCTCGCCGGAGAAGGGAAAGTAGAAGCCGCTCAGCCCCACCCGGGTCATCAACCAGCTCAGCAGCGCGGGGGATTTCGGCGAAGAGAGCTCGATACGCCGGTAGGCCGGCATCAGCGCTCGGTAGGCCGCATCCAGGCGATCGGCGATGGCGCGCGGATCCGAGGTGAACACCGATCGCCCACCCGGTGGGGCCGGGGCCGTGGTCCCGCTCGCCGCCCCGCCGGATGGAAGCGTGCGAGCCGGGGCTTCGCCGGCCGGAAGCGGGCGAGCGGGGTCTTCTCCCGCCGGAAGCGCGCTGGCGGGAACTTCGAAAGAGCCACGATCCCGGAGGGATCGGCGGGCCAGGTCCTCGGGCGGGTCCGAGCCGTCCGGTACAGGCCGGATCTGGCCGGCTTCCTGGGCCACCCGGTAGGTATGGTTGACCTCCGCCGCCACGAGGCGCGTGACGTGCGCCAGCCGTTCCGGGGACATCTCCACGCGTGCCAGGCCGAGCCGCCGGTCGAGGGGCGGACGCGCGTGGTTCAGCCCCCAAAGCAGGAAGAAGGTCCAGACCACGATGGCGGGGACAACCAGGGCGGGCAGCAGAACCCTCTGAACGCGGCTCCCGCCGGTCCGGGCCGTGGCCAACGCGGGCGAGGCTTCCCCGGGTAGCGCCTCCGCCTGGCCCGACCGTTGTCGTCGTCCAGGCAGTAGACGCAGGCCGGCGCGGATCCATCTCCAGGCGAGGATCAGGACCGCGGCCGTCAGGATCAGGAGAGTCGCCTGGGCCAGGCTTGCCCGCGTGAGGCCGCCGACCCGGCCCAGGATCGCCGCAAGGAGAGGATAGAGGGTCCGGGCGTAAAGAGCCTCGACCACAGCCGGCATCCGCGAGGCGAGCCACGGAGCGAACAGGCCGCCGAGGAGGATCAGCGCCCAGGCCAGGATCCTCACCGCGGCCGGTATTCCTTCATCGCATCCGGAATCCACGAATTGAGGTCGCGGATCCGGGTGTCGGGCGAGGGGTGCGTGCTGAGGAACTCCGGCGGACCGCCCCCGGAAGACGCCGCCATCATGCGCTCCCAGAAACGGGGGGCCTCGTGCGGGTCGTAGCCGGCGCGCGCCATGTAGACCAGCCCGATGCGGTCGGCCTCGCTCTCCTGGCTGCGGCCGAAGGGTAGCATGACGCCGACCGTCGCTCCGGCGCCGTAAGCCGCCAGGACGAGGCTGCGCGTCTGCTCGCTCTTCTGGCCGAGCAGGACGTCGAGCCCGACCTGACCGATCTGCAGGGCGAGATCGTTGGTCATGCGTTCGGAACCGTGACGCGCGATGGCGTGGGCGATCTCGTGGGCCATGACCACGGCCAGACCCGCGTCGGAGCCGGCCACCGGGAGGATCCCGGTGTAGACCGCGACCTTGCCGCCGGGAAGACAGAAGGCGTTGACCGTGGGATCGTCGATCAGGTTGAACTCCCACTCGTAGCCGGGATCGTCGGCGATCTCGGCGATGCGCCGCCCGACCCGCACCACCTGGTCATGACCCGGGCCGCTCTGGATCACCTTGGACTGGCCCAGCACCTGCTGGTAGGAGTCCGCGCCCAGGGCGATCGCCTGCTGCTCGGGAATCACGTTAAAGGACCTGCGACCGGTGATGGGCACGGTGCTGCACGTGACGACGGTCAGCGCCACCGCCAGAAGACCCCAGATCGTCACTGTCCGTTTCATGGTCTTGCGAACGGATGTTTTCATGCTCTGCGTCTCCTCCGTCCGGCCGCGCCGGATCCCTGACCTGGTCCGTTGGTTGCGGACCCTCGCACCTGTCCGGTGTTGCCGGACCCCGCCCGTCCGGTCCATCCGGATCTCGCAATCCACCATCGCGGGGTCCGCCAGCCGCCGCCCCCCAGGAGCCTTCCGGCGGTATGATATCGCAGACGCCATTTGCGGGCCAAAGTCGGTCCCCTTGTCCCTCGCGGCCATGCCGGCGGCTCCACGCCTCCGCATTCAGGAGGCGCGGCGCCGCCGGCAGCGGAGGAAGCCGACATCCGGCGATTGACCCTTCTCAAGAGCTGTTGTTACGGTCCGTTCTGCCCGCGACTATGATGGCCTGGAGTCAGGTTCACGCGACGCCGGACCGGGTTCGGCGGCGGGGGCCCAGGAAACCAGCGGAGGATAGGCATGAAGACCCGTCGTCGCGATATCTGGTACCCGGTGACGTGTTGGCTCCCACGCGCGATGGCGGGTTTGCTCATTGCCGGTGTCGCGTTGAGCGCCGCCTCCACATTCTCCGGCTGCGCAACCGTAGGCCGGAGCTTTCCGCCGGACCGCGTCCAGTCGATCGAGATCGGCCAGACGACCAAGCTGCAGTTGATGGGGCTCTTCGGGATGCCCTACCGCCGCGGCATCGACGACGGCGATTCCACCTGGACCTACGTGCACTACAAGTTCCGCCTCTTCGGGGAGCACTTGCGGTCTCGCGACCTCTATCTCCGGTTCGATCCCCAGGGCCGGGTCAAGTCGTACAGCTACAACTCGAGCATGGAGGACTGATGAGCCCGCAGGAACGAAGAGTCGAACGCTCGTTGACCATCGCCGCCCCTCGTGCCCGGGTCTTCAAGGCCCTGCTCGATCCCGGGGCGATGTCGCGGTGGCTCTTTGCCTCAGTGTCGATGACCCCGCAGACCGGTTCGGCCTTCTCGGTCGAGTGGCGCGACTCGGCCGTGCCGGCCAGCGCGACCGGCGAGATCCTGGAGCTGATCCCGGACCAGAAGCTGGTCCTCTCCTGGTACATGGAGGCCGACGACGCGACCTCCACCGCCTCCTTCGAACTGGATGACGTGGCCGGGGGGACCCGGCTGACCTTCGTGCACAGCGGGCTGCCCGAGGAGCGGGAGTGGGAGCCGCGCTTCCGCGCCGTGGCCCTGGAGTGGGACAAGGTCCTGCTGAATCTGCGGTTCCTGCTGGAAGAGGAAGGGGAGGGGAAGCACCTTTTCTATTTCCGTTCCCAGCGTTTCTTCGAGGCGCCGGCGCACCGCGTCTTCCGGGCGTGGACCACAACGGCCGGCCTCTCCGCGTGGATGGCTCGGGATGCCTTCCTGGTCGATGAGGAGGGGGGCGAGATCACCGGCGTGACCCTCGACACCGGGCGAGCCCTCGAGGCGAGATTCCTGCGTATCGAATCCGACCGGCACCTGCGCCTGACCTGGAGCGAGGGAGGCAAGCGCGGACTGCTGGGGGTATCGTTCTGGGTGCGCCCCGACGGGGTCGAGATGACGATGACCCTGCGCTCCTTTGCTCTCATGGAAGGCGAGCGGCCGATCGTGACGGCGCTCTGGGACAAGCGATTCCGGCGCCTGGCCGATTACCTGTCCCGCGCGCCCCTCACCCGCAAGGCCGCCGGCACCGGCGTCTTCACGCTGGAGCGGGAAATCGAGGCGACACCGGGGAGGGTGTGGAACGCCCTGACCGACGCCTATCTCCTGCGCCGCTGGTTCACCGGCTGGACCGATTTCGAGGCGCGCAGCCAGGCTCCCTTCGTCTTTCTCTGGGACAACTACGGCGAGATCTGCGGACGGGTGGAAGAGGCTCACCCTTCCGAGACCCTCCGCTACTCCTGGGACATCCCCGAGCTGGGGGAAACGACCAAGGTCACGATCCGGCTCCTGCCCGAACCCAACCAGCCGGGCCTCTGCCGCGTGCGTCTGGCGCACGAAGGTTGGGGAAGCGGGGCCGAGTGGGACCTGCAACGGCGCCTGCACGA
Source organism: Candidatus Eiseniibacteriota bacterium (assembly GCA_029569475.1). Next base: position 68,086 of record JAKQSZ010000031.1, on the reverse strand, counting down.
AGAGGGCTGGGCCAGCGTGCTGACGACGCTGGAGTTCTTCCTCCAGAGCGGGGCGGGCCGGGAGAAACGCGAGGTTCACCTGCGGCGGCGCGTACCGTTGTCGCTGGAACAAACCATGACGAAGCTGAACAGCCAGGAGGGGCTCCGTTCCTGGCTGGCGGATTCGGCCATCCTGGAGCCCCGGGAAGGCGGCCGCTTCGAGTTCACGCTGCCGGGGGGCGCACCCCATATCGGACGGGTGCGTCACCTGCATCCCTCGGGAAGCGGGGCCGCCGTCTTCACGTCGCCCCAGCCGGTCTTCCTGGAGTGGGGCGTCGCGCCGGACGAACAGGGCAGCCGGGTAGGGTTCACGCTGATGGCTTACGGAACCACCGAGGCCTGGCTGGCGGAACGGCGGCAGGAGTGGAACGAAGCTCTCGACCGGCTGTCCCGGGCGTGAGCTGATCCGTAGATCTCGGCGACTCCAGGGGACGGCGGCCGCCCGTGCAGTCACACAACGGAGCCGGTCCCGGATCGGTCTCCCCATCGCAAGAGGAGAGTGAGCATGCGCGTTCTCGTGATCGGCGGCACCGCCTTCACGGGCCCTCACATCGTCCGGAGGCTGCACGCCCTCGGGCACGACGTCGCGATCTTCAACCGGGGCAAGACCGAAGCTGACCTCCCCGCCGAGGTGATCCGGTTCACCGGCGACTGCCGGGAGATCGAGAAGCACGCCGAGGTCCTGCGTGGATTTGCCCCCGAGGTTGCGCTCCACATGGCCCTGGTCATTCCGCAAGATGCCTGGAGCGCTCTCGAGGTCTTCCGGGGCGTGGCGCGCCGCCTGGTCGCCATCAGCAGCATGGATGTCTACCGCGCCTACGGGCGCCTGATCGGGACGGAGCCGGGCCCGCTGCTCGACGTGCCCATCCGCGAGGACGCGCCGCTGCGCCTGAAGTTCTATCCCTACCGGGAGAAAGTCCCGGGCCCGGACAATCTGATGTTCCACTACGACAAAGTCCTGATCGAGCGGCTGCTCCAGAGCGAGCCCGGCCTGCCCGCGACCATCGTGCGCTATCCGATGGTCTATGGACCGGGCGACCGCCAGCACCGGCTCTTCAGCTACCTCAAGCGGATGGACGACGGCCGGCCGGCCATTCTCCTGAGCGAGGAGATGGCAAACTGGCGCTGCAATCGCGGTTTCGCGGAGGACATGGCTCACGCCGTGGTCCTGGCGGTCACCAACGAACGGGCGGCCGGGCGGACGTACAATGTGGCCGAGGCCGGGGCGGGGAGCGAACGGCAATGGATCGAGCGCATCGCCCGGGGCGCGGGATGGAACGGCCGCGTGGTCGCCATCGCCAACGACCGCCTGCCGGAAAAGCTGCGGGACGACATGAACACCGCGCAGTCGCTCGTCGCCGACACCACGGCGATCCGTTCCGAGCTCGGCTATGCGGAGGTCGTGGACCCCGGGGAGGCCATGCGCCGGACGATCGAGTGGGAACGAAGCCATCCTCCCGAGCCGGCCAACCCCGAAGCCTTCGACTATGCGGCCGAGGATGAGGTGCTCGGAGGCGAAGGCCAGCTTTCCTGACCTGTTCGGATGCTGGAATCCCGCGTCCAGGCCGAAGGGTTCACCAGGTGTCGGGACGCGCCGGAAGCGGCCGGCCCTCTACAGTGATCAAAGCCGACCTGAGCTCGTCGGAGAGCGCGACGACCTGCCCGGCCCGGTAGTCGTAGGCCACCTGCACCGAACGGGCCTCGGCCAGAAGCCGGCCGCCGCGGGCCTCACGAAGCTCGTATTCGATGCCGAAGGAATGATCGCTGACCCATGCCACCCGCAGGGCCACCCGGACGGTTTCGCCGGTGCGCGCCGGGCTGCGGTAATCGATGGCCAGCCGCGCGAGGATGAAGGGGACCTTCTGGTAGTCGCCGTCGTTGATGAACCGCGACCAGTAGGCCTGGCGTCCGACCTCGAGGTAGGTGGCGTAGACCGCGTTGTTCACGTGGTTCATCGGATCGCAGTCCCGGAACCGGACCTCGATGTCCGTGGTGACCGGGAAACGGCCGGATCCGCCGGCCGGCCGGGCGGTGGTGTCCGCTGGATCGATCGACTGCATGAGTTTCTCCTTCCGCTGCCTGCCGGGCCGCCAGGCCCGGGCGCCCGGCCCGAGCCGGACGGGGGCCGCTTCTCCGCTGCTCGCGGTCCATCATGGCATGGCTCCGCGACCGTCGTGCCGCGCGTTTGATGAGCCGGCGGGGGAGTGGAAAGGCGCCGGGGGCGGTCGAATATCAGGTGGCACGATGAGCCGCGGCGGGTAAGATGCTTCAGGTTTCGGACGCAAGGAAAGGAGCGGAGGCATGCGGATCTGGGCTGCGAGACTGGGGATGCAGATGCTGGCCGGCGCCGCGCTGGCCGGCGCCTGGCTGGCCGGCCTCATGGTGGCGTGGCCGGTCGAAGCGTGGGCGCAAGGCGCGCAGGAGAAGCCGGCGCCTTCCGGGGATGCTCCCGCCGCTGCCCCGCGATCCCGCCTGACCCTTTCCGGCGAGTTCCGCAGCGATGCCTACCGCCAGGAGGACTTCTTTCTCGGGGCCCGGGCCGCCGACACCCTCGGCAGCGGGACCTATGGCGACGACAACGCCTTCTGGACCCAGCGGCTGACCCTCCGCCCGCGCCTGATCCTCTCCGATGACCTGAACTTCAACATGAGCCTTGACCTGGCCCATGGCGTCTGGGGGATCGACAACCAGCCCCCGGATCGCGACCGGCCCGGGTTCAGCAACCTCTACAACAACAAGAGCAACTCCTTCCACCTGCAGGCGGATTGGGCGTTTCTCTCCTACCGGCACCGTGGCACCGGAACACGCTGGTACCTGGGACGCCAGCAATACGGCCTGGGCAACCTGCTGGTCCTCGACATGGACGCACCCGGCCTTCAGGTGTACAAGGACCTCGATCGCTGGCATACGTCGGTCGGCGGCGGATACGCCAAGATGTCCGAAGGTACCGACGGACTGGTGGACGCCGACCTGTGGACGGGACCTGGCCGGCCCGACAGTGTCGGTGACGGACGCGATGCCGACCTCTACTATGCCGAGGTCCGCTACCAGTCCCCGGGACGCGGGCTGATGCTCAACCCGTTCCTTGTCTACTACATCGACCGCTCCAACGCCGACGGCTCGACCTACCTCCCCAACGAGCAGGGTTTCCTCGACGCGCGCTTCCGTCCGAACATCAGCCGGGCGCGGGTCCTCGGGCTCGCCGCCAGGGCGGAGCGCGGGGTGTTCCGGCTTGAGGCGGAGGCGGACCTGCTCCAGGGCGTCGACCGCGTCAACAACCTGAACTCCGGCGCCGGGGAGGAACTGGGCCGCAACAACGGCGATCTCACGGGCACGAACATCTTCGGCCGCCTGACCATGAACCAATCGAGGCTCACGCTGGGCGCCGCCTTCGGCTTCGGCTCGGGACGGGAACTCGCCTTCGACCACACCAGCGAGGGCAACTTCAACTCGTTGCGCACCCAAGGCAACTTCTACCTGACCGAGGTCTGGGAGGATGGGCTGGCGCTGGACGAGCTGGGCATCGTCCCCGAAGGGCTCGGATCCCCGTTCGTGCGGGGCTACCGCGGCCTGGAGAACACGCTCCTCTTCCAGGTCTTCGGCGGGTTCCGGCTGCGGAACAACCTCAACGTGACCGGCAGCTACAACATCATCCGCGCGAATGAACCCGTCCGGGCCTGGCACGACCGCAATGGCGACGGTGTCATCTCCCCGTCGGGAGACGAGTTCGGCTACGAGGCGAACGACCCCAACCGGGTCAGCACGGCCACCGACCTCGGGACAGAAATCGACGCCCGGATCGACTGGACCCTGGACGGCATGGTGCAGCTCAGCCTGCGGGGCGGCATCTTCTCCCCCGGCCTCGCCGCGGGGTACCTGATCAACGGGACTGGCGCCTACCAGGAGTCCGCCAAGGAGATCCGCTTCGGGGTCCGCGTTCCGATTCCGGAGTTCTCCCTGGGAGGCTGACCGGGCGGAACCGGAACACGCTGGACAGACAGACGAGGCGCTTCGCGGTGGACCCGCGATCGAGCGCAGACAGGGCCGCGGAAAGCAGGATGCGATCATGACCTTGACACGCGCGGCTCTCGCTCTGCTGGCGTTGGCCCTTCTCGTGGAGGGCTCGATCCGGCCGGCCGTCGCGCTGGCCCCGCCGCGCGATGTCGTCGCGCGGGACACGCCCAACGACGCCGGCGGCAGCGTCACCGTCCGCTGGAAGATCTCACCGAATGACGGCGCCTCCCCCGGTTTCCTGGGCTACCGCGTCGAGCGGTCCAGCGATCCGCGGGGACCCTGGCACAGCCTGGCCGAGTTGCCGGGGCTCTTCGTCGAGCACATCGACTCCGATGGCGTGAAAGACGGAGCGAGCTACTACTACCGGGTGATTTCGCTATCGGCTTCCGTTGCGGACACCCTGCCGGGGGCGGAGTCCAGCACCGACCCCACGGACGGGATCCAACCCATGGACCCTGTTGCCGGCCCGGATCCGGACCAGGCTTCCTCGGGCGGCGTGTCCGGCGAGGCGTCCAGCGAGCCGGTGGGACCGGCGGTTTCCAGCGCGCAGTGGCTTCACACCGGCCGGATCAACATGCTCATCGCCGTTCTCATCCTGTCGGGCCTGGTGGTGTTCTACATCGAACGGGCACGCCAGGGCCGCCCGATCTTCATCCGCAAGATCGCGGGGCTGGACGCGGTCGACGAGGCGGTCGGGCGCGCCACCGAGATGGGCCGCAACGTTCTCTTCGTGCCGGGCACGCAGGACATGGACAACGTGCAGACCCTGGCCGGCATCTCCATTCTGGGGCGGGTGGCGCGGCTCACCGCGCAGTACGAGACGCCGCTGGACGTGCCGGTGTCCCGGTCGCTGGTCATGGTGGCCTCGCGCGAGACCGTCAAGGAAGCCTACCTCTCCGAAGGCCGTCCCGACTCCTACCACGACGACTGCGTCTACTACCTGACCGATGACCAGTTCGGCTACGCCGCCGCCGTCGACGGCATCATCGTGCGGGAAAGGCCGGCCACCATCTTCATGCAGGGCTGCTTCTATGCCGAGAGCCTCATCCTGGCGGAAACGGGCAACGCCGTCGGGGCGATCCAGATCGCCGGCACGGCCCAGCCGTCGCAGCTCCCCTTTTTCGTGGCGGCCTGCGATTACACGCTGATCGGGGAGGAGCTGTTCGTGGCCAGCGCCTATCTCTCGCGCGAACCGCGCCAGCTCGGCAGCCTCAAAGGACAGGATGTCGGCAAGGCGATCATCCTGGTGATCCTGCTGGTGGGGATCTTCCTTCAGACCAGCCGGGTGCTCGATGTGGCGGCGCTCTTCGATGTCCGCTAGGGGGCGGCCGTGGTGTCGTCCCGGGCGCGACGCGACGTTCCGTCCAACCCATGGTGGACAGCGCCCCAAGGGCGCTTTGAGGGGAGGAAGGTAGTGTGAAGCGAAGGATCCCGCTGCTGTTGACGGCTTTCGTCGGCGTGATCTATGTCGTGCAGTTCTTCGTGCCGCACCGGCCCTTCTCGGGAATGCAGGACCTGCTGACCGATTGGGTCCAGATCATCGCCGCCTTCGCGATCTGGCTGGGCGCGCTCAACCTGATGAAGGTCTCGGCCAATTCGGTCCACCGCCGGGAGAAGGGATGGCCCTTCGCGGCCGTCATCGTCGCCGGCTTCATCATCACCAGCGTGGTCGGCTTTTTCTTCAGCAGCGGGGCCCGCTTCCAGGATCCGGGGACCCCGTTCGACTGGATCTACCAGAACGTCTACAACCCTCTCAGCTCGACCATGTTCGCCATGCTGGCCTTCTATGTCGCGAGCGCTTCCTACCGGGCTTTCCGGGCCCGCAACCGCGAGGCCACGCTCCTGCTCCTGGCGGGTTTCCTGGTCATGCTGGGCCGGGTGCCGGTGGGGGACCAACTCACCGGATTTCTTCACGAGGGCTACCGCCTCTCCAACCTGGCCGACTGGATCATGAACGTCCCCAACACCGCGGGGCAGCGCGCCATCATGATGGGCATTGCGCTCGGCATCGTCTCCACCAGCCTTCGCCTGATCCTCGGTATCGAGCGTTCGCATCTGGGAGGTGAATAGTGGGGCTCCTCGAAACCGCGCTGCGCGTCGACCGCCGAATCATCTTTCTGCTGGTGGCGGTGGCCGTCACCATCCCGTTGTTCATCAAGATCGAGCAGGAGATCACGGTGACGCCGGAAGTCCGTGGCCTCCATGAGAGCGTCGAGAAGCTGCCGCCCGGCTCCAAGGTGCTCCTGGCTTGCGACTATGACCCCGGCACGGCCGCGGAGATCCAGCCCATGGCCGTGACGTTCATCCGCCAGGCCCTCACCCGGGGGCTGCGCATCATCGTCATGGGGCTCTGGCCGCAGGGACCGCAGCAGGCCGAACTCGCCTTCGCCGAGGCCCTGCGCGATCCCCAAGTGGCGGCGCTGTCTCCCGAGTATGGCGTGGACTACATCAACCTGGGCTTTCAGTCAGGCAATGAGGTCGTCATCCAGAGAATGGGCTCGGGCATCCCGGCGGTCTTCCCGCGGGACTTTCGCGGCCGGCCGATCGGGCAGTTCCCCATCATGCACGGGGTGGAGGACTTCCGCTCCATCGCGTTTGTCTTCAATCTCTCCGCCGGCTATCCCGGCACGGTGGAGTGGGTGCAGTTCGCCGGGGATCGCTTCCATGCCCTGATCGCCTCCGGGTCGACCGCGGTGCAGACGCCGCAGTTCTATCCGTACTTTCCGCGCCAGCTGGCCGGAATCGTCGGGGGCATGAAAGGCGCGGCCGAGTACGAGGTGGTGACGGGGCTCCGCGGAAAGGGATCGCAGTACATGTTGTCGCAGTCCTGGAGCCACGTGGTCGTCGTGGCCTTCATCGTGATCGGCAACATCGCCTACTTCATCAGCCGCCGTACTCGCGGCGCCGGTGGGACTGCCGCCGCGGGAGGCCAGCGATGAGCGGCGACGCCGGTGTCTGGATCGCAGCGTTCCTCACCCTGGGGATCTTCTCCTTCCTTTATCGGGACAACCCGGTGTACAAGTTCTGCGAGTCGATCTTCGTCGGCGTCTCCGCCGGGTACTGGTTCGTCAGCCTCTTCTGGCAGAACATCTACCCCAAGCTGATCGTGAACCTGAGCGGGGCGGCGCGGGATTTGTTCTCTCCGCCCGCGGTCGGGCAGGCGACGACCGGGGGAGCGGTGCGGGATACGCTCTCGCAGGCGATGGAGGGAGCGGCGGCCTCGGGAGGGATGGACGGCCGCTGGCTCTACCTGGGAGCGGGGATTCTGGGCGTGATGATGCTGCTGCGCCTGGTCCCGAAGATCGGCTGGATCTCGCGCTGGCCGCTGGCCTTCATTGTCGGGTCGACGGCCGGGCTCTACTTCATCACCTACCTGCAGTCCAACGCCATCAGCCAGATCCACAACACGCTCGTTCCGCTGGTCGGTCCGGGCCGGGGCACCTTCCTCGGGTTGGGATTGCCCTTTCACATCGACTGGGATGCCCTCTTCATCTTCGTCGGGACCTTCTGCGGTCTGGTGTACTTCTTCTTCTCGGTCGAGCACAAGCGGGTCGCCGGGGGAGTGGCCCGGGTCGGCATCCTGTTCATCATGGTCACTTTCGGCGCCTCCTTCGGCTACACGGTGATGAGCCGCATGTCGCTCCTCATCGGCCGCATGGACTTCCTCTTTGGCTCGTGGCTGGGCTTGACTCAATGAACGCGCGGGCCGCCCGGACGCTCCTCGGCGTCCTGGTTCTGGTCCTGCTGATCCCGCCTTCCTCCGCGGATGCCATCCCGACGGCGGCCCTGGTCGAGGCGGAGGCCGTGGACACGCCCGACGACGGGGGCGGCAGCATCACGGTCCGCTGGCCGGGGATTCCCGGCGCGCATGTTGTGCGATTGTCCCGCCGCGAGTTCGGCGGCCGCGACTCTCTCATCGTGGTCACCGAGTCCGCCGCGGAGGAGGGGGAGTATCAGGACAATGAGGTGGTGGACGGTGTCGCCTACGAATACCGTCTGGAGGCGCTGCTTCGCTTTCCGCCGGGACCCGGCGGCGCGATGGAGGAACTGACCACCGGCGTGGTTTCGCTTGGGCCGGTGAGCTCCAGCGGACAGTGGTTCCACACCGGACGCCTGAACATCCTGATCGCCGTCATCGTTCTCACCTCCTTGATCATGTTCTACATCGAGCGGGCTCGGCGCGGCGCGTCGATCTTCGTGCGGAGGATCGCCGGTCTCGAGGCGGTCGACGAGGCGGTTGGCCGGGCGACCGAGATGGGGCGGCAGATCCTCTTCCTGCCCGGGACGCAGGACATGGACAACGTTCAGACCCTGGCGGGCCTGGCCATCCTCGGCCGGGTCGGCCGGCTTTCGGCGCAGTATGACGCGCGCCTGGAGGTGCCGGTCTCCCGATCGCTGGTCATGGTGGCGGCCCGGGAGACCGTCAAGGAGGCGTACCTGTCCGAGGGACGGCCCGATGGGCACCGTGAGGAGATGGTGTACTACCTGACGGATGACCAGTTCGGCTATGCGGCGGCACTGGAGGGGATGATGGCGCGGGAAGCCCCCGCCGCGGTCTTCATGCTCGGCTGCTTCTACGCTGAGTCCCTGCTCCTGGCCGAGAACGGCAACGCCGCGGGGGCGATCCAGATCGCGGGCACGGCCGAGGCGAGCCAGCTTCCCTTTTTCGTGGCGGCCTGCGACTATACCCTGATCGGCGAGGAGTTGTTCGTGGCCGGAGCCTACCTGTCCAAGGAGCCGCGCCAGCTGGGCAGCCTCAAGGGGCAGGACATGGGCAAGGCGATCATCCTCCTGCTGCTGGTGGTGGGGATCATCCTGCAGACGAGCGGAGTGGTCGACGCGGCGAGCTGGTTCACGGTTCGCTAGAGGAGGTACGAATGCCGACGCCGCAGGCTGTGCAGCGGCTGACCGAAGCCCTGCGTCTTTCCACCCCGATTCTGGCGGTCTATGACGCCGCCCCGGAGGACGGCTTCGATCCGGTGATCACCGCCGAGGGTCACGCCTGCTGCTTCGGGTACTACGGGCGGTGGCTCAAGGGACAGACCGTCGTGTTCCGCCGGGATGGAGGCGGGTGCATGGGGGCGCACTTCTCGCTGGGGCTGAAGTCGGAGTACCCACCCTACATGGCCCACTTCCTGACGGACGGTGCGGGCGCTCCAACGGGGGAGGGTCTGCGAGCCCGCCCTGAACTGGCGCAGGCGTACGTGGACCAGGCCCGGCCACCTCGCCTGGAGGGGGACACTGCCCTGATCGGCCCGCTCCGCCTGGAGAAGTGGGAGGCGGTACGCTCGACGACATTTCTGGTCGATCCGGATCGGCTCGGCGCCCTCATGACGCTGGCGGGGTTCTGGTCGGAAGATCCACGGCTCACCCAGGCTCCATTCAGCTCGGGGTGCGGACTGCTCTGGCGGGAGTTGAGCGGGTCGGACCGCCCGGTGGTGGGCGGCACGGACATCGCCATGCGCCGGTACGTGCCGCCCGACATCATGACCTTCAGCGTCAGCCCGGCGAGGTTCGAGCAGATGCTGGGGTTCCCCGACGATTGCTTCCTCTACAAGGAGTGGTGGGGAGATCTGCTGAAGCATCGGGGATACGCCTGAGCGTCGGGCCGGAGCGCCGGGATACGCCCCGGACGAACCCGCCAGCGCCAGATGAGATCACTGTAGTCCGTTAGTTTCTCGACGGATGAGTGTCTCCGGGCCTCTTTGACGATCCGCGGGAGGCGAGATTGGCGCTCGCTGTAGACGCCCTCCTGTCCGCCCAAGAGGTTGCGCTGGAGACCCACCACCGTCTAGAATTGTTTCGGTGGCACATTCCACCTCCCGGGCACGATCGGTCTCGGAGATCTCTTCGATACTGGCTGCGGCCTGGGGGTCCACTGTCCTGGACCAGGCGGGGTTGGGGAACTACCGGGTCCGCCGGTTCATCGATGGCTGGTCCGAAGGTGCTCAATCTGCCATTGCTCCTAGCTTACGGAGATTCGCCCGAAAGGAGAGTTCATGCGCCTTGTCAATCTGTTCGCGCTCGCTTGCGCCGCCGTGCTTGCCTTCTCGGTTGCCGGCGCGGTCTCGGCAGAGACCTATGGCAACACCGACCCGTTCGAGACCCAGTCGTCGCACTCCCCGAACTACGTTCTCGGAGTCCAGGTTGTGATTCCGGAACCGATCGTGCTGGAGAGCTTCGGCCTGATGTACGGCCACGAAGACGGCCAGCCCTTCGCGTCGAATGGGATCTTCGGTCTGTATTCCTCGGGCGGCGATGGCCTGCCGCAGAACCTCATGGCTGTGACGGGACCGGTTTTCCTCGACACCCAGATGACGTACGACAACATCGCCTTCACGACCACGCCGGAGATCCCCGCGGGGACCTACTGGATGATGGCGCTCTACGAGTCCCAGGCCAGCCCCCGGATGTCTCTGCTCGACAGCGGCAGCCTCGTGGCCTACTGGTCGAACTCCTACGGAAGCGGAATGCCGGACACTGCTCCGGGCATCAGCACCTACACCGGACAGAACTTCAACTACTGGGTCAACGGCAATCCGGCCGGGACCCCGGTCGAGACGACGACCTGGGGCCGGGTCAAGCAGCTGTTCTAGCGCAAGGTTCGAGCGACGGTAGGCAGCAGCTCGACGCGACTGCTGCCATCCGGCCAGAGGCGCGTCGTCCTTGAAGCCACCGGAGAAAGGGCTCAGAGCCTCCCGGAGCGGCTGGCGGGCGACGCGCCGTCCTTTGTCCGCTGAGTAGACGGCGGGCCCCTTTTCCGCTGGGTCGCCGCCACCTTCGTCCTCCCGGCCTCCGTTCACAGGGGCAGAGTGTCCCGGCGGGTGTGCCGGTCGATCGCCTCCAGAATCGCGGGGAGCGCGCGTCGCGCCGCCTCTTCGCCGGCCTCGAGCAGGCGTCGCTTCTGGGAGAAATCGTCGAAGTCGATCGTCCCGACCTCGGGCCGGATGACGGCGTCGGCCTCGCCCGACTTCAGCGCCTCGATCTCGGCTGACATCAGCGAGACGGCGTGATGGATGATGGCGATGGGGCCCTTGGGCGGGGACAGGGGGCGTGGTGGCGGCAGCGTCAGGGCGATGACGACATCGGCTCCGAGGCGGCGGGCGGTGCCGATCGGAATCGGCTCGCGCACGCCGCCGTCGATGTAGGTGACGCCGTCGATCGTGACCGGAACGAAGACCCCGGGAATCGCGCAGGAGGCATGAACGGCCGGGGCCAGAGGCCCGTGGTCGAAGACGACGGCCCGTCCGCTGGCCAGGTCGACCGCCACGGCCGCATAGGGCACCTTCATCTCCTCGATGCGACGGCTCTTGAGCTGCGTTTCAACGAACTTCTCCAGGCGTTCGCCCTTCACCAGGCCACCCGACAGGATGGAGAGCGCGCGAAAGTCGAAGAGGTCTTCCGGCTGGATGGCCAGGGCGTGGTACTCGGCATCCAACACCCTTCCCTGGTCGGCGTAGAGCGCGCCGATGAGGCTCCCCACGGAGGAGCCCACCACCAGATCGATCGGGATCTTCTCCTGCTCCAACACGCGCAACGCCCCGATGTGGGCGAAGCCGCGCGCGCCGCCCCCCGCCAGGGCCACGCCGATTTTGGGGCGCGTCTCGACGATCCGCATCTGCGGCTGCGGCGGAGCGGCCCGCCGGAACGAGCATCCTGCCGGCGGGCCCAGCCAGAGCAGGCAGAGCGTCACGAGAAGAAACCAGGTGAAAAACGCGCGGCGCCTCGAGGCGGGTTCCGCCGGCATCGCCAGGCCGAGCTTCATGGCCATGTCCTTTCGAGGGGCGGAGGGCCGTTCCGACGTGAGTTCTCTCACCCCGTGTTCTCCGCCGCCGGTGGGCCGGTCTGCTCCCTGTCGGCGATGACGACCACGGGCGGCGCCCAGTCTCGCAGATCCTCCCGATGGGTGAACAGCACCCACTGACGGGTCTTTCCCAGCCGGTCGAGGGTGGGGCGCAGCTGCTCCAGCCGCCGGCTGTCGTAGTGGACAAAAGAGTCGTCGAAGAAGAGCGGCAGCGGAAGCGCATCGGCCAGCAGGTCGGCCACACCCAGGCGGATGGCCAGGGCGAGCTGATCGCGAGTGCCCTGGGAGAGCTGCTCCGCAACCAGCCTTTCGCCGCGCGATCCGAGGACGCCGGCCCGGAAGTCCTGGTCGAGCACGACCCGGCGCGGGGCACCGGAGAGGGTGCGGAAGTGCGCGGTGATCCGCTGCTCGAGGTCCTCCCGGTATGTGCTCTGGTAGGTCTCCGCCGCTTGTTGCAGCCACGACCAGGCCAGCAGGATCGCGTCGCGCTCCTCGCGCAGGCGGATCAGCTCTCTTTCCAGTTCGGTGAGCTCCAGCTCCTCCTGCGCCACGAAGGCGGGGCGGCGGCCTTCCAAAGAGGCGTTACGCAGCGCCAGCGCCTGGATCCGTTGCCGGGAAGTCTCGATCCGCTCATCGAGCTGTCGCACCCGTTCGTGGCAACCACGCTGCGCCTCGAGGGCGGCCGCAGCGCGCTCCGCCGGATCCTCCATCTCCCGCAGCGCGGCAAGGGCAGTGTTCCCCGCCAGGATCGACTCCTGCCGGATGGCGAGTTGGCCCAGCGCTGCCTCCTCCGTCCGGATCTGGTCGCGCAACGCATCGACGCTCGCGGCGCGCGCGGTGGCGAGCACGGCGGCCTCGCGGTCGCGGATTTCGCGGTGGCGCAGCCACGCGGATGCCGCGCTGCGTTCGTCTTCCCGCAATCGCTGCACCCAGCGGCGCCCCTCATCGACCGGCGCCTGCCCCAGCCGCAAGGCCAACGAAGAACGGGAGCCAGGGGGGGCCAGTGGGACGCTGGCCGGCTCGAAGCTGACTCCGGGGTCCTCCACGTGCGGCCACGCCGTCACGATCTCCTTCGCGGCGCACTCGAGGGCGCGCCGCCAGTCCGCTTCTCCTCCCCCGGTTTCCGGTGAGCAAGGGGCGGCGATGTCCGGGAGCGGTCGCTCCCTCTCCGCCGTGGCCGCCGCCAGGCGGCTCTCCAACTCCTGCCCGCGCGCCTGCGTCTGACGCAACAGACGCCACTTCTCCGCGTCGAGGGTGAGCAGCGTGTCATGGAGGGAGCCCGCGGTCAGGAGTCGATCCTGCGGCCACTCCGGCTCCAGCGCGAACGCGAAGTCGGCCAGACGGCAGAGCGTCTCGGACCAGTGGGGCCGTGCTACGTCCCGCCAACCCATCAGCTCGCGGGGACGTGGATTCCTGGTCGACTCCACCTGCTGGAGGGGAAGCGGCGCCCCCGTGACATCCGGTGGGCCGGCCGGGGCCTGAGGTTCCTGAGGGAACCACCTGCCGCGGATCCTGCCGCCTTCGCGGTCGAGCAGCCCGCGTTCCGCTTCCGCCTGCTCCCACCTCTGCTCCATGCGCGCCAGTTCGGCGCGCGTCGTCGTGGCGAAAGGCCCGAGGTCGGAGGACAGGTACTGGATGGAAAGTTCCAGCGCATGCAGGCGAGCCTTGATGCCGTCGAGCTCCTTTCCGGCGAAGGTGGCCGCAGCATCCACATCCTGGCCCTGTGCCGTTGGGTCGGTCAGCGTCTCCGCGGGGGGCTCAGCCCCGGTCCCTGCTCCCGCCTCGGCCCTGGATGCTGAGTTCGCCCGCCGCGTGCGGAGGAAACGCCGGAGGGAGAGTCCCGCGTACCGGCCCGCGGTCGCGAGGGCGAGCAAGGCGCCGCAGGAAAGCAGCGCGACGCCTGCGTTGCGGAAGCCGGTGAAAGCCAGAAGCGCCCCACTGGCGACAAGAACCGCGGCCAACGCCAACAGCCACCCCAGCCGGCGGGACGAGCCCCCGGGGCCATTCGGGACCGCGGAGGATCGCGCTGTCCGTGTGGACCCGGAGATGGCCGAGGCACGATCCGCGGATCCGGCCTCCGGATGGGGGGCGCTGGAGAGCTCGACGGTGTGGGCCGCTTCCCGCCGCCGCAGCTCCAACTCGCGCGCGCGCAGGCGCAGGTCGCGAATCTCGTCGCCGGCATCGATCATGGAGCGCAAGGCGTCGAGCCGTGCGCCCCGCAGGAAGTCCTGGTCGGCGAGTTGCGCATCGAGGAGCGACCAGCGGGCTTCGATCTCGTCGAGTCGTTCCACATCATGGAGGAAGGACCTCGTCTCCGCCTCGAGGGCCGCGATGGATCTCTCGCCCGGCGAGGGGCGGGAAAAGAGATCGGGGAGCGCCTCGAGGGATTGGCGAAGGCAGGAGATCTCCTCGTCGAGTTCGGCCTCTCGGGCGGCGCGGGCGGCGTTCTGCCGTTGGGCGTTGGCGGCCAGCGCCTCATGGGTCGCGCGGCGGGAAAGCGCCTCGCCGAGCGCTTCGATCCGACGGGGAAGGTCCGCAGGCACATCCTCGAAGGCGGCGTAGGTGCGCAGCTCGCCGGCGAGCGTCTCCCGCAGCCGCGCGATCTCGTCCAGTTCCTCCAGCGCCCTCCGGAGCCGGCTGGCCGTGGCGGCTCGCTGCCGGCGTTGCTCGTCAAGAGCGAGCCATCCGCCCAACGTCTCCGCCCGCTTCGTCGTGGCGTCGCGCTCGGCTCGATGGAGGCCGTGGCGGGCCTCCTCCGCCTGCCGCTCGACCGACAAGCGGTTGTACTCGTCAAGGAACTCTCGGCTGGACTCGAGGGTCTCGCGCGCCTCGATGATCCTCTGCTCGATCTGTTCGATGGCCCCCTGCTGGTGCTGGTTCACCGCACGGGTGCCGCCCGGCTTGATGAGGCCTTGGTCCCCGGTGGCGCTGGTCAGCCGGCGGGCCGCCTCGAAGAGCGCGGTCTTGATGTCGTCGATCCGGCCGGTTCGACTGCCCGAGATGATGTGGCAGAGCTCCGAACTCAATCCGTGCCCGGTCTGCCCCGCCCCGCGCCGGTCGCCGTCCCCCGGTTGCAGGAGGCAAGTTGCTTCCACGAAGAGATGCCGCTGGGAGATCCCGAGAATCGAGCGGAGCAGGCGGGGAAAGGCGCTGCCCGCCGAAGACCGGCCGAGCGGATTGTGCTCGCCGCTGTACAACTCCTCCTCCCCGGCTGCCGAACTGCAAGTCAGGCGAACGCGCCGGCTTTCGAAGGCACGGTGCAGCCGGTACTCCTGATCTCCGCGTCGCCAGCGCAGCGTGCCGTAGAAGGCGCGAGAACTCGAGGCCAGGGACCGGTAGCGGGCGGTGCCGTACTCGGCCGGGTTCGTGGAGGCCGGCAGCCCGAAGAGCACGGCCTGGATCCCGGCGAGCACCGTGCTCTTCCCCGACTCGTTGGGTCCGTGAAAGACGGCCGGTCCATCGGGGAACAGAAAACGGGTCGGATGGTCATAGACACCGAAGCCGGCCAACACCAGCTCACAGAGCCGGGGTCCATCGCGGTTCTCGCCGGTGCGCTCCGGAGCGGCAGTCATCGCGGTGACGGGATCGGGGCCCTGGCCGCGGCTCATCCCTTTCGTTCTCCCGCGGAAAACGCGGCCAGGCCCTGGCGAATGGCCGTCTCGCAAAGGCGGCGCCGCCGCTCGTCGGGGGCATTCCTCAGGTTGCGCAGACCTTCGGCCACGAACAACCCGCGAACGGTGGGTTCCGCGGCGAGTTCTTCCAACGACTCCGGGCCGGACGCGGTCTGGTCGAGGATCTCGAGATGGAAACAGCTCCCGCGAGCCCGTTCGGCCAGCGCCGCGGTGTCCACCGCGAATCCCGGGCAACCCGTCAGGCGAAGCCGCACGATCGGTGCGTCCGGACGTCCGCGCGGACCGTAGACCGCCGCGGCGCTCTTCCTCTGGCTGCTGCTGGGGAGGCTATCCTCCGTCAGGCTGCTGCTGGAGAGGCTATCCTCCGTTAGGCTGCCATCCGCGAGGCCGCTGTCCACAGGGGAGATCGCCCCCGACCGCGTGAACGCGTCGATCCGTGCCTTCAACCCGTCGGCGGAAGGCAGGGAGGAGATGTTCCACTCCTCCTGGATGAAGCGGCGGTGCGCGAACTCCTCCCGTTCGGGCTTCCAGGTCTCCCGGGTCACGTCAAGAATCGCCAGGCCGGCGCCGCCGGGATCGTCGAAGCCGCCCCCTTCGATCCGCCCCGCATAACAGGCCCAACCCTGGCCGACGCGGCGCACCGAGGCGCTGTGGATATGGCCCAGCGCGATGTAGTCGAACCCGAGCGGGGCCAGCGCCGCGGAGGTGAGTTGGATGGAGCGGTCCGGCCACGAGCGGTCGAGGGAAGCGTGAAAAACCGCGATGTTGCGGGCGTCTTTGGATCGAACGGCGAACTGCTCGTAGGGCGGATTGCTCCGGCCCGCGACGAAGGCCATTGCGTAGAGATCGATGTGGGTGCCGGCGATCTCCCACGAGTCGACCAGGGTCGGGGCTGGCTCGACGACCAGCCGCCCCGGCCAGACGGCCTCATGCAGCCGGTAGACGCTCTTCGGATAGCTCAGCTCGTCATGGTTGCCCGGGACGGTCAGAAGCCGGATGCCCGCGTCGGTCAACCGCCGCAGTTGCCCCAGGGCGAAGGCGGCGAGCGGTGGTTCCGGAAAGGGGGAGTCGAAGAGATCGCCGGCGATGATCACCGCGGCAATCGGCGAGGAGGGCCGCAGCACCCAGTCGACGATTCGGGCGAGCGCGCGGTCGGCTTCCTCGGACCGGGCTCCAGCGGCGCTGCCGGCGTAGGCATGCCGGGCCCCCAGGTGCAGGTCGGCGAGGTGCAGGATCCTGGACCGGCCCGACACGCCGGACACTCCGTGGCTCTGGGGGCTCTCGATGCCGCTTTCCTGCCCGGGATCAGTCACGGCCGTTCCCGCTCGCCGGATATGGCGGCATTCTGAGGCGGCACCATCATTCCTCCTTCGTGCAGCGGGTCACCCGTTCCGGTGGGCAGCCCACGGGTGATGATGTCCCGTGTCTTCTCGACCCTTGCCAGCAAGGTGGCCGGAGGTCCGGCCGGAGCGCACGGCGCGCCCCTTCCGTTCGAGTTCAGTTCGAGAATCGGAAGGGGAGGACCACCGTCGTCTCGTACGGCCGCCCGTATCTCTTGGCCGGCTCGAACTCCCACTGCCGGGCGGCGGCGCGCGCCGATTCACAAAGGATGGGGGCCGCTTGACAGTCCGCGATCACGGCGTTCTTGACCTTGCCCTTGGCGTCGATCGTCACCTCGATGTGGACCGTTCCGGTCATACCCGCCTCCTGGGCGGACTCCGGGTACTCGGCAGCCACCTGCTTGATGGGTACGGGAGCGACGTCGATGCCGCCGGCGGTGGAATCGGCCCGCACCGATGCGAGCGCCTCTTCCGCGTTGTTGAAGTTCCATCCGGGCAGCGCGAAGGAGACCAGGGCCGTGGACGCCTCGGCGCCGCGGGCTCCCTGGAGAACCGAGTCGGCGGCGGCTCCGCTGGTCGAGACCTGGGCCAGCACGCGCGTGAGGTGGGGTGCCGAGCCGGCCGAGATGGCCGGCTGGATCCGCGCGGCCCAGGCGGCCACGAAGGGCACGGCCAGCGCGGCGTCACGGGAAGCTCCGGTCTCGAGAAACGGGAGGGCTTCCTGGAGCACCTGGCGCAGCATCAGCATGTGCCCCAGGCCAAGGCTGGCCAGGGCGTCGCTGCCGGCCGCGATCGCCTCGCGAAAACGCTCCATCGCGAGGTTCTGATCGCCGAGCTGGAGATAGACGAACCCCAGGGTGCGGCGGATCCGCGGCCCCAACGGTGGAGCCTGCACTGCGCTACGGCCGCCTTCGAGCGTGCGGACCGCTTCGACGAGCCGTCCACTGCGGCCATGCAGGGCTGCCAGCTCGATCACCGCGTGACCGTATCCCCGGTTGAGCGACAGCGTCCGCTCCCAGGCCTTCTGGGCCTCCTCCTCTTTCCCCCAGCGCAGGTAAAGGGCGGCCAGGTTGTCGTGGAGCGCCGGGTCGTTCCGGTCGCGCTCGATGGCCTTGCGGTACATCTCCTCGGCGTCGGCGAAGCGCCCCAGGTGCGCGAGGACCGCGCCCATGCTGCTCCAGCCGTTTGGGGAGGCCGGATCCTCTTCGGTCATCCGGCGGAACGCTTCGAGAGCCTGCGGCAGGTAGCTGGGATCCTCGGTGGTCCCGCGGCGGAAGAGGAGCGAACCGAGGGCGAAGCGGGAATCGGTCCGATCGGGCTGGAGCTCGATCGCGCGCCTGTAGTAGGCGGCGGCTCGCTCCGACTGGCCGCGCGCTTCGACCGTCCGGCCGTAAAGGATGCACGCGAGCGCGAAGTCCGGCCGGGCTGCCAGAGACGCCTCCAGAAGCTGATCGGCTTCCGCGTCGCGCCCCGCGACGAGAGCTTCGTAGCCCTCACAGAAATCCCGCGCATAGGGTTGGGGGCGGTTACGCAGGATCTCCTGGCAGATCTCCCGCCGGCGATCCTCGGAATCGGAGCGGTCCAATTCGGTCAGAAGCCGGGCATCGTCGGTGCCGGCAGCCGGAGCGCGCTCGGGGATCGCGGAGAGCAGCAGACTCGCGGTAACCGCGAAGACGAACAGTGCGGGGGGGCGCATGGGCACACGGCTCCTCTGCAAAGGCGGGTTCCCGCCGGTGATGCAGCAGGGCGCCGCGTCCTTGCGACGCCGACTACGGCGGCAGAATAGCACCCTAAAGCGCACGCGCCACCTGCGTAGTTGAGGATGGGACGAGCTCACTGCGAAAGAATCTCATGTGTCGGGGCTACGCCGCTAAAATGATACCGTTGCGTGGATGTTCCGTTCTGGATAGATTACTGTTTCCGGTCCTGTCGAGCCACCTCAGGCTCGGCTGTTGCAATCCACGCCCCCTCAGTGGGGCACCATCGGGCATATGACGGTATGCCGCAGGAGACGGAGGGAAGGGGAGTTGACCTCACCCCAGGAGAAGGCGCAAGCGGCAGTCCTCGAACTTGTTCAGAGAGTTGTCGCAGCATTGGTTGATCGACCCGAGCTGGTTCGGGTCCAGAGGGTGACAGGTGAGAAGTCGATCGTGGTGGAGATCGCCGCCATGCCGCCCGAAGTTGGCCAGGTGATCGGTCGAGGAGGCCGAAACATCCACGCGCTCCAGGCGATCGCGCAGGCCGTTGCCGCCAAGCACGGCGTGGACTGCCAGATCTTCGTCCTGGATCGCCCGAGGGAAATGGAGTCGCCGTTCACAGGCCGTAGCTCGTACTAGACACCGCGGTAGCCATCGACCGACCTTCCGGGTGATCCGCGCAATCACCCCTGGACCCCCGGCCGAGTCAGCCCCCAGATTGCACGCCACCCCCGCATTGGACCAGACGGACCTTTGTGGGGGCGGCATTGCGCTGCCTCCAGCTTTGACTCGTGACCGATGAGGTCGTCGCCTTGAACGGGCCAGGTCCTCGCGAATTTCCTTCCCCTGGCCTCAGGCGCGAGATGCCTTGTCGAGGGCAGCCCGCAAGCGTCCCAGCCGGCTCTCGCGGTCGCGGACGAATCGCTCGATTCCCTTCAGCAGCCATTCCGGGGAGAGATGGGCCTCCTCGATCACCTCATCGAGGTTGCCCCCCGTGCGCCAGCGGTTGTCGAAGTCGCTGGTCATCGCGTACTCGGCCGCCACCTGGTGCGGCAGCCAGTCGTGAAGCAGCCGGCGTGAGCGGTTGGAGATGCAGGTTGAGTCGATCCAGTCTTCCTCGGGGAGGATCCGCTCCCGGTACTCCGCCGGTTGAAGAGTCCAGAGCTGAGGAGA
Organism: Candidatus Eiseniibacteriota bacterium; assembly: GCA_029569475.1. The sequence goes on along the minus strand of JAKQSZ010000031.1, from coordinate 48,387 downwards.
AATGATCGCCACGATCTTCACGTTCAGTCCCGCCTCCTCGAGCTTCGGCAGGATCGCGACCGTGTTGTGGGTCGAGAGCGTCCCCTGGACCAGGATGGTGCCCATCTTCTTGCGGCCGGGCTGAAAGTCCCGGATGAGGTAGGCCCCGCGCGCCGCCTCGAAGTGCGAGGCGATGCCGAGGGCGGCGCGGTCGGGGATCGGTATGGCCGGACGGGTCAGGTGCAGGGCGGTGATGTGCGCCCCCGCGGCCAGCGCGGCGGCCAGCACCACGGGGACCTCGTTGTACTCCCACGGGTGCAGATCGAAGACGTGCCCATCGGGGAAGAGCTGGGTCACGCCCGGGGCGAAGATGCCGAAGTGGGTGCGGCTGTCGTCGGCAGTCTCGGGGCCGGAGTGTCCCGCGATCCAGAGGACGTTGCCGACCTTCAAAGGCGTGTCCTGGGCGAGCTGGCTGAAGAGCCGCATCGGGCCGTACTTCAGGTAGCTGAAGGAACCGTACGTCGAGCAGGCGGCGCCGAAGCCGTCCCACTCCTCGTACGGTCTCGTGGAGAGGTTCACGGTGGCGATGCCGGCCGAGATCCCCGAGTTGGTGAACTCGGTGATCTCCTGGGGAAGCAGGACACCTTCGGGGTTCTTGTTCCGCTCGTACTTGCCGTAGCCCGGCCAGTCCCCGAAGTCCTTCGCCACACCGGCGAGGTTGGTCGACTCCGCGAGGTCGGCGGACATCCCCAGGTAGAGCGGTCGGTCGTACTTCCGGCGGGCCCAGGCATTGGCCCACGACAACCACCGGGCGAGCGCCGCGCGGTTGGGCTGCTTCTCTCCCGGCTTGGCCCACATGCCCTCGGGATAGCCTTGGAAGTTGGTCAGTTCAGGGTCCCGCCACGGGTTCCCCGGCTTTCGCTGCAGGCGGAAGGCGGGCATGGTCTCGGGCACCGAATCCCCGATCCGGACGAGGGTGTCGGCCAGGTAGTCGACCAGAGCCTGGTCGCGATGGAGGACCTCGATGACGTGGCGAAGGTTGGTCAGGGTCTGTTCCCGGAAGGCCGCCGCATCCTTGGGGGCCGCTTGATCGCACCCTTCGAAGGTGATGCCGTACTTCTCCGCGAAAGGCCGCTTGGTCGCCCAGTAGAGGTCGCAGTTCTGGGCGTGGGGAGAGCCGTGGCTCTGGTGGTCGTACTTCAGGTACTCGCGCCCCTTGCGCGTTTTCACGAAGCACATGCGGGGAATGCCCGGAGGGTTGTCCCCGTGGACGCAATCGAAGAGCGCGGCGTGGACCTGCGCCCAGTCGCTGCCGTCGCGCGCCTCGGAGACTCTCCAGCCCGCGGGCTCGAACCAGTCGCGCGGGGTGCCGTGGACCACGCTGGAAACCGCGTGGTCGTCGATGCCGAAGTCGTTCCAGTCGACGACGTAGACCAGGTTGTCGAGGCCGAGGCCCCAGGCCGAGTTGCGGGTCTCGTGCGAGGCTCCGGCGGTCAGCCCGCCCTCGCCTTCGAAGGCGTAGACCTTGACCTCGCCGGCGCCGGCCCGCTTAAGGGCCATCGCCTCACCCGCGGCCGCAGGGCTGCCGTGCCCGGAGGGGCCGGTGTTGAACTTGAAGAAGAGGGTCTTGCCCTCCATCTCCGCGTGCCCGGCCAGGCCGCCGCGGCGGCGGAAGCCGATCAGGTCCTCCCAGTAGAGCGCGCGGTGCTCGGCGTCGGGGACCGCGTAGCGGGGATCTCCGGTCTGGCGGTGCTTGACGCGCAGGGCTTCGTAGAGGACCGGCAGGGTGCAGTACACCAGTGGGGCAGTGTGTCCGGCCACCAGTACGAAACGGTCCGCGAACCGCTTCTCGGGGCGCCGGATGTCCCAGCGCATGATGCCGCCCAGGAGGGTGACCACGAAGGCGTGGACCTTGGAGCGGGAACCGCCCGGATGTCCGCTCTGGCGGTAGTTCAGGGTCACGTCGATCAGCTGATCGATGAGATCCTTGGTCTTTTCCCAGTGGGGGTAATGCTCCCGCTGGTCCGGTAACGGATTCCGATCCGTGATGGGACTCCGGTCCATGAATGATCTCCCTTGGAATTGACGAGCAGTGCGGGACTGTGCGCGCGCCGGGCGCGTGCGGCAACCATCCAGGGTGCCACGCAAGCCGTTGAGGGTCAAGCCGTGCGCCACCGTCTCCGGCTGCTCCATGATTTTGTCACCCCCTGACTGCCACGAGATGATGTCACCTCCCTATGGGAAGGACAGTTTTCGTGAGCCAGAAGGAGTTGCCTCGGGAGGGGGAGCGCGGCGTTGCCCCTGAGCCGGGTTGCTGGAATAATCCATGCAGTCGTCAGCCAAGGAGAGCTCATGTCATCGTTGGCCAGCCCCGAGGGAACCCGCAGATACGTCGACCGACTGGCCGGAGCTTGCGCGCCGGAGCACTTTCGCTCGTGGCCGGGCGCGGGGCCGTCATCTCTGCGCTTGAGCAGCATCGGCATGGGAACCTACACGGGACCGGCCGATGCCACCGGGGACCGCCAGTACACCGAGTCGGTCATGGAAGCGATCCGGCGCGGGATCAACGTCATCGACTGCGCGATCAACTACCGGAACATGCGCAGTGAACGGGCGGTCGGCGAAGGCCTGCGCGAGCTTTTTCGCGCGGGGGAAGCGACTCGCGACGAGGTCTGGGTGATGACCAAGGGGGGATACATCCCCTTCGACGGCGAGGTGCCGCCCAATCCGTCCGCCTACCTCAAGCGCGCCTACATCGAGACTGGCATCCTGCGGCCGTCCGACATCGTGGCGGGGTCGCACTGCATCGCGCCCCGCTATCTCGAGGACCAACTCGCGCGCAGCCTCACCAATCTCCGGCTCGAGGCGGTGGACGTGTATTTCCTGCACAGTGTCGAACAACAGCTCGACGAGGCGCCCGCTGACGAGTTCTACTCCCGCGTCGCCGCCGCGTTCCGGATGCTGGAAGGGAAGATGGCGGAAGGGAAGGTCGGCTGCTACGGCGTGGCCACCTGGAACGGATTCCGCGTGCCCGCCGATCAGCGCGGACATCTCTCGCTGGAGCGGCTCATGACCATCGCCCGCGAGGTCGGGGGAGATGGACATGGGTTTCGCGTGCTGCAGCTGCCGTACAACCTGGGTATGTTCGAGGCGCTCGGCTCGGCCACGCAGCTTCTGGAGGGCAAGCCCGTTCCGCTCTTCGAGGCGGCGGCGGCCTATGGGCTGGCCGTGGTGGTGAGCGTCCCGCTTCTGCAGGGCAAGGTGCTCCCGCATGTGCCGGAGCGATTCGCGCAGCGCATGCCGGATCTGTCGACAAATGCCCAGCGGGCCATCCAGTTCGTCCGTTCCACTCCCGGCGTGCTGGCGCCCCTGGTCGGGATGCGGCAGGCTGCCCACGTCCGTGAGAACGCGGAGGTCGCCGCGATTGCCCCACTCTCCGGCACGGCGTTCTTCGAGCTTCTGCGCGAGCGCTGATCCTCGGCGCCACCCACAGCTCCGCGTTCCGAGCGATGAGCCCGGACGATCCTGCGGCTCCGGCCCCGGAGCCGGCCAGGGCCACCCAGGTTGGGGCCGGGCTGGTTGGCGGAGCCGCGATGGCGATGCGTCGCCGCCGGCGTCCTGACCTATAGCCCGTGGAAGGAATTGTGTTGCGTTGCGAGGTGGGCGGTTTGTGGGCGAGAATCCTTCTAAATGCCCGCCGGGAGCCGGTGGGCGCCAGGCGCGGTGCGGGGTCAACAAAGGGGGAGAGGATGAAGCGCACGGTCGTCACGATGCCCGGCGACGGCATCGGCAAGGTGGTCATGCCCGAGGCGATCCGGGTCCTGCGGAAGGTGGGATTCGAGGCGGACTACGTTCACGGGGACATCGGTTGGGAGTTCTGGCGCTCCGAAGGCAATGCCTTTCCCGAACGCACCATCGATCTGCTCCGCGAGCACAAGCTGGCCCTCTTCGGAGCGATCACCAGCAAACCAAAGGACAAGGCCGAGGCTGAGCTGAATCCCGGCCTCAAGGGCAAAGGGCATGTCTATCGCAGCCCGATCGTCCGCATGCGGCAGCTCTTCGATCTCGACATCTCCATCCGCCCGTGCCGGAGCTTCCGGGGCAACCCCCTCAACTTCATCCGCCGCGAGGGGGACGGCTTTGTCGAGCCCAAGGTGGACGCGGTCATCTTCCGGCAGAACACCGAGTGCCTCTACGCGGGCGTCGAGTGGACGAATCCGCCGGCGCCGGTGCGCCAGGCGCTGGAGACCCACCCGCAGATGAAGCCGTTCCAGAAAGTGCCGGGGGAGGACCTCGCGGTATCCTGCCGCATCTTCACCCGGGCGGCCTGCCAGCGGATCTGCCGCGCCGCCTTCGAGTACGCGCAGAAGTTCGGCTACAAGTCGGTCACCGTCTGCGAGAAGCCCAACGTCGTGCGCGAGACCTCGGGGATGATGCTGTCCGAGGCGAAGAAGATCCAGAAGGAGTTCCCCGGGATCGCCGTCCGGGACACCAATATCGACGCCCAGATGATGTGGCTGACCAAGAACCCGGAGGACTACGGCGTCATCGTTTCCAGCAACATGTTCGGCGACATCGTCTCCGACGGGTTCGCCGGCCTGGTCGGCGGGCTCGGTTTCGCGGCCAGCGCCAACATCGGCCGGGAGGTGGTGGTCTTCGAACCGACGCATGGCAGCGCTCCGAAGTACGAGAAGCTCGATCCGCCGATCGTCAACCCGATCGCGATGATCCTGACCGCCGCCATGATGCTCGATCACATCGGCGACACCGGCAAAGCGGACCGGATTCGGGCGGCCATCGGCGAGGTGGTATCCGAAGGCAAGGTCCGGACCTACGACATGCTCCGGCTCCCGGGCGGTCCCGAGGTCTTCTCCAAGGGAGCGGCGACCACCTCGCAGCTGACCGACGCCGTTCTCGCCCGGCTGTGAAAGCCCTCGGTTCCGAGGCGTTTCGGGCGGAAGTATTCCACCGGCTTCCGCCGGTTTCGTCCGGAGATCTGGTCTTGCAAGGCGCGTTCATTCGGGCGAGCCGCCCAGGCCGCGCGGGATTGAGGAACCGGAGGGGGCACGCGAGAGCGAGGAACCAGAGCGGGTGCGCGAGAGCCTAGTCGGGCCGTCCCGGTCGGGGACGGGCCGTGGGTGGAAACGTAGAAACGCGAGACTGCCGGGCGCGGCGGATGCCGGTCGCCCGTGCTCGATGGGTCGTGGAGTTCCGCCACGCCGAGCACTCCGCCAGCCGCGGTCTCGCCCGGGCATCGACAACGGAGCAAGGACCATGGCACTCACGCTGACATCGAAGGCGTTTTCTTCACAGGGGGAGATCCCGACCGTTCACACCTGCGAGGGCGACGACACCTCGCCGCAGCTGCGCTGGAGCGGCGCACCGCCACAGACGCGCAGCTTCGCCCTGATCGTGGACGATCCGGACGCGCCCGATCCGAAGGCGCCGAAAATGACCTATGTTCACTGGGTCCTGTATAACCTGCCTCCGGACCTGGCGGAGTTGCCGGCCGCGGTGACCGCGACGGCGCTGCCCAAGGGCGTCCTTGAGGGGCTCAACGACTGGAAGCGGACCGGATACGGCGGCCCCTGTCCGCCGATCGGCCGGCATCGTTACTACTTCAAGCTCTACGCGCTCGACACCGTGCTGGCGGACCTGAAGACCCCGACGAAGGCGCAGCTCGAGAAGGCGATGAACGGGCACATCCTCGAGCAGACCGAACTGATGGGAACCTACGAGAAGAAGAGGCGATCCTGATCGGATCCCGCGGCGTCGCCGGCTCGCGATTCCGGCGCCGGCTCGCGATTCCGGCGCCGGTTCGGTCAGGGTTAGAACTCCAGAGCGGCTCCCACGCGCCAGGTCACCAGGTCCGTGTCTGACCGGTGGGAATCGAAGGTGAGCCTTGACTCCTCACGGCGGATGGACCCCTCCTTCAAGTAGCGGGCTTCTCCTCCCACGAGGTAGCGGCCCTGGAGATCGATCGCCACCGACCGGACCCGGCCGGGACGGTCGTCACCGCGGTACACCTCGATCATCAAACCGCCGCCGCCTCCCCAGGCAAGAGCCGTATCGTCGAAGTTCTTCGAACTCGCGACCTCTTCGTTGTCGTCCTCATCCCGGATGGCCGACTCGGTGAAGAGGTAATTGAACCCGAGGAGCCCCTCCACGTACGGGCGCAGGGTTCCACGCATGGGTTGCAGCCTCAGCGCAAGCGCTCCCTGGACGAGGTTGTTGTCCGTGGTCACCTCGACCGTGACTTCCGGGATGTTGGGGTTCAGGAACTCGGTCCGCTCCTGGTGTCCGTAGACCAGATAGCTGAGGTCCACGCCCAGGAGGAGAGGGCTGGATGGGGGGCGCCAGAAAAAGGAGCCGCCAATCCCGTAACCGTTCGCATCCGTGTTGTCCTGGAACGCCCCTTGCGGGATGGCGGACGCGAAGCCCAGGCCGGCCTGGAAGCTGTGGCGGGCCTGGACGGAACTCGCGCCGGACATGCCGGCGAGAAGAACCAGCAGCGCCAGCCCCCTGGGAAACAGCGTCGATTGGGTCATGATGTTCGTGCTCCTCCATGCGGGTCGTTCTCGTGTGATGGTGCCGGCACTCCGGCTGATGGTTGTCTGCTCTGAAGCCGGGGGGGTGTCGTCAGCTCGAGGATTCGAGACGACGGCCCACCGCATCCGGTGGACTATACTCCGGAGTTGCGCATCCGCAGCCGAATTGGATCTGTTTTTTCATCCGTCGGCTCAGGCAGGGACCAGGGGCCACCACCTGGGGATGGAGTCTATGGAAGCAGCCATCAACTCGGCCTCCACCGGCGATCCGAGGCGTCACCTCACGCTCGACGACCTGGAGCGGGGTCTGTCCGCGTTGCCGCCCGCCCCGCGCGATCGAGGGGCTGTGATCCTGATCTGCCGCCGCGGGGAAGGTGGCCTCCGCGAAACGCCGGCCGAGGTTGAGCTGTCTCCCGGGCGTGGGGTCGAAGGGGACGCCTGGGAACGACGTCTTCCCCTCGATCCCCAGGCGCAGATCGCGGTGATGGAGGCGGACGTGGCAGCCCTCATCGCCGGCGGTCAGCCGCTCGTCCTGGCGGGAGACAACCTCTTCGTCTCTCTCGACCTTTCCACCGGCAACCTTCCGGCCGGGAGCCGCCTGCGCGCAGGAACGGCCTTGCTCGAGGTCACGCCCAAACCCCACAACGGTTGCCGCAAGTTCAGGACCCGGTTCGGCGACGGAGCCCTTCGACTGGTATCCGATGCGAAGCTGCGCCATCGCAACCTGCGCGGCATCTATCTGTGTGTGATCGAGCCCGGGATCCTGCGCGTCGGCGATTCGATCGAAGTGGCCGCTCGATCGTGATCGGAATGGTGCTTCCGCAATACGGAAGACCCCATGGCCATGAAGAGATCTGGGATGGCGCGTCTCCCGGCCTGGCTCGCTCTCCGCCGGCGGATAAGAATTCCTGCCACAATTCGAGCTTTACGGTATCCCCTTCCCATGATAGGGTTTGTCGCGACCCGGGCCGGTCTCATCGAGGACCGCGCTGGCCGGCGCTGAGCCGTCCAGGGTCGTCGGGGGCGGAGAGGTTCGTATGCTGGATCAGCGCACGCTTGTACTCAACCGCAGCTGGGTTCCGATCGGGACCACCTCGGTGCGCGCCGCGATCTGCCTGCTGTACCGGGAGGCGGCGCGGGCGGTGCACCCGGAGGACTACAGCGTCCACGACTTCGACTCGTGGGCAAGCCTGCGCGTGGCCGAGGAAGAGCCTTGCGTGCGCACCGTCAGTCTTCGCCTCAAGATTCCCGAGGTGGTGCTGCTCAACGACTACGACAGCTTTCCGCGCCGTCGCGTCACCTTCTCGCGCCGCAACATCTACCGCCGGGACCGTTACACCTGCCAGTACTGCGGGTCAAAACCCGCCCTCGAAGACCTCTCCGTCGACCATCTCATCCCGAGATCCCGCGGGGGCAACTCGACCTGGACGAACTGCGTGCTCTCCTGCCTGAAGTGCAACCGCCGCAAGGGCGATCGGACCGCTGAGGAAGCGGGAATGAGGCTCTACCGCCGGCCGGCGGAACCTCCCTGGACGCCGTGTATCACGATTCCTCTTGGCCACCGGCGCACCTCGTGGGAGCAGTTCATATCCCACGAGTACTGGAATGTCGAACTGGAGAGCTAGCCGCACCCTTCAGGAGACTCGCAGCCCGCGCCGTTCGGCCATGAGCGCACTCTGCTGTCCGCCGGACCGCGCTCCGTGATGGTCACGAGCGGTTCGCCCAACCTGCTCATTCGGGGATCCGCGCCAGAGGTCGCCGCCCGGCTGGGGGACGGGCTCTTCGATCTCGTCTACCTGGATCCCCCGTTTGGCACCGGAACGACCCGCCGCTTCCTGCGCGGCCGCGGCGGACGGTTCGACGCCGGGAGCCCCGGCCAGCCCTCCGGGGGCCGCTCCGGTTCTGCCAGGAGCGGCGCACCCGCCTTTCATGACCCGAGCGAGGTCCCGAAATGGCTGGGGCCAACCCTGGTCCAGGTTCACCGCCTGCTCCGTCCGGGGGGAGCGCTCTTCCTGCACGCGGATCACCGCCAGAGCCACCGTGTTCGTCTGCTTCTGGAAGAGCTGTTCGGCGCCGAAAACTTCCTCAACGAGATCATCTGGCACTACGCGACCGGGGGAATCCCCCGGCAGTGGTTCGCGCGCAAACATGATACGATCCTGTACTTCCGACGCGGCCCCGGACACACGTTCCACCGGCTGACGCAGAAGAAGTACCTGGCGCACCGGATGTGCCGCAAGGGAGTGGAGGAGTTCAGGGACGACGGAGGCTGGTACCGGTACCGGGGACTGGACGATGTCTGGGAGATCCCGTGGTTGACGCAGGACTCCCGGGAGCGCACCGGCTACCCCACCCAGAAGCCGGTCGCCTTGCTCGAGAGGATCCTCCTGGCGGCGAGCAATCCGGGGGATCTCGTGGGCGACTTCTGTTGCGGCTCAGGCACGACGGCCGTCGCGGCCTGTCGGACGCGACGCCGATGGGTCGTGGCCGACGAGTCGGATCTGGCCGTGGAGGTCACGCGCCGCCGGCTCGACGCGCTGGGGGAGAGGACCGGATCCCTCTTGGGCGCGGACGAGCACGGCAGCTACGTTGTGCAGGATTGGAGGTAGGAGAGCAGATGTTCGAATCGAAGAAGACCGCCGGCGCCGGCCTGCGGCCGGCCGAGGCGAGCGGCGTGGAACCGGCGATGCCGGGGGCTGTCGAGGCGGCCCCGTCGCGATCGGGAGTGCCGGGTGTAGGAACGGGCATGCGAGCGCAGGCGCAAGCGCCGGCGCAAGCGGGGACGGCGAACCTCCGCGATGTCTATGCCCGCAAGGCCCTCAGCCAGATTCCCCGGCTGCTCTCCTTGCAGGACCGCAACGAGTTCAGTCGCACCTACGGTTGCTTCAACCGCGAGTACTGGCTCTGCCGCACCCTGGATTTCCCCTCCTCGATCGCCCAGTTCGGCACGCACTCCCTGGCGCTGGTCCACTCGGTTCCCTTTCCGGACAATCCCTACTACCAGAACCCCAAGGTCCTGCAGTGGACCCTGGCCGGCATCGACTACTGGATGAAGATCCAGAAGGGCGACGGGTCCTTCGACGAGTTCTACCCGAATGAGCGCGGCTGGGCCGGCCCGACCGGTTTCCTCCTCTATGCCATGTGCGCCAGCTATCGGCTGGTCGGCGACGCCATGCCGCCCGAGATGCGGACACGCTTCCTGGACGCGGTGGCGCGGGCCGGCCACTACCTGGCGCGCCAGGACGAGCCGGGCGTGCTGGCCAATCATCACGCCATGGCCCTTCTGCCGATCTACGAAGCCTATGACCTGATCAAGGACCCCAAGCTGAAGAGCGGGTTCGATGTTCGCGTCGAGGACTTTCTGCGGTACTGCTACGACGAGGGCTGGTGCCTGGAGTACGACGGCACCGACCTGGGTTACCTGTCCGCGACGGTGAGCTTCCTGGCCAAGCTGCAGAAGCTCTACCAGGATCCACGTCTCGACCAGGTCTGCCGGCGCGCCATCGAGTTCTCCTCGTACTTCGTCTATCCCAACGGGCACTACGCCGGATCGATGGGAAGCCGCAACACCCTGCATTTCTACCCGCACGGCTATGAGGTCTACGGGGGACAGGGGGTGCCCCTGGCCTCGGCCGTGGCCGAACGGATGCTGCGGGGGCTGGACGAGCGCGCCCTGGTGCCGCCCGAAATCCAGGAGGATCGCTACTTCCTCTACCGCATCCCCGAGTTCCTCGAGTCGTGGGTCGACTACTCCGCGCGGCCGGAGTCTTTGCCGGCGCTGCCCTACGAGCGCGAACCCTTCTCCCGCTACTGGCCGGGAGCGAAGATCCATGCCCGCCGGGGACGGGACGCCCGGGGCCGGGACTATTACGCGTTGACCAACCTGGCCAAGGGCGGGGTCTTCAAGCTCTTCCGCCTGGACACCGGTGAACTGGTCGAGAGCGACTGCGGCGTTCTCGCGTCCCTGGCCAACGGGAAGGTCGTCAGCTCGCAGTGGATCGACGAGGCCTTCCGCACCCGTCACGAGCCGCCGCCGGCCGCGGCCGCCCCATCCGAGGCCGGACCGGGCGAGGAGATGGTCGAGGTGGCGGGGCCGATGCACCACATGGTGATGAAGCTCTTCAATCCGATCACCATGATCGCCTTCCGCGTCTTCATGCTCGCCTTCGGTTGGCATGACCGGCTGGCCTACGCAATCAAGGGCTGGATCCGCAACCTGCTCATGACCAGGAGCGCCAAGGCTCCCGCCTCGTTTCGCCGGTCGGTGAGCTTCGGTCCGACTTCGGTGACGATCCACGACGAGATCATTCGCCAGGGGGTCGCCTTCACCAAGGTTCGTCTGGGCGATGAGTTCTTCGTCCGCTACGTGCCGCAGAGCCGCTATTTCCAACTCCAGGAACTGCCGCTGCGGGCCAGCTACCTGACGTCGGCACAGATCAAGGAACTGAACCGCGCGGGGAGGATCACGATCGCCCGGCAGGTCGACTACCACCTCGGCGCCGGGGCGCCGGAGAGCGGAGCCTGATGGAGCCGCGCCACAACACGGAATACCCAGACGAGGCGACCGCTCCCTCCGCCGCGATCGACTCGCGGTGGGCCAAGCTGCGCAACGACCGCAAAGGCTGGGTGCGCCTGGGCGTGTTTGCGGTGGTTACAGCCGGCGTCTTCTACCTGCTCTCGCGCGAGATCGACTACTCCAGCGTCTGGGCGACCCTGCGCGGGGCCGATCCGGTTCTGCTCGGCCTGGCCGCGCTCTGCACGGTGACCTTTCCGTTGCTCGCGGCGTTTCGCTGGCGGCGCATGCTGGCATCGCTCGGCTACTCCGTTTCCCTCCGCGAGTGCTTCAACATGATCATGGCCGCCTGGCCGATGGGAACGATCACGCCGTCGAAGTCGGGCGACCTGATGAAGGCCTACTACCTCAAGGACCGGATCCCTCCGGCGCTGGTGGTGGGAAGCGTGCTGGCGGAACGAACCATGGACGTGCTCTGTCTGCTCGCCCTCGCCCTGGTGGGGTGCCTCGCCTTTCAGCGGTACGGTCTTGCCTTGCTGGCCGGGGCCGGGTTGGCGGCCGGAGTGCTGGCGCTCGTGATCATGCTGCGCTTCCGCCTGCCGCTGCCGGGGAAGCTGCGCGGCAAGGCCGAGCCGATGCTGCGTTCGCTGCGCCTGATCAGCCGGTCACCATCCCTGCTCGGCTGGGTGATCCTCTTTACCGTGCTCAACTGGTTCGCCAGCATTCTGCAGGTGGCGTTGGCCTACCTCGCGCTCGGGACGCCGGTGCCGCTCTTCTTCACCGCCGGAGCGTTGCCGCTCGCCATCTTCGTCGGGCTCCTTCCGCTCACCCTGAGCGGCATGGGGACCCGCGACTCGGCCATGATGGTGCTGTTCGCGCCCTATGCTCCGGCGAATGTGTCGTTGGGGGTCGGGATCCTCTACTCGCTTTTCGGGTACTGGCTGCCGGCGCTGGTCGGGCTGCCGTTCCTCCACCGCGCCCTCCCGCGAGGGGGCCCGGATCGCTGAACCTCGCCGCGGAGCACAGCCCCCGCGACCTGCGCACGCCGGCCCAAGCAGAAACTCGAGCAGATAGCTCCTTCCATCGAGTTGCCGATTCCCCGGCCGGTCGCCGGATCGTCGCTCACCGGGAACACGGATCCGGAAGAGCCCGTTCACGATCGGGGAGCCCGCCAGATGGAAGAGGCGAGGGGGTGAGCCCTCGCCTCTTCCGTGCGATCGAACCGCTCCCGGTCGGGAACGAGCCGGGCGTGTGTTGACGGGACGGCCCGTCGTTACTTGACCAGCAGCATCTTCCTCTGCGAGGTGTAGCCCTCGGTCTTCAGCTCATAGAAGTAGATGCCGGCGTTGACCGCGTGCCCTTGCGTGTCCTTGCCGTCCCAGACCACCGCGTGCTCGCCGGCGGAGAGAGGCCCGGAGATGAGGGAGCGAACCTGCCGTCCGGCCGGATCGTAGATGGCCAGCTCAGCGGGGCCGGCCGAAGCGAGCCGGAACCCGATGTGGGTCTCAGCCGAGAAGGGATTCGGGCGGTTGGTGTAGAGGATGGTGCGGGCCGCCGGCCTCGGATCGGAGGCTCCGGACACTCCCGGGACGCCTTCGAGGGCGAAGTCGTCGATGGCCGCTTCGACCAGGCTCTCGCTGCCGGTGTCGCAGGCGACGAACCGGAAGCGGACCTGGTTGGTGAACCGTACGATGTCGCGGAGGTCGAAGGTCCGCTGCGTCCAGGTGTTGGCCGAGGTGGTCAGCGACTCCAACGGGACCCAGGTGAGCCCGCCGTTGCTGGTGACCTGGGCGTTGAAGTTCGCATCGCTCGGGCCCGCCACCGCGAACCAGCGCCAGTAGGAGACGATGGCCTCCGCCGCCTGGGACAGGTCCATGGCCGGAGAGGTCAGGTGGACGCAGCCGCCATCGACGTCCGACAGGCCCGCGGATCCACCCTCGGTGCCCTGGCCGGTTACAAAGCAGAGCGTGCCGGGGCTCGGGGTGTGGTCATCGGCCGGTTCGATCTGGTTGCCCTGGTAGGTGGTGCCGTAGGGATCGACCCGCACCCAGCGGCCGGCACCGGTGTCGTTGGGCAGCGATAGCGTCCAACCCCGGTCGGTCTCCACGTTGTCCGAGAAGAAGTCGAGGACGACGTAGATCTCATAGAGCGAGTTGGGAGCATCGACCGGGCTGACGGCGGCGTTGCCGGCGGCGTCGACCGCGTGCAGGTAGAACTCGACCAAAGCGCCGATCGGCTGGCCGGGGAGCGAAGCCTGGTACCGGTTGCCTTCGACCAGGGTCAGCGGAGCGGAGTTGAACTCCCCTCCGTCCACCCGCCACAGGCACTCCGTGGTGGCGAGAGCGCTGAAGTCGGTGATGGTGGCTTCGATGATGAGCGGGTTATCCGGATTCTGCACGGAGTGCGGGTACTGCACCTCGCTGATCTCGGGCGCGCCGATGTCGGTGAGGGCGACGTCCAGGTCGGTGACCTGGTCCTCGACGATGACGACGTCCGGAACCACCACCGTCTCGAACGACGGGTGCGTGACCTCGACCGAGTAGGTGCCCTGGGGGGCCAGGCCGGAGTAGGCTCCGCCGTTGTCGGCCACGAAGGCCCGGTTGATCTCGACCAGGCGGACGCGGGCCAGCGGAACACCGGTGCCGCCGTTGCTCTGGTTGGCGATCTCGCCGGAGATCGTGCCGAAGCCGGTCATGGCGCGCAGCACGGCCTCGTAGGCGTCGATGAAGCCCCAGCCGTAGGTGTTGTCCTCGCCGGACGACCCCTCATCCCGCGCGGTATCGAAGATGATCTGCTTGATCGTCTCGGCGTCGAGGTCCGGGTTGGCGGCGCGCATCAGGCCGACAACGCCGGCGACGTGCGGGCCGGACATCGAGGTGCCGCTCCAGCCGCCCTGGTAGCCGCCGCCGGGGACGCTGGAGTAGACGTCCACGCCGGGGCCGCAGATCTCCGGCTTGATCCGCAGCTCGGGCGGCACGTTGCACCCGGTGGGGCCGCGGGAGGAGAAGCCGGCGATCGGGTACGGCCAGTTGTAGTTGGTGGCGTCCACCGCGCCGACCGAGAAGACGTTGTAGGCGTTGGTCGCGCGATCCGGCGGGGAACCGATGGTCTGGGCGCCCGGGCCCTCGTTGCCGGCCGAGAAGACCACGACCACGCCGGCGGCCTCGCAGTTGTCGATGACGGCCCACCAGCGGGTGTCGCAGTCGGTGTAGTTGCCGCCGAAGCCCTCGTTGATGCGCCAGGAGTTCTGGACCACATCCGGCACGTCGTCGATGGTGTTCGGATTGCCGTCCGGATCAGCCAGCCACTGGAAGCACTGGATGACGTCGCTGTCGAAGCCGCTGCCGACTCCCTGGTTGATGGAGTTGCAGGCGATCCACTGCGCGCCCCACGCCACGCCGATGCTGTCCTGCGTCCCCTCGCCGAGTCCGGTGATCGTGCCCATGACGTGGGTGCCGTGCGAACCGTAGTCGGTCGGGGACTGGTCCCCGCCGCCCAGCACGTCCAGCCAGCACTCCTGCCAGGGATGCTGTCCGTTGTAGCCGCGCCAGCGCGTGCGCAGGGCCGGGTGGTTGCCGTCGACGCCGGTGTCCTGGTTGGCCACGAGCGCGCCGGCTCCGTTGATGCCCAGCTCATGCCAGACCTCGGGGGCGCGGACCGCGCGGATCCCGGGAGCGACGCCGATGCCGCGCTCGTGATCGCCGCTCACGATCTCGCCCTTGCTCACGGGCTCGACCAACTCCGGCTGGAAGTTCGACTCGACCAGACCGACGTCGGCCCGTCCGCCGAGGCTCTCGATGGCCTCACGGGTGCCGCGGACGACGACGAGGTTCGCGATCCAGTACGGGGTGTAGCCCGAGATCGCGCCCTGGCGTTCCATTTCCTCGAGCTTCGCCACGAGCGGACCCTGCGTGCTGCGGGCGGTCTCCTGCAAGGCTTCGACGACGCGGCGGTGGCGTTCCTGCCGCGTGACACCCTCGACCTTGAGGGCCTGGTTCAGGGCGGGGATCTCGGCCTGTTGCTCGAGCATCACGATGACCGTGGCCTCCTCGCCGGGCGCGAGCCGGGCGAGCTGGTCGGCTACCGCCGGGTGGATGGTCCCGGCCGCGGCGAGCGCGGGCAGGAGCAAAAGCCCGAAGAGGGCCGTTCCGGCGGCCACGAGCGCTGTGCAGCGCGCGCGGCCGGAGATCTGGCGCCTGCGGTTGTCCGGGCGCGTGAAGGACATCAGAGCCTCCTTGGATGACTATGGCTGGATGGTCGTGGAAGGGCGGACAGGTGGAGACCTGTCGCGACAGCGGCCTTTGGATCAATTATACACTGAAGAAACCGCCTCGGGAAAGAACGAATCCGGACAAGATCTTGCCGCTTCTCTCTTTGGCAGCTTTCTTGTCTGTCCGAACCCCGAGGAACCCGTCAGCTCGCACCTGGCCCGACGACGGGGCTCAGGTTCACCGCACCTGGTTTGAGGACGGCGGGCTCACGTTCACCGCACCCGCCTGAGGACGGCGGGCTTGCGTTCGGGACGATCAGAGCAGCCAGGCAAGCAGCGAGGCGCGATCGTCTTCCCCCTGGGTGCCTGTCGTGAACTCCCGCCAGGCTCGCTCCAACGTCACGATCCCGGTCTCGGGGGACTCTGCGCCGAGGGCCCGTTCCACGGCCTGGCCAAAGGGTGTCGCCGGGTTCCAAAGGGGCGTGTTCGGCCCCCCATCGGTCTCGTTGAAGACGGCGCCCTCGGCAGAGGTCGCCTCGGTGTAGCCGTCGGTCACGAGCAGGAACCGCGAGCCCGGTCGGCGTGAGAGCTCAGTGGTCGTCCGGGCGCCGGTCTGCAGCCGCGTGTTCAAGGGCAGCCCCTCGGAGAGCAGCGGCCGGATGCTGGAGGCCGAGCCGTCGTGTTCTTCCGGCGTCCAGAGCAGTGCCGGGGGGTGGCCGGCGCCGGCGTAGGTGAGCTTGCCTTCCTCCGGCCGGTCGAATATCAGGAACGCCGTCAGGAAGGAGGTCAGCGCGATCCGTTCCAGTTCCTCTTCGAGGCAGGAGAGCACCTCGCCCGGCGTGTCGAACTCCGGGGTAAGGCTGCGGAGCTGGCTTTTGACGATGCCGGTGATCATGGCCGAGGAAGGGCCATGGCCCATGACGTCGACGATGGCGACGGCAGTGCCTCCACCCGCGAGGTTCCAGTAGTCGAAGGAATCCCCGGAGAGCTTTTCGCTCGGCGAGTAATGGGAGGCAATGCGGATCCCCGAGCCTTTCCAGAAGCGGGGCGGAAGAAGGCGTTGCTGGAAGGCGCGGGCGCTCTCCAGGTAACCCTCCAGCGTGCGCGCATAGGCCACCAGCCGCTCTTCCAACTCCTGCGTCTCGGCCACCCGCTCCGTCAACGTCTCGAGAACGGTCATGGGGAAGGGCTTGCGGAGGAAGAAGAACGCCTTGCGCCGGATCGCGGCCTCCAGGGTTTCGTCCATGTCGGCGGCGCTGCCGGTCATGACGATGACGTCGATGGACGGGGAGGAGAGCTTCAGGCTGGTGAGAAGATCCAGCCCGGAGACGTCCGGCAGACGGACATCCACGATGGCGATATGCAGCGGCTCCCGTTCCAGGATCTCCAGCGCGTGGCGCCCGTCCTCGGCCTCGACGACGTCGAAGCGCTTCTCGAGCACCCGCCGCGCCACATAGCGCATGCCGGGCTCGTCGTCCACGACCAGCACGCGCCGGCGCGTGCCCGGTTCGGCCAGGGGCAGCGCCAGGTTCAAGAGCGCGGGGCGCTGTTCGCGCGGCGGGTCGACTTCGAGGCTCATGGATGTTGCTCCGTTTCCACGGGGGCTTGCGGCCCGTCGCGCTCGCGGTCAGGCGGGGCCAGGCCGGCGGGCAGGCCTTCGCCCTCGGCGGTTTCGCGCAATCGTTCGGAAAGGGGGGGCAGCCAGACCGTGACCCGGGTTCCCTGTCCGGGCGCGGAGTCGATCCGCAGGCGTCCGTCGTAGTCCCAGACCAGGGAGCGGCAGATGTCCAGGCCGAGCCCCGAACCCTCCCTCTTGGTGGTGAAGAAAGGCTCGAAGATGCGGGAGCGGATCTCCTCGGGAATGCCGGTCCCGGTGTCCTCGACCTCGATGCGGACACCGCCGTCCTCCGGCGCCGAACGCAGGGAAAGGGTCCCTCCCTCCGGCATGGCATCGCGGGCGTTGTAGATCAGGTTCAGGAAGATCTGCTCCATCTCGCCTCGGCGGAAGTACACGCGGGGCAGGTCCTCGCGGAAGTCGCGCGCCACCTCGATGGCCAGGCGTTCCAGGTTGCGGCTCAGCATGCGCAGCACGGCGTCCAGGATCGGGTTGAGGTCGGCCCAGCGGGCCGGCTCCGCTCCGCCTCGGGCCACCGAGATCAACCCCTGGAAGATGCGGGAGCTGCTGCTGGCATAGTGCTCGAGGATCTCCAGGTCGCGGGCGAGCTGATCCCGCTCGGCCTCTCCGGCGTCCAAGTCCCGCCTCATGGTCTGCAGCAGAGGCAGGATGACGCCAAAGGCGTTGTTGAGGTCGTGGGAGATGGCGCGCGCCAGGTCGGCCAGCGCCGTCTTGCGCTCGGCCGTCAGCAAGAGATCATGCTGCGCCTTGTACAGCGTCGAGTTGTACAAGGTGATCGAGGCCAGCGGAAGGAACTGGTCGAGGACGCGGATGTCGGCCGGTGTGAAAGCGTCAACGCTCGTGCTGCAGATCTTGAGGACGCCGAGGGGATGCTGACGATGGCGCAGCACGGCCGCGAGGACGGAACGAGCCCGGGGCACGTTGGGGTCCGCCGAATGCAGCGGCGCGCGCAACGCCGCCGGCGCCACGGCATCCTCCTCCGGAGCGGCCTTTGGCATCGTGCCGGTCGCGCGCGCAGCCGGCTCCACCGCCTCCGACTCCCCGCCGACTTTCCCGGGCGCCGTTGCAGACGTCGTGGTCATCTCTCGCGCATCCGCATGCGATTCATCCACCGGCCGCAGGGCCGGCTGTTCGCCGTTTGCCGGAACACGGGATCGGGCCTCACCCGGACGTAGAAGCTGCGGGTGTTTCGTCTGATCGAGCCACTCGCGGAGCTCGGGCGTGACCGGGACGTGGGTGCCTATACGCGCCGACTTGGCCTTGGTCCAGGCGATGATCTCGGCTTCGACCCGCAGCGAGTCGCCTCCCGGTTCCAGGAGCAGAACGGCGGCGCCGTGGTCGTATTGCAGCAGCCGCTTCAGGCCATGGAGGATCTGGTAGAGAACGTCCTGGGGCCGGGTCTCGGAGAGGACCTTGGCGTAGATCTTCTCCCGTACCGCCTCGGCCCGCTCGCGCTCGCGGTGGCCGAGGTTCTCGCACAGCAACACGGCGGCGTCCTGGCCATGACGGACCTCCTCCCGGGAAAACCGGCGGCCGGGGCGGAGGAAACCGAGCACCGACACCGGACGATCCTCCGAGACCACCCGCAGGAGAATCATGTGATGATCCGCCGGCCCGATCGAGCGCTGCACGAAGGCGCGGCAGGCTTCGCGGAATCCGGGAACCGGCGGCTCAGCCGGGGTCGAGCGCGGCTGCCGTTCCAGTATCCCGTGCCCTTTTGGCGTCAGAGGCAGCGTGTAGGGTCGCAGGAGGCTCGAGTCGGAGCGGTCCAGGTCGACCTGGACGGCCAGATCGGCTTGCAGCGACTCCCCGATGCGCCGCAAGGCGAAGCGGATCACGCGCCGGGGATCGAGCTGGTGGGAGATCCGCTCGAGATCCTGCCCGAACACGTTGAGGAACCTGGCCCTTTCGTAGAGGGTCTTGTAGCTCGCCTTCGCCACGATGGGTGAGGGTAGCATGCGGCCGGGTGGGGTGATACCGTCGCCCGACATGGAGAACACCTTCGGATCCCTCTTCCGGGTGACCACCTGGGGGGAGTCGCACGGCGGCTCGGTCGGGGCGGTCGTCGACGGCTGTCCGCCGCAGCTGGAACTGGCGGAGGCGGACATCCAGCCTCAGCTCGACCGTCGCCGGCCGGGTCAGAGCCGCTTGACCACGCCGCGGCGGGAACCCGACCGCGTTCGCTTTCTATCCGGCGTCTTCGAAGGCCGGACTCTGGGAACGCCGATCGCGCTGGCGATCGACAACGTGGATGCGCGGCCCGCGGCCTATGACAGGTTGAAAGACGTCTACCGGCCCTCGCACGCCGACTTCACCTACGAGGCCAAGTTCGGGATCCGCGACTGGCGTGGGGGCGGACGCGCCAGCGCGCGGGAAACCGCCGCGCGGGTCGCGGCGGGCGCCATCGCCGAGAAGATTCTGCGTCTGGCCGAAGGGACCGACATCGTCGCGTATGTGCTGCGGGTGGCAGGCATCGAGACAACAGTCCGGGAGGTCCCTGACCGCGCGACCGTGGACCGGACCGTGATCCGCTGCCCGGACCTGGAGGCCGCTGCCCGCATGGAGGAGGCGGTCGATGCGGCGCGACGCGCCGGGGATTCGGTAGGGGGCGTGATCGAGGCCGTGATTCGCGGAGCCCCGCCGGGGCTGGGAGGGCCCGTCTTCGATCGCCTGGAGGCGGATCTCGGCAAGGCGCTGCTCAGCCTGCCCGCGTGCAAGGGGTTCGAGATCGGGTCCGGCTTCGGAGGGACGAATCTCCGCGGCTCCGAGCACAACGATCCCTTCGTGCGACGGCGCCGGGGGCGGGGCCGTCCACCGGTAGGCACGTCGACCAATCACTCCGGCGGCGTGCAGGGGGGCATCAGCAACGGCGAGGCGATCGTTCTGCGCGTCGCATTCAAGCCGACGGCCACGATCGCCCGGGCGCAGCGGACCCTCGACCGCGGGTTCCGGCCGGTGGAACTCAAGGCCCAGGGGCGCCACGATCCGTGCGTCCTCCCGCGGGCGGTGCCGCTGGTCGAGGCCATGTGCGCGCTGGTCCTGGTCGATCACTGGCTGCGGCAGATCGCGCTGGCGGAGGCATCGCGGCGGCTGGGGCCGGCGCCGCGCCCGGCTGCGGGGCCCGGCCGACGGCGGTGAACGCTCGGCTGATCCTCGGGCCCGCTGCGCTCCTGCTCGCGACGGCCTTGCTGATGGCCGGGCCCGGCTGCCAGCGACGACCGCCCGCCGAGGCGCCCCGCCGTTCGGCCGAAGCTCCCCAGGGCGATCCGCGTCCGGGGGGCACCTTGCGCGTGGCGCTGGCCGGCGACCCGGCGCCGTTGAATCCGCTTCTGGGCCGTCGCGGCTCGGACCTGGATCTCTGGCACTGCTTCTATCCCGCGCTCGTGCGCTGTTCACCCCGGGGCGCGCGGCCGCCGGCGGTTGAGGGCGATCTGGCACGGCGCTGGTCCTGGGATCCCGAAGGCTCTTCTGTCCGGGTGGTCCTGCAGCGGAACCGCTATTGGGAGGACACGGTCCGCGTGCGCGCGCAGGACGTGAAGGTCTCCTACGACGCCTACCGTCTGATGGGCCTGCTTCCCTCGCGGGCAGCGAGGGACTCGCTTCTTGATCCGGGGCTGGCGGGCGTTGAGGCGCTGGATGACTCGACGCTGCTCTTCCGTTTCCGGCCTGGCTATGCCTCGTGGCGCATCTGGCCCACCCTGGCCTGGCCGATTCTTCCCGCCCACCGGTTGGGCACGCTCAGCCGTCCTCTGCTGGAGACCAGCCCGCTGGCGCGGGAGCCGCTTTCGGCGGGGCCGCTACGGCTGGTCGAGTGGAGACCGGGCCACAACCTCCGGGCTGCCGCCAACTCCCGGGCCCCGGCGGGGTCGCGCCCCTACACACGGATCGTCTCCTTCGAACCCTGCCCTGGCGCGGTGTCGCGCATCCTGCGCGCGCAACTCGGGCTGGCCGACGTCGCGATCGACGTCGCGGTCAACCGGCTCGGCTTCGTGCTGGGGCCGGAACCGGCGGTGCGCGCCGAGCGCGCCGGCGTCCTCTCGGTCGAGATGATCGCCTGGAACGTCCTGCAACCGGCATTGCCGCCGGGCCTGCGCCGGGCCATCGACCTGTCCATCGACCGGCAGCGGCTGGTCGAGGTCCTGCTGAGCTGGAGAGGAGAAAGCTTCGGAGGCGCCGCCGCGGGTGTGCTCGAGCCGGCGGGGCCGCCGGCGGGGGACTCCAGTCTCGCGGTGGGTCCCATCCCGCGGCACGACCCGATCCAGGCCGGCCTTCTACTGGACGATCTCGCCTGGATCGAACAGGACACCGACGGCTACCGGCGCCGGGCCGGCCTTCCGCTGGAGATCGAGCTGATCTACGAGCGCGAAAGCGAACTGCACGAGCGGATCGCGACCTGCCTCGAGGAGGATCTCTACCGGGTGGGAGTGCGGCTGAACCCCGTGGCGCTGGAGTCTTCGAGCTTCTGGCGCCGTTACCGCCTGGGTCTCTATCAGGGCGCGCTGGTGGGTTTCTGCCCCCCTCTGGTGCCGGATCTTCATCCTCTCTGGGGCACTGGCGGGACGTGGAACACGGGCGGTTATTCGAGTTCGGCGGTGGACTCCCTGCTGGCGGAGCAGGCCAGGGCCGCATCGCCCGCCGAGGTGGAAGCCCTCAGTCGCCGTATCGAGGCGATCATTCGCCGCGATCGTCCGGTGACCTTTCTCTGCTATCGGGAGCAGGTCGATCTGGTGTCCTCCCGGGTGGGCGGGTACCGGGGATCCCGCGATGTCGCGGAGTCGCTGCGGGGCGTGTGGCTGGCGGACACCTTGGATGCCGAGCCGGGGCAGATCGAGACGGCCGGTTCTGATCTCTAGGAACCGTTCGCGTAAGGCCGCCGGGGAACGCACCTAGCCTCGATGCGTCAGAAATCCGCGAGCGAAAACGCGCCAGAGTGCGGCAGCTGGCGGCGTGCACAGCCCTCACCAAGCGGAGCATAGCCAGTGCGCTATGTGAGCATTGGGGAGGGCGAGCACGTCGCCAGATGTCGTGCTATGGCGCGAGGTTCTACCGCTTTGCGCCGTGGATTTCTGGCGCATTGAGGCTAGGCCTCGCTGCCGCGGTGTTCCGCCGGACCTGACTCGCGTGACATGTGCTATACTTCGGTGTTTCGATGACGACGGCACCGGACGACCAAGCAGGGAGGATCTTCCATGTCTCCAGATCACGCCGATCGCCCCCGCGGGCGACAGGAACGAGAGCCCGGGGGCCGGCGTTGCCGGTTCCAGCCACCGGGCCGGCAAGGCCATCTCAAGGCGTTGGCGTTGCTGGCCGCCGCCGCCCTGTCGGTCACGGGTGCCGGGTCGGGGTGGGCCGCGCAGTGTGCGGTTCCTGAACTCGAGATGTACAAGAGCCTCATCCGGCCTCTCGATGCGGGCGCGCGGGCCGCGCGCACGCATGTCGGAGACCATCCGATGGCGCCCCCGGCGGATCCCAACGTGGGGGACTCCTGGCTGTGGTATGTCTGGCATCTCAACGGTCCGCCCTGGGCCGAGCAGAAGATGTGCACGGTGCGCGGCGAAGGGGAACACGTCTACGTGGTGGTGGAGGACTCGCAGTGGGGAACGCGCGTCAACCAGGAAGACATCGACGCGATCATCGAAGCCTGGGACAACAGCTCCGTCGGCCCATGGCCCGACAAGGGCATCTACGAGCTCAACACCGAGAACTTCGGTCCGGTCCCGGACGAACTGGACAATGATCCCAAGGTCTATGTCCTGTATTACGACTTCGACGTCAGCTCCGACGGCTTCTTCTGGTACTTCGACCAGTATCCGGACGGCACGCAGCCCTATGAGTCCAACGAGTGTGAAGTCCTCTACATGAACTGCAGCGACCGCGATCCGGGCGGAGAGTATCTGATCTCCGTCCAGGCTCACGAGTTCCATCACTTGATCCACTGGCTGGCTGACGACAACGAGGTCACCTGGCTGAACGAGGGGCTGGCGGAGATGGCGATGTGGCTGTACGGCCATCCCGACCCGGTCGTCTCCTTCCCGAGTCAGCCGGACATCAACCTGACGACCTGGCAGAACGGTTTCGCCGACTATGTGAAGGTCTACCTCTTCTCCCTCTACCTCTACGAGCACTTCGGCGGGCAGGAGATGATGCTGAACCTGACAGCCCAGCAGCTCAACAGCACCGCCTCCGTCCAGCAAGCGTTGACCGACCTGGGCTATCCGACCACCTTCGCGGAGCTGCTGCGCGATTGGGTTACCGCCAACTACCTCGACGACCCGGTCCTGGAGGGGGGGCGTTACAACTACGCGGGAGAGGATATCCCTGCTTTTGCGGCGGTCACCAAGAACTCCTACCCGGTTCCGCCGCAGAACGCCACGGTCAACCATTTCGCGGCGGACTACGTCCGCTTCATCAACGGCGAGCCACAGGTATTGAACTTCGACGGCACCGACAACTCCCAGTGGGCCGCCCGGGTCATCCGGTTCCAGGCGGGAACGCCCCTCTCGGTCGAGGACATCCCTCTGGATGGCACCGACACGGGCGCCGCCTTTCTTGTCGGATTCGGCACGGAGTTCGACGAGGCGGTTCTGGTGGCAGCCAACACCATCTCCTCCGGCGGGACTTCCTACACCTACAGCACGGGCACCCTGCCGACGGCGGTAGGCGACCCGGCGGGTGATCGCGCCCCCCGGCTGGCGCTGGCCTCACCCAATCCCTTCCGTGGCGAGACCTCCCTGCGCTGGGAGGGAGAAATGGCAGGGCCTTGGGTCGTGACGGTCCATGACGCAGGCGGCCGGCTGGTGCGGGAACTCGGCGCGGTGGGGCCGGGCTCTCCGGAGATCCGCTGGGATGGCCAGGATGGCCTGGGCCGTCCGGTCGAGGACGGGGTCTACTTTGTGCGCGCCGTTGGCCACGCGGGACAAGCCCTGGAGCAGCGAGTCGTTCGGCTCCGTTAGGGGGCCCCGCGGGAGCGGACCGTCGTTGACGAACGGAGGAGTCCGCGTCGACAACGGGAGGGTTGCAGCGCGCGCCCCGGCAACGTTTACGCGGATCAGGCGGTCCGGTGGGCATCCTTTTTGCATGTCATTTCCTTGTCGCACTTGACCGCCGCGTTCAAACGTCGTTGACTATACGCGCCAGGTCAGCCATGAGGGTTTCGTCGAGCAGGAGGAAGTGATGAGCGGGATTGTTGCTGCTCTGTTGGTCGTCGCCGCGATCGCGATCGTGGTGGTCACGATCTATCTGGTCCGGCTGATAGCCCAGCTTACCAACTCCGTGACGGAACTCGAGAAGCTGGCCAACTCCGTCCGCAGCGACGTGCTCCCGCGCGTCGAGCGGGTGCTGGAGAAGGTCGACGCGGAACTGGCGGAGATCCGTCAGGCCACGCAGTCGGCCAGCAGGGTAGCGGCAAGCGCGGATGTCATCGCCGGCAGGGTCGGCGACGTGGTCGCGCAGGCCCATGATGCGGTCAGCCCCATCCTGGACGCGGTCGCTCAACTGGGGCGGCCGGTGCGCCAGGGAGCCGCGGTACTGGCTGGCGTGAGAGCCAGCATGGAGTCGATGCGGCGGCGGCGCGCCAAGGCGAGCCAACGCCGTGGCGAGCGCGAGCCGGGACAAGGCGACGAATACAGGCCCGGAGAGTCCCGGGGAGAGGATCGCTTACGACTGAGGCGGGTAGACTGAACCAACGGAGGTTAGAGATGAGCCGGAATACCGACACCCTCATGGCTTTTCTGCTGGGCGCAATTGCCGGTGGCGCCGCGGCGCTGCTGCTCGCCCCGGAGAAGGGCGAGGTGACGCGCGGCAAGATCAGACAAGGAGCCCAGGACCTGTACGGTCGCGGTCGTAGCGTGGTCGATCGTGGCAGCCGTGAGGTGCGGGGCCGGGCGGGACAGCTTACCGGGATGGCCCGCGACCGCGTGCAGGCGGTCCGGGAAGGCGCGCAGCACCAGGTGAGCGCGGTCAAGGAGGCCGTCGCCGAGGGGCGCGACGCGTATCGCCGTGAGTTGGAGCGCGGGGACGCCGAGCAGCACTCGTAGCATGCCCGTTCGCCTCGCGGACCGAGGGCTTTTCGCGATGGCGTCGGGTGAGAAGACGTCGTGCAAGTCCGCACAGGCTGTGCTTGCCCGGCAGTTCCCGCATGGAGACTGACCGGCCGCTCACGCCCCCGATCTCGGAGCGCTTCGATCTGGCGGCCGGCCTCCTCGGGCCGGGCCTGACCTACCGGGACTTTCTTCAATCGGCTGCTTCGCCGCGCCGGGAGAGCGCGTGGCGGAGCAGCCCTTTTTTCCTGCAGCATGGACGGGCGCTCGAACATCTGCTGTCCACCCCCGTGATCTGTCCTGCTGTTGCGGCCGCGGTCGATTCCCAAACCGCTTCGAAGATTCCCTCGGGGGCCGGCTCGAAGGCCGATCGCCCAGTCGACGATTCCACGGTTGTCGTGAAGACGAGTGCCGCGGCCGGCTCCCGGGCCGTCTCCGAGGGCAGCGACAACGCGGGTGGGGCACCGCCAGGGGGCGCTTTTGACGAGTCCAGGGTCGACAATCTCGACCGCGCCGCCGGCTTCCCTTGCCTGCGAGTCGCCCATTGGAACATCGAAAAGGGCAAGGCTCTGGCCGGGTTGCAGTGGGCGTTGTCGCAGCGCCCCAATCTGAGGGAGAGCGACGTTCTTCTCCTCAACGAGGTGGATGTGGGGATGGCGCGCTCCGCGAACGCGGACACCGGTCGCGTTCTCGCGCAGACCCACGGCGGCCGTCTCATCTTCGTCCCCGGATACGTCGAGTGCACCAAGGGGCTCGATGACGATCTTCTCGCGCCCGGCGAGAATCTCCTTGGACTTCATGGGCTCGCGATCATCACGCGCCTGCCCGTGCGCGATGTCGCTGTCACTCTTCTTCCCGGCTGCTTCGACTACTTCGGCTTCCGGGAGAAGCGCTTCGGCTACCGGCAGGGGCTGTACGCGCTTCTGGAGTGGGACGGGCAGCCCTTGATCGTCGGCACCACCCACCTGGAAGTGCGGAACACGCCAAGGTGCCGGGCGCGGCAGTTTGCCCGATTCCTCGAAGGGTTGCGGGAGGTGCGTTCGCGCTGGTCCCGCGAGGCGCCCGTGATCGTCTCCGGCGACTGGAACACGAACAGCTTCCGGCGCGGATCCTTCACCTCCGCGGCACGAGAGTTCGTGCGCATCGTACGCACCCCGCCCGCCGAACTGGACGCCGAGTTGGTACGCCCGTATCGCACCGAGCCGCTCCTGCGCCTTCTCGCGCCGGAGGGCTTGGAGTTGGAGCCCTTCAACGACCGCTCGCCGACCGCGCACCAGGATCTGGGCACGGTCGAGGACCTGGCGTCGCTGCCGCCCGCGCTCGGAGCCGCGCTGGTCCGGCGCTGCGGTCTGCAGGGACGGGTCCTGGGAATGCGGCTGGACTGGATCGCGGCCTCGCGCCTCCGGGCGGCTGCACCGCCCTGGACGGAGACAGGACTCATCTTCGACGGCCGGAGGGTCTCTGACCATGCCCCGATCGGCGTGACTCTGACCCGACCTGAGCCTGAACCCGAACCCGAACGCGAACCCGAACGCGAACCCGAACCGGATCTGCCCCTCGACCGGGCATGATCGTGGCGCGTCAGGCAACCCAGGATTGCTGAACAGGGCCGAGTTCTCCCGGCATGTTGCCCCGTCGTGGCATGGCCCGGGGACCTCCATTGCTCCCGGTGTCACCAGGGGGTTATGACCCAGTCCGTGAGCGCTGCCCTCGCGGCCCCGCCCGCATTCCCAGGTGATTGGCGCTGCGGAACGGCGGTTGCGTGATCTCTTCGACAGGCATGTGCTCGGTATCCCCGGCCAGCCTCCGCGAGCAGCCATCGTGCCCGCGCCGCATGACGCCCGACGAAGCTCAGGCTATCACCGCTCTCTGATCCCCCGTTCTCAGCGGCTGTCCGAGCTTCGATTCCGAAAGGAGATCCGATGAGCTATCGAGGCATCTTCGCTGCCCTCGGCGTGGCCTTGATCGTCCTGGGGTGCGTGCTTCTCTGGACCTGAGATGCGATCCAGGTCGGGGTCCGCGGGCCGCAAGAGCTCTGCGGCGATCGAGTCGAACGGGCGGAATTCCACGCCGCGTCAGGCCGCGGAAGTCTTGACCCGAGGCGGCGGGCACCCCACGATGGGAGCGGTGTGACGCCCTGCCGATCGCCGCGCCGCCAGGTGCGGAGTCGCCGGGGCCACAGGTCGCCGCCAGTCGCCTCTCTGGAGCGCGCGCCCGTAGCTCAGCGGATAGAGCATCGGTCTTCGGAACCGAGGGTCGGGGGTTCGAATCCCTCCGGGCGTGCCATTGTGGGCTCGCCCAGCGCCGTCTCTTGACCAATCCACATCCAGCGGCGACGATGCATCTCGTTGGACCATCATGATCGCGGGCGTGCCGTGCCCGCGTTGTCGTTTCGGATCGCCGGAGGAGCAACAGAAATGATTCAGCGCGGCCTGAACGCCGGTTGTCACGGGATAGGCGTGGGGCGAGGGAGAGGACCGGCGGCATGGGTGGCGCTCGCTGTCGTGCTGCTCTTCGTGGCAGGGCCGGCCCTTCTCGCGGGTTCGGCGACGGGAGCGATCCAGGAGGACTTCGGCTCCGAGGTCAACATCCCGGTGCGCGCGCTGCTTTCCCAGGCGGCCGTGCCCGCCGGGGGGGACTTTCTCCTGGCCGTGATCTACGACGTTCCCCCCAAGGCCCACATCCAGATCAACGAGTTCCTCTTTGCCATGCCCGCCGAAGGAGAGCCTTTCACGCTGGGTGAACCGCTCCTGCCGGCGACGGTCATGTTCGAGGGTGAACCGGTCTTCCAAGGGCCGACCAAGGTCTTCTTCGCCGGGAGGGTGGCGGCCGACGCGGCTCCCGGGGCGCGGCGACTCCGACTGACCGCCGGCCACCAGGCATGCATGGAGGAGCCGACCTTCGCCTGCTTCGCGCCGGTCGAGACGCCGCTGGAACTCGAGATCGAGATCCTGCCCGCGGGGAGTCCCGCGCGTCCCGCGCACGCCGAGGCTTTTGCCGGCATGACAGGCCAACCCAAGCCGCCGGGCGCGCCGCCGGGCGCGGGGCTGGCTAGTGGGGGCGAGGGGGAAGAGCCAGGGGACGCCGGCGGCCTTTCGGGCGTCGAGGCGGGCGACGTGCCCGGCATCCCGAGCGAGCGTTCGGATGGGCTGGCGTCGGAGGCGAGCGCCGGCATGGTTACCCACGGCGGCCTGGCGGGCCGGCTCCAGGAAGCCCTGGCTCGCAAGTCCTTCCTGGCGTTCTTCCTCGTTTTCCTCGGCGGCGTGGCCACCAGCTTCACCCCGTGCGTCTACCCGATGATCCCCATCACGATCAGCTACATCGGCGGGCGCAGCCGCAGCAAGCTGGGCGGGCTCTTCCTGTCGGTCTTCTTCGTCCTGGGAATCGCCCTGACCTACTCCACCCTGGGCGTCATCGCCGCCTCGACGGGAGCGCTCTTCGGCAGCGCCATGCAGTCGACGGCCGTCATCATCGGGGTAAGCCTCATCTTCCTGACCATGGGCGCCTCCATGCTGGGCGCCTTCGACCTGGCGCTCCCCGCGGGGTTCCAGACCAGGCTGCAGAGCGGACCCCGCGGCGGCGTGCTCGGCGCCTTGTTCATGGGGATGGTCACAGGGCTGGTGGCATCGCCCTGCGTCGGGCCGGTCGTTGTTGTGCTGCTGACCTGGGTCGCGCAGATGGGCTCGGTCTTCTTCGGCTTCCTGCTGCTCTTCGTCTTTGCCCTGGGTCTCGGGCTTCTCTTCCTGGTCCTCGGGACGTTTGCCGGAGCGTTGCAGGCCTTGCCGGCCGCCGGGCAGTGGATGGACTCGGTAAAGCACATCTTCGGCGTCATCCTGCTGGCCATGGCGATCTACTACCTGCGCCCGCTGCTGGGGCCCAACCTGACCTGGCTGGTGACCGGCGCCTTCGTCGTCCTGGTCGGGACTTTCCTGGGGGCCTTCACGCCGGTGGGCGAGGAACCAACGAAACGACTTCTCTTCCAGAAGGGCTTCGGCATTGTCCTGTTGGTCGCCGGCTCCTTCTCGCTCCTGGTCGGACTGGCCCACATGGCGGGCCTCTCCGGGGGCCTTGCGCACGCGCCGGGGCTGGCAACCGCCACCGGGTCCGCGACGCACGAAGGCCTCGATTGGGTTCATGATGACGAGGAGGGGCGCTCCGTCGCCGTCGCCTCGGGCAAGCCGGCGCTGATCGACTTCTACGCGGATTGGTGCACGGCCTGCAAGGAACTGGACGAGAAGACCTGGTCCGACGGCGAAGTCCGGCGCGAGGGCGAGCGTTTCGTGGCCATCAAGCTCGACTTGACCAAACGTAACGAGTGGTCGGCGAACAAACAGTCGTCCTATGGAGTGCCTGGCTTGCCCACTGTCATCCTTTTCGACAGCTCGGGAGAAGAGGTCTCACGCTTTTTCGGATTCAAACCGGCTTCCGAGGTCCTGGGGCTGATGCAGTCGGTCCGTTAGCGGTCTTGGGGAGCCCAGGGGAAGGTCTGCGGCCGGGGGATCTTGCCCAGCCGCTGCGCCAGGTCGAGCCGCGCCCGGCCGGACCGGAGGAGCGAGATTCCTGCTTGGGCTTCGTCGGTCTGAGCGTCCGTGATGCGGGAGCCGGCGCGGCTGTCGTGGAGGCTCACCGCGAGCGGCCCGGTGGTCGGCCTCGACACCGGTTACGAGGCCGGTAGGTATCAGAAAAGCGGGTTCCAGGATGCGCGGCAACCGGCCGACAGATTATACTGCCGGCACCATTGTCCCCGCACAGGCATGGGGAAGGAGGGGTGTGGAATGGATATCGGGGTACCCAAGGCAACGACGCGATATGAGCACCGCGTGGCGGTCACGCCCCAGGGAGCGCGAAGTCTGATCGCCCATGGTCACCGGGTGTTCGTCGAAACGGGAGCGGGCGAAGGCAGTCACTTCACGGACAAGGATTACCGGGACTCGGGCGCGGAAATCGTCTACCGCAAGGAGGAGGCGATCCATCGGGCGCAGATGATCCTGGCAGTGGCCGCGCCGACCATCGAGGAGGTGGATCAGCTGCAGGAGGGGCAGATCTGCTGCGGCTTCCTTCACCTCGCCGTCGCTCCCCGCGACCTGGTCCGGCGGATGCTCGAGCGCAAGATCACCGCGATCGGCTTCGAGATCATCGAGGAACCTGAGGGGCATCTCCCGGTGCTGCACGCCATCGGCGAAGTGGCCGGGCAGATGGTGGTGCACACCGCGGCGCACCTGCTCGAGAACGAAAGCGGCGGCCGCGGCATCATGCTGGGAGCGGTTCCGGGCGTCCCGCCCGCCCAGGTCCTGATCCTCGGGGCCGGCACCGTCGGGCGCGCCGCGGCGCGGACGGCGCTCAACAGCGGCGCCCAGGTCGTGCTGATGGACAGCGATATGTCCCGGCTCCACTCCATCTGGCATGAACTGGACGGACGGGTCGACACCCTGATCGCGGATCGGGAGAACGTGGCCCGCTTTGTCCGCTTCTCCGATGTCCTGATCGGGGCGGTGCTGGTCCCCGGCGGGCCGGCCCCGTTTCTGGTGACCCGCGAAATGGTATCGACCATGCGTCCCGGCAGCGTGATCCTGGACGTGTCGATCGACCAGGGAGGCTGTATCGAAACCAGCCGCCCGACCTCGCTGGCCGATCCCACTTTCCTGGTCAACGGCGTGGTGCACTACTGCGTTCCGAACATGACGGCGAACATCGCGCGCACCGCGTCCAAGGTTCTGACCTATGCGCAGATCCCCTA
Organism: Candidatus Eiseniibacteriota bacterium; assembly: GCA_029569475.1. The sequence goes on along the minus strand of JAKQSZ010000031.1, from coordinate 17,725 downwards.
TGTGCTGGATGTGGCCAACCGTGGAATCGACGAGGTCATTCGCACCTCGCCAGCCCTGCAGCGCGGCGTCTACGTCCATCGGGGCGAGGTAAAACGGCAGGTTCTGGCTGGTCTTCTGGGAACAGTCTGACCCGCCTCGGCGGGTACGGATCGCGGATCGTCTCGGGCGTAGGGAGGCAAGATGTCGTGGGTTGACGATTACCGGAGCAAGCTCTGCTCGGCGGAAGAAGCTGTCAGTATCGTGCAGAGCGGTCACAAAGTGTACTACGGCGGGAACGCCGCCATTCCGTATCCCCTGATCGGAGCGCTGGCCGCCCGCAAGGACGAGCTGCAGAACGTCCAGCTCAATCACGTCCTTCTCCTGGGCCAGGATCCCTTCTCCGGACCGGACATGGAGGGTCATTTCCGGCACAACAGCCTCTTTGTCGGGCCGGCCGACCGTCCGGCGGTCAACGACGGCCGGGCGGACTACGTGCCGGTCTTCCTGCACCAGATCCCGCGCCTCTTCCGGGAGGAGATCATCCCGCTGGACGTCGCCATCGTCTCGGTGTCGCCGCCCGACGAGCACGGTTTCATGAGCTTCGGGGTCGAGACGCTGGCCACGAAGGCCGCCACCGCGTGCGCGAAGCAGGTCATCGTGCAGGTGAACGAGAGGATGCCCCGTGTCCTGGGCGATTCGTTCATCCACGTCTCCCAGGTGGCCCGGATCGTCGAGTCGGCGATGGAACTGCCGCAGCTGCACCGCAGCGAGGCCACCGACGTGGAGCGCAAGATCGCGGGCTATATCGCCGACCTCATACCGGACGGATCAACCCTTCAGCTCGGCATCGGCGGGATCCCCGACGCCGTCCTGACCCAGCTCGCCGGCAAGCGGGATCTCGGCATCCACACCGAGATGGTCTCCGACGGGGTCATGGAGGCGATCGAGAAGGGGATCATCACCGGCCGGCGCAAGACCCTGCACCAGGGCAAGGCGGTCCTGACCTTCGTGCTCGGTTCGGAACGGCTCTACCAGTACGTCGACAACAATCCGCTCTTCGAGGCGCATCCCACCGAGTACACCAACGACCCCCTTGTCGTCTCGCAGAACGAGAACATGATCGCGATCAACTCCGCAATCGAGATCGACCTGACCGGACAGGTCTGTTCCGACTCCATCGGCACGAAGATCTACTCCGGCTTCGGGGGACAGGTCGACTTCATCCGCGGCGCGGCCCAGTCCAAGGGGGGCAAGCCCATCATCGCGATGCCGGCCTCGGCCAAGGACGGCGAGATGACCAAGATCGTGCCGATGCTCAAGCCGGGCGCGGGCGTGGTGACGAGCCGCGGCGACGTGCACTACGTCGTGACCGAGTTCGGCGTGGCGCACCTCTTCGGGCGCAGCCTGCGGGAGCGCGCGGAGCGGCTGATCGCGGTCGCTCACCCGAAGTTCCGCGAGCACCTCGAGAAGGAAGCAAAGGCCCGCAAGCTCCTTCCGTAGGCGCAATCCTGCCCGAGAGATCGGCTCAGGGAATCGGTCCTCGCAGACCGGGGCCATGAATCGGGGCCTGGCAGACCGGGCCGCGGGTCGGGCCGGCAGACCGGGCGGCGAGACGGGCCGGCAGACCGGGCGGCGAGACGGGTGGCGTGGCAGACCGGCGCCCGGGAATCGCGCCTGACAGGCCGGCGCTGTGATCATGGGGCCGGACAGCGCAGTCATGCCGCTGTCCGGCCCTCCGCATTGCGGGAGGCGGCGGTCGGGCTGGTGTATCGTGTCCGGAGTCATGGATCCCCTGCTGCGTGACAAGACGCCAGAACCGAGACCGGAGCCGACCCCGGAGCCGACGCCGGAGCCGACGCCGGAGCCGACCCCGGAGCCGACCCCGGAGCCGGCGCCGGAGCCGGCGCCGGAGCCGGATCAGAATGAGAAACGACGGTTCGCCCGGGCTCGCGTTCGTCCACGGGGAAAGACGGGACCGGCGGCAGAGGAATCGCGCCATGCCGGATAGGCGCCGGCCATCGGCCCCCCATATCGCGGCGATCGGCGGCGTGTTGGCCGTGGCGGCCGCGCTCCGGCTGATCGGCCTCTCCTCGCAGGGGATCTCGAACTACGATGAGGGCGCGCACCTGCTCGAGGCCCGGTTCCTGCGTCACGCGCTGTCGCAGTCGCCGCAGGATCTCTCCGAGGTCGCCGGCCTGCCGCTGTTTCACGGCAAGCCTTTGCACGCCGCCCTCCTTGCCCTGTCCCAGGTCGTGACCGGCGACCGCGTCTGGGCGGGCGGCCTTGTGTCGGCGCTCTTCGGGATCGCCACCACAGGGCTTGTCTACCACGCCGCTCGGTCACTGCGGGATCACCGGGCGGGATTGGCCGCGGCTCTGCTCTATGGCCTGTTCCCCTGGTCGGTGCTCTATGGGCGCGTGGCGCTGGCGGAGGCGGACTCCGCGTTCCTGGTCGCGGCGACGGCACTGGCCCTCGCCCGCGCCGGTGATAGGCGCACTCCTGCCGCGGAGTTCCTGCGAGCCCCGCCCCCAGGCGGGGGAACGGGGCCGCACGCAGGCGGAGAAGCGGGTTCCTCCGGCGGCGGGGAAGCGGGTCCGTCCGGCGGCAGGGAAGCAGGTCCGTCCGGCGGCAGGGAAGCAGGTCAGTTTCGCGGCGGGGATCTGGGCCGAACAGCGGTGGCTGGTTTGCTGGGAGGCCTGGCATTTCTGGCGAACTATCGCTGGGGCGTCCTGATCGGTCTGCTCGTCATGTTCGCCGAGGCCTGGCGGGTTTTCGTCTCGGGCGCCCGGCAGAACCTCGTTCCGGCGCTCCCTCCGGCGCCTGCTCCGCCTCCGCCTGTGGGCGCGCGTCTGGTCGCGTCGCTGATCCGGGTGTTGGTCTTCAGCGCCGTGGGGGCCGCCCTGGTGCTGGCGGTCGACGCGCTTTACTCCCACCTGGTCCTTGGCCCTCTGCTGTCCGCTTCCTCGAGGCCCCGCACCTACCTCGAGGACCTTGCGTACAACTTCGGCCGGTTCGGCTCCATGGGGATCGGGCTGCGCGACCCGCTGCGTCTGCCATTGTTCCTGTGGGTGTACGGCACGTCAGTGATCGTCCTGGCCCTGGCGGCCGCGTTCGTGGGCCGGCGTGTCGCGGGCGCTCGGCCGGCGTATCCTTCTGGTCTGGCCACGGCCGGGTCGCCTTGGCCCGAGGCCGGCGTCCTGCTCGCCCTGCTCGGCCTGATCCCGATCGTGCTATTCCTGGTCACGCCCTGCGTTTTCCCCCGTTGCCTGTCAGCGGCCTTCGTCTCCTGGTGCGTCTTCGCCGGCGTGGGCTGGGTCCGGCTTGGCGCGCGCCTTTCCTCCACGGGCGGTCGCGGGCCCGGTCGCGGGCCGGTTGAACTTGCCGGGCTGGGCCTGCTGCTGGGGCTGCAGCTTCTGTTGACCCGTAACGTGTGGGGCCCCGCTTCGGGTTACGGGGACGCCGCCCGGTGGCTCGACCAGCGCAGAGCCGTTGGCTGCTTGAGCACCCAGAGCTATGTCATGCGAGCCTACGGCCTCGATCGCACGCTGGGGTGGCCGGCGACTCCGGAGGAACTGCCTGCACTGGTCAAGCGCGGCTACCGGTACGGCCTCGTGGACAACCAGATCTGGATCAGCGGCGCGTCCGCGACGGTGCGCTGGGTGCGCTCCCATTTGGAGCCTGTGGCGCGCCTTGCGCACCCGGCCGGGGGAAGCCCGGCCTTCGTCTGGGAGGCGCCGGAGAAGACCGTGCGAGAGACGTGGGCTCGCACGGCGGGGGAGGACTGGCTGAAGCCGTCCGTGATCGAGATCTACGACCTGGGCGATGGACGCCCTTCTGTTGCGCCTGGCCCATAAGTCATTGCTAAAAAAACAGGCTGTTGAGCAACCAGCCTGGCGCATCCCTGCCGACGGCCAACCTGACGCGAGCCTGCGGCCTCCGCCTCGTTACGCAACAATTCCCCTTACACAATCCTAGGGAAAGAGGAGGAGGCGCTGGCTGGCCCATGTCCGACCAGAGGCCGTCCCGCCGGACAGGCAGACCAGATAGACGCCAGCCGGCATCGGCCGTCCCTGCCCATCCCGGCCGTCCCACGAGAGCGTCCCGGTGAGCGGTCCGGGGCCCGCAACCGTCCCAGTGGACGCCGGCCATTCGCGAACCCGCCGCCCCTGAAGGTCAAAGATGGCCACCCGCGAAAGCCCCGGTCCAGGGTGGGCGAAGCGGATCGTGGTGTGGCCCCTGCAAGGGTTGGGGACGCAGGCCAGGGAGCTCGCGGAGACGGGCGCCGGCTCCGGCCCGGGCGAGTGTGACATCTCCTCGCCTTCCTCGATCACGACCCGGTGGTCGGCGACCAGCCCCTCGAGCCGCTGCACCAGCCCCGACGGCCAGTGGATCACGAGCGAGTCGATGGTCCCGGCGGTACCCAGGCCGAAGGCGGCGGTCAGTTCGTTCTGGCCAAAGTAGCCGCTGCCGGCGCCGACCTCGCGGACCAGGGTCCGTCCCGCGCTGCCCAAGACCAGGCGGGCGCCGACGCCGAAGCGGTTGGACTCCACCCCGCGCAGATCCACCTGCAGCCAGTGGCGGTCGGCCGGCAGGTCGTTGCGGAAGAGGCGATCCGTTTGATCGTGCCGCGCGACGAAGACGTCCAGGTCGCCGTCGCGATCGTAGTCCGCCCAGGCCGCGCCATAGCAGGTACCCCCTTCGTTGAGGGGCGAGACCGTGGCATTGGTGAAGCTGTCGCCCCCGTCGTTGCGCAGAAGCGTGCCCGCGCCGCCCGCCGAGTCGACCATGTAGAGGTCCAGGTCGCCGTCGTTGTCGACGTCGGCCCAGGACGCGGTGCGGCCACGGGAGGCGCGGATTGCGTGGTTGGAGACATCGACGAACCCCTGGTCGCCGTCATTGCGGTAGAGCCGGCTGTTGATGGCCCGGAGCAGGAGGAAGAGGTCGAGGTCACCGTCGTTGTCGTAGTCTCCCCAGCAGGCGCTGGAGCTGTTGGCGCGTACCGCCAGAATCTGGGGGGTGATGTTGCTGAAGGTCCCGCCGTCGTTGCGCAGCAGCCGGTTCTCGCGATCGTAGTTGACCAGGTAGACGTCCGGGTCGCCGTCGTTGTCGAAGTCCCCCCAGGCGGCGTCGCGCGTGTCGTCGCTGTCCTGCAGAACCCCGTCGGTCGCGTCGGTGAAGGTCCCGAGGTCGTTGCGCAGAAGGACGTCGGATTCGTCCTCCGTGCGCGTGACGTAGAGGTCGAGATCCTGGTCGCCGTCGTAGTCGACCCAGGTGACGTCGCAGGGATGGCCATCCACCGCCAGCGCGCCGCTGGTCACATCGGTGAAGGCGCCGCCGTCGTTGCGGTAGAGATGGGCGCCGTCGTCCCAATTGGTGGCATACAGGTCGAGATCGGAGTCGTTGTCGTAGTCGCCCCAGGCCGCCATCATGGCCGACTCGCCGTCGCGCAGAGCTGAGGGGGTGGCATCCTCGAACCCGGCCGGGCCCAGGTTGCGGGCCAGGACATCCTCGTCGTTCGTGCTACCGATGTAGAGATCGACCCAACCGTCTCCGTCGTAGTCGCCCCACGAGCCGCAGTGCCCGCGCACCGAGCGCAGGGTCTGAGGGGTCACATCGGTCCAGCCGCCGTCGGGGAGATCCGGCGAGCATTGGCCGCGGTCGAAGAGGTGGAAGATCCCGCAGGAGGAGTTGAACATCCAGAACTGATCATGTCCGATCCCCGGAACGACGGCCAGGACATGCCGCTCCTCGATGCCGGGGCCGTACTCGTCGACCAGGTGGTGGGTGTAGACCGTGCCGCGTTGCAGCCGGTGTTCGCCCTGGAGCATCGCCTCGCAGTTGGTCTCCAGATAGGTGGAGTTCGGGTCGTTGTCCGCTCCGCCGAGCAGGTAGACCACCGCGCGCTCTGCGTACTGCTGCCGGAGGAGGTCGCTTCCGATCGCCATGTACTCATTGGGATCGTCCAGCCCGTACTTGTACGAGTCGTACCCGGGACACTCCTCGATCACGGGTTCCTCCGGAACCTCGAAGGTGTAGCTGGTGCCGGGCACCCAGCGCCGGTCGTTGAGGTACATGTAGCTCGACGGATTGGAGACGATGACCTTCACGGCGACGCCGAGTTCTGATTCGACGTGTTCAAGCAGGGTGGAGCCGGCGCCATAGCGATTGTTGAACTGGCCGCCCGCCGAGTGGCCGGCCACCACCAAGGTGTCGAGATCGGGGCAGATCGCGGTGATGCGCTGGATGAGCGAGTCGACCACCGCGTAGGAACTGATCTGCCAGGGCCGGGGGTGCCGGTCGGTGCTGAGCGACTGGTCGCCCTGGCGCCAGCCCATGTAGGCCCAGTAGAGCAGGTCCGAGGGAAGGTGGTGGACGGACAGATCCTCCTCCCGCAGAAGCTGGGGAGCCACGATGAGGGTGGTCTCCTCGACCTCGGCTTCCCGGGCGGCGTTGGCGACGGAGGCGTAGTAGTCGTTCGCGTTGCGCAGCGTGCCGTGGATGACGACGACGGCGCGCCGGACTCCGGGCAACGCGTCATCGAGCCGGTGGTTGGCATAGTAGGGAACGCGGAGGGCTTGGCCGTCGCGAAGCAGGGACCAGGAAAACGGACCGATGTCATCGACCACGTCGTTGGTGTCGGACCAGGCCCCTTCGAACTCCAGGCGCATTCCGCCCGGGACCCCGGACTCCACCTTCGAGTCGCGCAGGGTAGCTGGCTGTACCCGCCATCCGCTGTTCGTGGACTCCGAGGCGGCAGTGGGCGCCATCCCGCCGCGTTCCTCGCGCGCGATCGCTGCGGAAGCGGAGCAGATCGCCGCCAGGGCGCTCCAGGCCAGGACGAAGGTCAAGAGGATCGGGCGAAGGGGGCGGCGCGCGATTGTCGAGCAGTCTCTGCGATGGGGCGGACGGAAGTCACAGCGTTGATGACCGGAGAGCTCGTTCACAGGTTGGACGAGCGTCGGACGGCAAGTTCGGTCCCGGCTCAAAGCGGCCCCCCTGGTTGTGTTCCTGGCCGAGATTGGGCGAATTGTGCGGAACAATGTTATCAGACCCTCATGCACCGGGCAATCTCCGGGACAGGGTCTCCAGGACGGGGTCTCCGGGGACGGGGTCTCCCGGACGGGGTCTCCCGGACGGGGTCTCCCGGATGGGGTCTCCCGGATGGGGTCTCCCGGATGGGGTCTCCCGGACGGGGTCCAACCAGATTCTACCAGGTCCCACGAGGTCCACGGCTCCAGGTACGGTGGCCGGCGAGAGAGATCGACTCCCAGTTCAGGTTCGGGTAGAGTTGTCGGTTCGCTCGCGGCGCCTCCCTCGGGGGGGCATCGGACGTGAGGCGGCAGGAAGGGAGCGGCAGGAAGGGAATCGGAAGGAAGGTTGATGCACTCGAGGGACGGGTCGGCCGAGGAATCGTTGGACACAGCGGATTTGTCATGGCACATCGCAACAGGGCTGGCGGGGCGGGCATCCGGCCGTCGCCCCGCAACCGCGGCAGGAGCCATCGTCCTGGCCCTGATCGTCGCCGCGGGCGCAGCCTTCGCCGCGGAGGAGATCCATCCACCCGTGGGAGTCGGCGAGGTCAACCCGGACAGCGCGATGGTGCGAGCCCTGCGGGGGATTGCCGGCGAGCCTCTTACCTTGGAGCGCGCTCTGGATCTGGCGATGGGCGAAGCGACCTCGCTTCGGGCGGCCGAGGCGGCGCATGAGGCCGCCCGGGCCACGGTGCGCAGCGAATCGGGAACCTTCGACCCCGAGATCTTTGGCGAACTCTCCCGCAACGGCCTGGAGCAGCCGGCCACCTCGCCCTTTTCCGGGGCCGCGGTACTCGACCAGGAGCAGACGGTGACCTCCGCGGGGGCCCGCTGGTACAGCCCGATCGGAACCGAAGTCACCGCCTCGTTGGGAAGCACGCGGCTGGAGAACAACTCCAGCTTCAGCTTGATCAACCCGGTGCACAACGCGGAGAGCCGCCTGGAGATCACCCAGCCTCTGTTGCGGGGATTCGGCCCGGCGGCCAGCAGCGAGCTGGCAGCGGTCCGCCACGAGTCCGAGGCGGCCGAGGCGGGCGTGCGCGACGCCCGTCTGGAGGTGAGAGCCGAGGTCGAGGCGACCTACTGGGAACTGCATGCCGCCGAGCGGGATCTGGCGGTCCGCCAGCTTCTGCGGGAGAACGCGGCCGCGCTGCAGCAGGAGGCGACGCTGCGATCCCAGGCCGGCCTCGTCGGGCCTGGGGAAGTGGCCGGCGCCCGAGGCTTCCGGGCCGAACAGGAACTGGCGGTGATCGACGCCGAGGAGGCGCTCGATCGCGTCTCGGACCGTCTGGGGAGTTGGATGGGGACGCGCCCCGGGAGGGAGCTGCGGTACTCCCCGGTGGACGATCCGCCCCGCTACGACGAATCGGCGCCAGCCGACTCGCTGGTCGCCTGGGCCTTGCGCAGCAACGAGACCCTGGCGGCCCTGCAGAAGAACCGGGCCGCGCACGAAGAGCGGCTGCGCGGCGCGCGCTGGGACGCGCTTCCCGGGTTGGATCTGTTCGGGTCGATCGGGGGTCTGGGCCTGGCAGGAACCGGCCGGGAGGTCGCCTTCGGGGACTCGGTCTTCCGCAGCTCCCTGGATACGGGACTGTCGGATAGCTGGCGGGAGGCTTTGGAGCGCGATTACGCCACATGGTCAGCTGGTCTGCGCGTTTCGCTTCCACTCGGCTTGCGCTACGGGCGAGGGGAACGCGACCGATGGCGGGCCGAGGTGCGGCGTGCCCAGGCCTTGGAGACCGATGCCCGCCGCGCGTTGGAGGAACAGGTCCGCTCGCAACATCGCGAGCTGATGCACGGGAACCGGCGCCTGGAGCTGTCCCGGGAAGGGGTCGAGGCGACGATGGAGCAGGTCCGGATCGGCCTGCTGGAGTATCGGGCGGGACGAAGCTCGGCCTTCGAACTGGTGCGCCTGGCCGCGGATCTCGGAGCGGCGCAGCAGCGCTATTCGCAGGCCCTGGTGCGGACGGCGCGCGCCGCGGCGCAACTCCGGCGGCTTACCGGCGGGCGCTGGCCCGCGATGCAGTGATGGCGAGGAGGCAGAGCATGTTGGATCGGTCGCGCACAGGGCCCTCGGGTCTCAGCATTCCACCCCGTCCTTTGCCCAGCGTGGCGGGGCATCAGATCCGTCCTTCACCGGGCGTGGCGAGACATCAGATCCGTCCTTCGCCAGGCGTGGCGAGACATCCGATCCATCCTTCGCCGGGCGTGGCGAGACATCCGATCCGTCCCTCGGGCGTTGCGACGGGACATCCGATCCGTCCTTCGCGCGTCGTGGCAGGGCTTCCGGCCAGTGATGAGGCGGCGCCGCGCCCGCGAGGCCATCTCGAGCGCTCCGCCGGTCTCGGTGTCTGCGGCCTGGCCCTGGCATCGCTCCTGGCGCTGCACGTTGCGGGGTGTGGCCGAGACCATGCCGGAGCAGGAACGAACGGCGGCTTCACCATGCCGCCGACGCCGGTCGAGGTCGCCGTGGTCCGGCCGCAGACGATCGTTGACCGCCTCGAGGCGGTCGGCACGGTGCAGGCGGATCAGGCGGTCACCGTCGTGACCGAGATCGACGGCATCGTCGTGGACCTTCCCTTCCGCGAGGGCTCCGAGGTCCGCCGCGGCGATCTGCTCGCCCGGCTCGACGACGCCCAGCTCAAGGCGGAGGTCGATCGCGCCACGGCCTTGCGTGACCAGAGCCGGACGACCTTCGAGCGCGTCAAGGCCATCGTGGATCAACGGGCCGGCTCTCCCCAGGACCTCGACGACGCCGCCGCCGCCCTCAAGGTGGCCGAAGCCGATCTCGCCCTGGCGGAGTCGCGCTGGTCCAAGACCCGCATCCGCGCTCCTTTCGGCGGCGTCGTCGGTTCCCGCCAGGTCAGCGTGGGTGCCTTTGTCCCCGCCGGCGCGCCGGTGGTCGACCTCGCTTCCATCCGTGATCTCCGGGTGAACTTTTCCGCGCCGGAGCGGATGCTCGGCCAACTCCGGCCGGACGCGACCGTCCTGGTGACGAGTCCGGTCTTTCCCGGCGTCGAGGTCACCGGGCGGATCCTCGTGATCGATCCGGTCGTCGACCCGATGACCCGCAACTCGAACATCGTGGCGGTCATCAAGAATCCGCGCGACCTGTACAGGCCGGGCATGTCGGTCAACGTGGGGCTGACCCTTCGCGAGGCCGAGCAGGCGCTCGCCGTTCCGAACGAGGCGGTGCTGGTTGAAGGAGACCAGGCCTTCGTCTATGTCGTGGGCCGGGACAGCACGGTCGCGCGCGCGCCGTTGCAGCTGGGTTCGCGGCAGGCGGACATCGTCGAGGTCATCGAGGGGATCGAGCCAGGCGCCAGGGTCGTTCGGGGCGGCCATCAGAAACTCTATCCGGGCGCGAAGGTCATGCCGATCGTCAGCGGCGCGCCAGCGCCCGGCGCGGGACCCGGAGGGCCGGACGGAAGCGGCCAGGCGCCCGGGGGAACACCTCCGGGGAGCGACGCTCCGGATGGAATGCAGTCCCAGAGTGGCACCCCGGACGGGACATCTCCCGGGAACGTCGCTGCGGATGGGACGTCCCGTGGGGACGGCGCTCCAAACGCGACTTCGCCCGAGGGCGGGGCGCCGGACTCTCCCGGTGGAAGCGGCGGATCTGACCACTAGATCGGGTAGATCTGGACGATCCATGGGACCACGAGGTCGAGCGACGGGCCACACAGCAACCAGACGGCCCGGATCGGTCGCTCCATCGGACCACAGACTCGGATCGCTCCGCGGGATGGCCTGCCGGATCACCGATCGGATCGACCCGCGGATCATCCATAGGGTCACCCACCGGATCGCGGGCGGATCACCATGGATCACCAGGGTCACCGGCGGATCACCATGGATCAATGACCGAGCACGAGAAGAGCTCGAAAACACGATGACCGAGAGGACGACAAGGCCAGCGCTGCGTTTCGGATAAGCCCGTACGCACTGCGTTGTGGAGATCCGGGCTGGCCGGACAACCGGAAGGAACCATGAAACTCAGCGAGATATCCATCCAGCGGCCGGTCTTCGCGACCGTCATGAGCCTGGCGGTGATCCTCTTCGGGATCCTCAGCTTCAGCCGCCTGCCGGTGCGCGAGTACCCCGACATCGACCCGCCGATCGTCTCCATCACGACGCTCTACCGGGGCGCCGCCTCCAGCGTGGTCGAGACCGAGGTGACCGACGTGCTCGAGGAGCAGCTCGCCACCCTGGAAGCAGTCAAGACGATCACCTCCTCCAGCCGCGAACAGGGTTCGGTGATCACGGTGGAGTTCGAGCTGGAGCGCGACGTCGAGGAGGCGGCCAACGAGGTCCGGGATCGCGTCTCCCGCGTCCGGGGCGAGCTTCCGGCGGAAGCCGAAGACCCGATCGTGGCCAAGATCGACGCGAACGCCCAGCCGGTCATGTGGCTGGCCCTCTCCAGCGACACCCATGACGGCCTGGAGCTTTCGGAAACCGCCGATCGGGTCATCAAGGAACGGCTGCAGCGGCTCCCCGGGGTCGGATCGGTCTTCATCGGCGGCGAGCGGCGCTACGCCATGCGGGTCTGGCTCGACCCGGCTCGGCTCGCGGCCTACGGCCTGACGGTGGATGACGTGGAACGCGCCATCCGGGCGGGCAACGCCGAGATCCCGGGCGGGCGTATCGAGGGGAGCCTGCGCGAGTTCTCGGTGCAGACGCGAGGCGACCTCGCCACGGCGGAGCAGTTCAGCGCGATCATCGTGCGCCAGAGCGAAGGGGAACTGGTCCGCCTGCGGGATGTGGCCGAGGTCCGGATCGGGGCCGAGGACGAACGAACCTCCGCTCGCTACAACGGTCAGACCGCGGTGGGGCTGGGCATCGTCAAGCAGTCCCGGGCCAGCACCCTGGATGTGACCGAGGAGGTGCGCCGCGCCCTCCCCGAGCTGACAGGAGCCCTCCCCCAGGGGATGCGGCTGGACATGGCCTATGACTCCTCGACCTTCATCGAGCAATCGATCCACCAGGTGACCGAGACCTTGATCATCGCGGTTTGCCTGGTGGTGCTGGTGATCCTGGTGTTCCTCAAAAGCTTCCGCGCCACGGTCATCCCCACGCTGGCGATTCCGGTTTCGATCATCGGCGCCTTCACCGTCGCCTTCATCATGGGCTACACCGTCAACATCCTGACCCTGCTGGCGTTGGTCCTGGCCATCGGGCTGGTGGTCGACGACGCCATCGTCGTCCTGGAAAACATCTACCGGCACCTGGAGATGGGCAAGACGCGCCGGCGGGCCGCCATCGACGGGGCGCGGGAGATCGGCTTCGCCGTCGTGGCCACCACCATCGCCCTGGTCGCGGTCTTCGTGCCGCTCTCGTTTCTGACCGGCACGGTCGGCCGCCTCTTCAGCGAGTTCGGCGTCTCGGTGGCGGTGGCCGTCCTGCTCTCCGGCTTCGTGGCCCTGACGCTGACCCCGATGCTGAGCTCGCGCATGCTGCGGCCGCTGCACGGCGGCAAACCCAACTGGGCGAACCGGTCCTTCGACGCCTTCTTCGGCTGGCTCGACCGCATCTATGCCGCAACGGTCACCTGGTCCCTTCGCCACCGGCTGATCGTGGTCGTCCTGGCGGTCGCGGTGGTTGGGGCCAGCGCCTGGCTCTTCCGCTTGCTGCCCCGCGAGCTCGTGCCGATCGAGGACCGTGGCACCGCCTTCGGCATCATCATCGCGCCGGAGGGCTCGACCCTCGAGTACACCGACAGCTACATGCGCCAGGTGGAAGCCACCCTGCTCCCCCTGCCGGAACGCCGCGGCCTCTTCACCGCGGTCGGCCTGGGCTTCTCCGGTCCGGGCCAGCCCACCAACGGCTTCCTCTTCCTGAACCTGGGGCCCCGCTCCGAGCGCGAGCGTTCCCAGCAGGAGATCGTCGAGAGCCTTTTCCCCCAGCTCTTCTCCATCCCCGGCGTGCTGGCCTTTCTCTTCAATCCCCCCAGCCTCGGCGGCGGGGGAGGCGCGACGCCGGTCGAGTACATCCTCAAGGGGGACAGCTACGAGCAGCTCGGCGGGGCGGTCGGCACCATGATGCAGAAGGCCTCGCAGCTTGGCCTGCTCGTCAACATGGACACCGACCTGCGATTGAACAAACCCCAGCTTGACGTGTCGATCGACCGCGAGCGCGCCGCCGGGCTCGGTGTCTCCGTGGCCGATATCGGCGGAACGCTCGAGGCCCTGCTCGGCGGGCGGGTTGTCTCGGAGTTCAAACGCGGATCGAAGCAGTACGACGTCATCGTGCAGCTACGCACCACAGACCGTTCCTCCCCGGCGGCCATCGAGCAGACCTACCTCCGCGGTTCGGGAGGGCTGGTCCGCCTGGCCAACGTGGTGCAGGTGCGGGAGACGGCTGCGCCCAAGGAGCTCAACCACTACAACCGGGTCCGCTCCGCCACCATCAGCGCCAGCCTGGCCCCGGGGGTGAGCCTGGGCCAGGCTCTCGATGCGCTGGACAGGATCGCCGACGAGAGCCTCCCGCCGGAGATCCAGCGCGACCTGAGCGGCCAATCGCGCGAGTTCCGGGAATCGAGCGGCAAGCTCTACTTCCTGTTCATCCTGGCTATCGTCTTCATCTTCCTCGTGCTGGCGGCCCAGTTCGAGAGCTTCATCCACCCCTTCACCATCCTCCTGGCGGTGCCGCTGGCTGTGGCGGGCGCGCTGGCCTCGCTGGTGCTGCTCGGGGAGAGCCTGAACATCTTCTCGCAGATCGGGCTCATCATGCTGATCGGGCTGACGACCAAGAACTCCATCCTGATCGTGGAGTTCGCCAACCAGCTTCGGGCCCGCGGCCTGCCGCTCTTCGACGCGGTGGTGGAGGCCTCCAAGACCCGCCTGCGGCCGATCCTCATGACCTCCTTCGCCACGATCTTCGGCATCCTGCCGATCGCTCTGGGGATCGGCGCCGGAGGAGAGTCGCGCCGTCCGCTCGGGATCAGCGTGGTCGGGGGGATGCTGTTCTCCACCTTCTTGACGCTGGTGCTGGTGCCGGTCGTCTACATGTTGCTGGCGCGGTTTACCAAGGTCGAGGTGGCGGAGGCTTCGCACCAGGAGGTTGCGGCGGCCGGCGAGGCGGTCGCCCGGCCGCGCGAGGGGTCCTTGGGCAACGTGGGCGGCGAGTCCGAGTTCGCCCGAGGATGAAACTCAGGTCTTCCTCGGGGACGAAAGTCCGCCGCCGGGATTCTCGACGGGGACCGAACCGCCTCTCCTACCTGCGCCTGGGAAAGTGCTGATCCACCCGTTCCGCGCAGCGGGCGGCGACTTCCTTCGACTCGACCTCCAGGCTCAGATCGTGAAGCCACTTGAAGGACCCCGAGGTCCTTCTGGCTGCCGATCAGCGTGCGGGTCCCGTCGGCGACGAGGAACTTCGAATGGTTGACCGACCCGGGGAGGCTAGCGCTGGCCAGGTTACTTGACCACCACCAGCCGCATGATCCTTGTCTCTCCCGCGACCCGTAGCGAGCAATAGTAGAGACCGCTCGGTAGTCTGTCCGGAGACCAGGGCAGTTCAAACGTGCCCGCACTCCGCGTCTCACTCAGGAGCCGGTCCACCATCCGGCCGGACACATCGATGACTTCAAGGCTCAGGTGAGCCGTCCAAGGAAGATCGACCCGCAGCATGACAGGTGGGCCGCCAAGGCGGACAGGATTTGATGAGAGTACGGAAATGCCGAGAGAGGCCGGGATGGCCGATCCAGGGTCAAGTGCGGTGGTGGGAGCGCAGTCGTAGATCTGCGAGCGATAGGTGCCGGTAGCGTCTTCGCCCCCGTCCTTGACCTCGAGTTGGTAGGTCACGCCGCCCACTGGCAGCGGCCCGCAGGAGACAACCTCGCTACCCGTCCAGTCTCCGCAGGAGACGGCCGGCCTCCCATCGGTCTCCAGCAGCCTCCAGATGGGAGCGAAACCCGGCTCGGACGGGTCCGTCCTCTGGACCATCACGGTCACCTCGTCTCCGTCGGCGAGCACGAACTGCAGAAGGTCGCTGTCCGTCCGGTCATCGATGACGCCGGTCAGCGGCGAATCTTCGCACCGCAGGGAACGGCGGTCACAGGCGGTGAACGAGTTCAATCCCTGCAGGTGGACGCGATAGGTCCCTCCGACATCCTCTCCACTATCTTTGATCTCCAGCCGATAGGGGCTGGCCGCTGCGGACAGCGGCCCACAGTCGCTCACCCCCTGTCCGCGCCACTCCCCGGAAGGGAAGACCGCAGAGCCGTCGGCCCGGAGGAGGCGCCACAGCACCTCGAAGCCAGGCGGGGGAGAGATCGGAACGACCGTCAGGCTGAACCTCTCTCCATCGGAGACGGCGAAGCTGAGCAGGTCGCTGTCGGTCCTCTCGCCGATGGTCTCGCTCAAGGGCACGTCGCAGACCAGGGGAGTGGCTTCACACGCGACTCCGGCGGCGAGGCGTTGGAAGCGAACGCGGTAGCTGCCGCTCACGTCCTCGTTGCTGTCCCTCACCTGTATCTGGAAGGGGCTTCCGGAGGACGGCAGCGGTCCGCAATCAGAGAATCCCTGCGGATTCCATCCCCCGCCCGAAGGGGCCGGCGAACCGTTGGACTGCAGCAGACGCCAGACCAGGTCGAACCCGGGCAAGGGGTTCACCGGAACGATGGTGACGCTGATTCGCTCGCCTTCGGTCGCCGCGAAGCTCAGGAGATCGCTGTCCGTTCGATCTTCGAGCGCTCCATCCAGGGCGATGTCGCACGCGAGAGGAACGGGATCACACGCCTGGGATGCGGTCAGCCGTTGGAGCGTGAAGCGGTAATCGCCTCCCAGGTCCTCGTACGCATCCCTCACTTCGATGTGATAGGGATTGCCTCGCGCGGGGAGAGGGCCTTGATCGACGAAACCGGGGCCGTGCCAGCCCTCATAGGGATACACCGGCGAACCATCCGACTGCACCAGCCTCCAGAATAGATCGAATCCCGGGGCAGGCGAGATCGGCACCGCGGTCACGCTGATCCGCTCGCCATCGGCCACAGAGAAACGCAGGAGATCGGTGTCGGTGCGATCGTCGATCCGGCCATTGCATGGCACGTCGCACTGCAGGGGAATCGCCTCGCAGACGGCCGATGCTGTCAGGCGCTGCAGGTGGATTCTGTAGGCGCCGGCAACGTCCTCCCCATAGTCCTTGATCGCGATGCGATAGGGATTGCCCCAGGCCGGCAAAGGTCCGCACTCGATGTACCCTGCGCCGTTCCAGTTCCAGCAGGACGGCGCCGCCGTGCCATCGCCCTGCAGAAGACGCCAGTGCGGCTCGAAGCCCGGCGCGGGCGAGATCGGGACCATGGTCAGCGCGATCCTCTCCCCTTCAGACACCTGAAAGGTCAGCAGATCACTGTCGATCGGATCGTCGATCGTGCCATCGAGCGGCACGTCGCATTCCAACGGAGTCTGTTCGCAGGATTGCGGGAAGCTCAGGCGTTGCAGGATGACGCGATAGGAACCCACCGCGTCTTCTGACCAGTCCTTGACCTGGACGCGGTAGGGGCTTCCTGAGGCGGGCAATGGTCCGCAGTCCGCCTGCCTCGAGTCACTCCAGCCCCCGAACGACGGAGCGGGCGAGCCGTCCTTCTGCAGGAGACGCCATGCCGGATTGAAGCCTGGCTCAGGGAGAACCGGGACCACCGTCAGGTTGATCCACTCGCCATCAGCCACCGGGAAGGCAAGGAGGTCGCTGTCCAACGGGTTCTCGATCGAACCACTCAAGATGACGTCGCAGGACAGCTCCCGCTGATCACAGGCGCTGGGCGCGGCCAACGTCTGCATGCGTAGACGATAGTTACCGGTGACATTCTCGCCGGCATCCTTGATCTCGATGCGATACGGGTTGCCCCAGGCTGGGAGCGGCCCGCAGTCGACCTCGCCAGGGTTGTTCCATCCTCCGCAGAACGGAGCCGCCGAACCATCCGCCTGGAGCAGTCGCCAGATCATCTCGAAGCCTGGGGCAGGCTGAATGGGAGCCGCGGTCAGGCTAATCCGCTCTCCGTCGTCCACCGAGAAGGCGACGAGATCGCTATCGGTCTGGTCCTCGATCACACCGTCAAGGACCACGTCACAGATCAACGGTGTACTTTCGCAGGATCGCAGCGCGGTCAGACGCTGCAAGTGGACTCGATATGCTCCTCCCGCATCGGCACCCCAGTCTGCGATCTCCATGCGATAGGGTCCTGCGGAAGTGGGAAGCGGGCCGCAGTCCGCGTGACGAGCCTGGGTCCAGCCGCCGCACGTGGACGCCGGCAGACCGTCAGCCCTGAGAAGTCGCCAGGCTGGATCGAACCCCGGAGCCGTTGGGTCGAGTGGCACGAAAGTGAAAGACAGGATCTCCTCGTTCTCCACGCGTATGGTCAGCTCGTCCACCTCGTTCGGGGCGAGGGACCCGGTGAATGGGAAATCGCATGTGAGTTCGTCGGCGGCCCAGGCCATCCCTCCGAGACAGGCCGCAAAGCCAAACAGAGCAACCGGCAGACACGCGAAAGAAGCGCGATCCCTCATGACATTCTCCTGTCCGCGCATGCTTGCGCAATCCCGTTACCGATCACATCACACTGGAATCGGTGGAAGTATTGGGCGTGCCCCGCTTTCGTGGACACCTCAGTTGGCGCGATACTGCGCTGGGAGGGAGCCATGGCAAAGCGGAAGCGACGGAAGTTCACGGACGAATTCAAGGCTGACGCGGTCAAGTTGGTCCGCGCGGGTGGCAGGAG
>JAKQSZ010000053.1 GCA_029569475.1 Candidatus Eiseniibacteriota bacterium | reverse complement strand
CTCCTGCCACCCGCGCGGACCAACTTGACCGCGTCAGCCTTGAATTCGTCCGTGAACTTCCGTCGCTTCCGCTTTGCCATGGCTCCCTCCCAGCGCAGTATCGCGCCAACTGAGGTGTCCACGAAAGCGGGGCACGCCCACAAACCCCTTCAGCGGCGAGACGACCATCAGCTTCACCCTGTCGTCGGCTGGCCCGGTCCGGCTCGACATCCTCGACATCGGCGGGCGGCGGGTGCGCAAGCTCGTCGAGGCCGACCTGATTGCGGGAGATCACGAGGTCGTGTGGAATGGCCGTGACGACCACGGCGCCCGGCTACCGGCCGGTATCTACTTCACCAATCTGCGCACGCCTGCGCACGCGAGCGCGACGCGGATGATCCTGGTCAAGTGATGGAATGGCGTTTCGAGTAGCCACTGAGGCCACTTCCCGGTTCCTTGCGGCTCTTCGCGACGCGAGGCGGAAGACAAGGCTCTGGGAGCGACTCCGAGGCCGCTCCCAGAGTGCCCGCGAGGCCCGTCCGCGAGAGCGTCCCCGCGCTCAGGTGACCGCCTAGAGTCAAGAGACTCAGCCGAGGTCCAACTCCCTCTCGGACCTACGATTGCCAACCGCCGGTGCATGCGCGACGCCGCGGCTTGACCGGCCGGTTCCGCTCTCCGATGCTCGTTCCTTTGGCCCCAGACGGAACCAGCCATGCGATTCATCCTCCAGCCCTCGCACCTCCTCCCACGATCCTGGCCGGCCTGGTCAACCGGCAGCAGCAGGAGATCACTTCGAGTATCTTCGCACCGAGAACCAGGTGCTGAAGGAGGCGTACGGCCAGCGTCGGATCCAGTTCAACGGCGACCAGCGGCGGCGCCTGGCGGTCAAAGGCAGGGTGCTCGGACGGAAGGTGCTCGGCGAGATCGGTGCCGCCTTCTCGCCCGACACCATCCTCCGCTGGCACCGGCAGCTCGTGGCCGAGAAGTGGGACTACAGCGAGCGCCGGCGCGCGGTCGGAAGTCCTCGCGTAAAGCCGGAGATCGTCGAGCTGGTCCTGCGCATGGCCCGGGAGAATCCAACCTGGGGCTACGACCGCATCCAGGACGGGCTCGCCAACCTCGGGCACAAGGTCTCCGACACCACCATCGGCAGCATTCTCCGTGAGCACGGGATCGAGCCGGTTCGTGAGCGGAAGCGGTGGTCCACCTGGAAGGAGTTCCTCGAGGCGCACTGGGACACGCGGCGGGTGGCCACCTCCGGCCCGCCGGGCGCCGCCTCGGCAAGGCTTGATCCTCCCCGCCACCACCGCCACAATGCACAGATCCGGGGTCAGGGACCCCCTCCGAGCCGCCGGTCGCAAGGAGGCGGAGCCCGGCCAAGGCTTCACCTCGCGATCCTGAGCCGGGGGGAACCTGGTCATCGTGACGGATACGCACGGGCCGGCAGACCAGGAGTGTATTCATGGCAAAAGCAGTGGGTTTCTCTCCGCGAGCCCGCCAGGGCTACTCTCTCGTCGCAAACCTCGCAGCGATCCCGGCCACTCTCCTCCTGATGCTGGGGTGCGCCGCCTCGGGGCCGCGCTTGGCGCCGGCCGTCGATGACTACGAGCGCTACGTGGCCGAAGCGAGCGCTCTTGAGCCGGCGGACCTGGCGGCCGACCTGCTGACCTCGGCGCAATCCGAGAGGGAGGCCGCCCGCGCCCTCTCCGCCAAGGGCGGGAAGAAGGAGGCGTCGTTCGCCATGGCCCGCGCCGTGGCCGATGCCCGGGCGGCGCTGGCCGAGGCGCAGGCCGAGGACGCCATGGAGGCCGCCGCGGGATGCCGGCGCGACGCGCGGGCTGCCGTGGAGCGATGGGAAAAGGCGCAGAGACAGCTCCTGGAGACCGAGCAGTTCGCCGGTCGCGCCGCCGGCGAGATCCCGCGGGTCGAAAGCTCTCCCGGCGCCCTCGACGTCCCGCGGATGCCGTTGATGTACGCTCCCGAGAAATCCGCCATGGTCTTCTATCGGGACATCCAGCAGGCCTGGACGGAGTGGAGCGAGGTGGCTCGCGCGCAGAAGGTCCCGATCCGCGACCTGGAGGACAGGTACCAGCGCGCCTGGCAACCGGCCGACACCAGCAAGGTCGGCCCCGCCGCCGACCTGCAGAAGCACCGGGCCTTGCGACTGGTGCAGGAACTCCAGGCCCGCGTCCGGCGCGAAGTCTCCGACCCGGTTTGCGAGCGGGCCTCCCGCCTGACCCTGGAGGCCGGGGCGGCCGAAGGCGCGGCACTCCGCGAGATCCTGGAGCTGGAGCGCGGGCTGAAGGAGAATCTGCGCGGCGAACTCGAGCAGATGCGCTCCACGGCCAAGACCCGGGAAGACGAGCTCTTCCAGGCCATGCAGCAACTCGAAGGCGAGTTCGCGCGCATCACCCGCGACGCCCGCGGCACCATCGTAAGCCTGGCGGATATCCTCTTCGATTTCGACCGGGCGACCTTGAAGCGGAACGTCGAGTTCAGCCTCGTCCGGGTGGCCACCATCCTCAACCAGTTCCCGGAGATGCACATCGCGGTGGAAGGACACACCGACAGCGTCGGCCGGGCTTCGTACAACCAGCAGCTCTCCGAGAAACGAGCGACCGCTGTGTACGAGTTTCTGGCCAGCCAGGGAGTGGCCCCGGAACGCATGGTGGTGGCCGGTTACGGCGACACGCGGCCGGTTGCCGACAACGAGACCGCGGAGGGGCGCCAGCGGAATCGCCGGGTCGACCTCGTGATCCAGGAGTGATCGGTTCGACCGCCACTCACACGGACGGTGACACTGCCCATCCCTCGCCCACCGGGATCGCCGGACGGAGGTGGTCCATGCATCACTGGGGGCGTCTTGGGTGACGTGAGCGCTCCGGAAGGGACTCCCGGGAGCACGGCTCTCGCACCGGACGACAGCATGGCTCCAGAACTGACGGGATACAGGATTGACGGGACTGCGCGGGTCAAACCTGTATGATCCGGTGTTCGTCCGATGTTCGCCAGTCGATGACCCCGGCCGGAGGTGGGAACCGGAGAAGGATCCAGGAGAATGCTCGGCACTTTGATCATCTGGGCCAGCCTGGCGCTGTCTCTCGTTGCGATCCTGAGCGCGGTGCGCTGGCTGCGCGGCGGAGGGGCGCCGTCGGAAAAGCTCTTCCGCTGGTCGTACGGATCCATGACCGGCCTGCTGGCGGTGGCCTCGATCCTGCTGATGGCGGCGATCCTGCGCCACGACTTCCGCTATGACTACGTCATCGGCTACTCGTCCCGCGATCTGCCCCTGGTCTACCTGATCGCTGCCTTCTGGGGAGGCCAGGAGGGCACGTACCTGCTGTGGGCGTTGATGGGCGCGCTGATCGGGCTGGTTCTCGCACGCCGCGGAGGTTGGCAGCCGGCAGCCGTCATGGCCGCTTACACGCCGACGGTCACTCTCCTGATCTCCTTCATGCTTCATCCCGGAGGCAATCCCTTCCGCCTGGCTCACGTCGTGCCGCCCGACGGCCGCGGGCTCAATCCTCTTCTGCAGGATCCCTGGATGGCGACACATCCGCCGGTCGTTTTCCTCGGCTATGCCGCCATGACGGTGCCGGCGGTGCTGGCGTGGGTCGCCTGCTGGCGCCGGGACGAGAAGGGATGGGTGGGGCCCGGCCTGCGCTGGTCCCTCTTCGGTTTCGTCACGCTGGGGACAGGCATCATCCTCGGGGGCGTCTGGGCATACAAGGTCCTGGGATGGGGAGGATTCTGGGGCTGGGACCCGGTGGAGAACGCTTCGCTCATCCCATGGATCGTCGGCGCCGCGCTGATCCACGGCCTGGTGGTGCAGAACTCGACCGGCGGCCTGAAGCTGGCCAACCTCGCGCTGGCCATGGGCGGATACCTGCTGGTGATCTACGCCACCTTCCTGACGCGGAGCGGTGTCCTGGCGGACTTCTCGGTCCACTCCTTCCCCAAGGGCTCCATCTACGGCTGGCTTCTCGCCAGCCTTGTCCTGGTGGCGGCCGTCTCCATCATCTCCCTGGTCCGCCGGCGCGAGCCGCCCGCCGAACCCTTCGAGATGCGGCTGGCCTGGCCGCTCATCCTCACCGCCGCCATCACCCTGCTGGGGATCTCCGCCCTGATCGTGCTGGTGGGCACCTCGTGGCCGATCATCACCTCAGCCTTCGGCCGGCCGGCGACCGTGGCCACCGACTTCTACAATGCCTCGAATCTTCCGTTCTACCTGGTCCTGCTGCTGGCGCTCGGCATCGCTCCCTTTCTCTCGTGGAGCCCGCTGCCCCCGCGGCTGTGGTTGCGCCGCCTGGGCATGGCGGCCGGGCTGGCCGTCCTGGCCACCGCGGCCGCCTTCGCCGCCGGAGGGCGCGGGGCGGCCTCCCTCGCCCTCTTCTTCGTCGCCTGCCTCGCGGCCGCCTCGAACCTCATCCGCCTCTTCGAGGTGGCGCGGCGGCGCTTCCTGAACTCCGGCGCCGCCATCTCCCACCTCGGCTTCGCGCTGATGTTCGTGGGCATCGTGGCCGGTGAGCGTTGGGACCAGACGGTGGACGTGTCGCTCGTCCAAGGCGTGCCGGCCTCCGTCTTCGGACGGACCGTGACCTTCCTCGGACGCGAGCCCGGCTCCGACCCCAGGACCCGTTGGTCCCTCGAGATCGCCGGGGGCGGTCGCACGGCGATGGATGCCCTGACCTACTACCGCCAGGACGACGGGCAGATCTTCAAGAAGCCGGCGATCCGGCGGGACATCACGGAAGACCTGTACATCGCGCCCGTCACGATCGATGACGGCGCGGGCGGCGACGGGCAGCTGTTCGTCCTGGTCCGGCACGAACCGCGTCCTTTCGGCGGCGCCCAGCTCCTCTTCCGGGCTTTCGAGATGGGCGGCGGCACGATGGGCGGAGGCATGACGGTCATCGCGGTGGTCGAGGTCGCACGGGGCGAGGAAACCGAGATGGTGCGGCTGCCGGTGGTGGCGGAAGGGGGCGCCATGACGGGCACGCCGGTGCCGGTGGCTCTGCTGGATGGGACGGAACTGACGCTGAAGCGGCTATCCGTGGAAGAGGGCGCCATCGAGATCGCGGCCTCCGGAGGCGGTGAAGCCGCCACTGACGGGGCCCAGCCGGCAGGGCCGGTCATCCTCGCCCAGGCAAGCGTCAAACCGCTGATCGGAGTGCTTTGGGTCGGGACCGCCCTGCTGGCGGCGGGAGCGATCCTGGCCATCGTGCGGCGCAATGTCGACCGCCGCCTCGCGCCCCGGACCGGGTCTGTCGCTGAACGGAGTCAGGACCCGCGGCGCGAGAGCCGGGGAGCCCGGCCGCGGCAGGCCGCGTTGTCGGATGCTGCATCCCGGCCGGCGCGCGAGTAGGAGTACGGTCCGAGGGCAAGGCTCTGGAGTAAGGTTGGAGAATCGGGTCCGGGAGTCGGGTCGGAGAGTCGAGTCCGGGAGTCGGGTCCGAGAGTCGGGTCCGGGAGTGATGTCCGCGAGTAGGGTCCGCGAGTCAGGTCCGCGAGCAACCAGGATCCGCCCATCACACCCCTGCGAGTCTCCTGCGGGCAGGGGGGAAGCAACGGAGGGATCATGTCTTTGTCCCAGCGCATCGGCGCGAGCTTCGGGAAGATGGACCTTGCGCTTCTGCTGCTTCGCCTGGGTATCGGAACCAGCGTCTTTCTCTTTCACGGACTAGACAAGATCTCCTCCGGCCCGCAGCGCTGGACCAGGCTGGGTGAGCAGATGCAGCACCTGGGAGTGACCTTTGCCCCGCTCTTCTGGGGGCTGATGGCCTCGCTCGCCGAGTCGCTCGGTTCGGTGCTCATCGTGCTCGGCCTTTTCTTCCGGCCCGCCGCGGCCGCTCTGGCCTGCACCATGGCGGTCGCCATGGTGCGCCATCTCAACCTCCCGCCTGGCACTGACAACTCCGGCTGGTCGGGAGCTTCCCACGCGCTGGAGCTCTTCACCGTCTACGTGGCGTTCCTGATTGCCGGATCCGGACGCTACGCGCTGGGGCGGCGGCGTCGCACGGCCCCCTGAGGAGCGCGGCCTCTGATGAACCAGCACTCCGCCGGCCTCGCGATCATTTTCGCCGGCGCCGTGGTTGTCGTGATCGGACTGCTGGTCTGGTTCGGGGCCCTGCGCTGGTTCGGCTCCCTGCCCGGAGACATCAGGATCGAGCGGGGCTCAGCGCGTTTCTACCTTCCGCTGGTCTCCATGCTCCTGGTCTCGGTGGTGGTCAGCCTGCTGTTCCGGGTGGCGCGGCGCTATCTCCATCTTCCCTGAGCACCCGGCCTCCTTCTGCCATCCATGGGCCAGTCCCCCGCCGGAAGCAGCCGCGGCGGCGGGAGACCTGGCGCAACCGGTCAACGAACGGAGCGCGGACCCGGCGGGAATGTTGTCACGCCATTCTCTCCAGGTCGGTGACGACATCATCCAGTTCCTCGATGAGGAACCCTTCGGCGCCCGCCTCGCGAAACGCCGTGACCAGGGACCGGCAATACCGGAGCTGATCGTCCTTGCCCGCGTTGAACCGCGACCAGAGCGTGTCGCCCATCTCCCGGAAGTCCCGAAGAGTCGACCGGGCATTGTCCAGTTTGTCGGCCAGGCCGACGCGTAGCGCCCTGCGGTCCGCTCTGCGGACATGTTCGAGGTAGGCGGTCTTGCGGTCTCGCCAGGGGGGTTTCGGGCCGCCTTTGTAGCCTTCCGGGGTATCCGTGCACGCCTTCACGATGGCCAGGACGTCCTGCCCGAACCGCCGGGAGATCATCTCGGGGGACGCTTCCTCGGGATGGTCCTCGAGGGCATCGTGGAGCAACGCGGCGATGGCCTCGTCCTCGGATCCGCCGTCCAGGAGCACCAGGGCGCAGACACCCAGCAGGTGCGCCACATAAGGTGCCCCGGTGCCCTTTCGCACATCCGCGCCGTGAAGTTGGATGGCATACGTCAATGCGTCCAGAAAGCGGGGAGTCGCCGTGGATCTGCTTGCGTCACTCATGTGCTTTGCGGTTCCCTTCCATTCCGTCTTCTCCCGGCACGGCAGCCGCGCGACGCACGATCGACCTGGAAGAGTCACCCGCTCCATCTTCGCGGTGCGGCACGCGTCGTTGCCTTGCCTCGATTTCCGCCACGAACCGCCGTACTTCCCCGGAGGATCCCAGCCGGACAAACCGGAGGTGGGCCCAACGAGGGTCGCTTTGCATGGCGACCATCTCACGGCGCTTTCGCGAGTGCTGCGTGACGATCCACCACACCAGAGAGTCTTCCTTGCGCCAGACCATGAGCTGGCGCCAGAAACTCTCTTCGTTCGTGCCCCACAGGATTTCCTTCGAGCGCCAGCGCCGCCAGGAACGGCGCAGCACGCGAGCCAGCAGCTGCATCATCGGCAGGTCCAGCCAGACCATGGTTTCCAGGCGGTCCCAGAACACTCGGCGGCAGAACGCGGAGTAGGAACCTGCCACGACCCACTCTTCCCCTTTTGTCGCCTCCCGCATCAAGCGCTCGAGTTCGTCTGGATTGGTGGCGTTGAGGCCCACCCAGCCGGGCAGCCAGTTGAGCGCATCCAGCTCGACCACGGGAATCTCGAGCTGCTCGCCGAGAAAACGCGCCATGGTGCTCTTGCCGGAGCAGCTGTTGCCGATGACGTGGATGCGCCGGCCGAGCCCGAGGCCGACCGTTTCTGGAGCGGGGGACCGCTCCTGCACGCCCGGCCCCGGTTCTTCCGAATCCTCGCCCGTCGGCTCGCTCACCGGATGGCGACCACCTTGGCCACTCCGGCGCAGTCCTTCCCCTTGAGCCGGACGAAGTAGATGCCGGAGACCACCGGCGCCCCCTGGTCGTCTTTCCCATCCCAGACGACCCGCTGCAGGCCGGCTTCAGCCACGCCGCTATGAAGGCTCCGGACCCGCCGCCCGGCGGCATCAAGAACCAGCACCTCGGCCGGCGCCCGCGCCGCGCTTCCCGGCAACCCGAAGGAGATCTCGGTCTGGACTCCAAAGGGGCTCGGACTCACGCGAAGGATTCCCGAGGCGATCGCTTGCGGTGGGTCTCCGATTGCGGTCGGGTCGGAGCCGAGCAACCACGTGCAGATCCGGGCGAGGAAGGCGGCCGAGTTGTTCGGGTCGGGGTCGCTGTCCATGAAGAGGTGTTCCAGCGTCGAGAAGACGGTCCGGAAGGCGCCTCTCTCGTAGCGGACGGCGGAGGAGTTGCCCCCGTCGGAGACGAGGATCGTCCGCCCCTCCGTCGTCGGGTCGACCCGGTCCACCTTGTTGGCCTGCGGCACCGGCCAGGTCATGTCGAGGAGCAGGCCGTCGCTGAGGGGATCGTTGGGGATCCCGGTCACGTAGTCGGCGCCGGTGTTGTTGGTCCAGCTTTCCACGCCCAGGTAGTTGGCAAAGAAGTCCCCGGGCACGGCCTGCGTGAGGATCTCGGTTCCGGCGAGATAGAGGCGGCCCCCGGAATCGAGGTAGTTCTTCAGGACGAACATGTCGGTGTCGGTCACCGGCCGGGTGTACACATAGGCGGTAGCCCAGATCACCAGGTCGTAGCCCAGCAGATCGCTCAATCCCGGGGTTCCGCCGCCGTGATCCGCGTCGGCGTCCCAGGTGTCGTAGAGGTAGTCTGCTTCCCCGAACCCCTGGTGGAAGGGCTGGCTGTACGGCGTGCCGCCATAGCTGGAGCCGTTGTCGTCATCCACGAAGAGCACGGCCGGCGCCCCGTTGAAGATGCGGAGGCGTATCTCCTGCAGCCGTCCTGAATGGCTCGACCGCACCGTGAAGAGAGCGGTGTCGGCCCGGCGGACGGCATCCGTGGAGACCCGGACCGAGACGCCCCGCGACTCCCCGCCCGCGAGATTGACCTCCGTGTTCGTGTACCACTGGGGATCGCCCTCGATCTGGAACTCCACCGTCCACCCGGCCGGCGGCGTCGTGGAGAGGGTGAAGAGATCCTGGGCGTCGGCCAGGTTCCAGAAGGATCCGTCGAAGACGCACACGCCCTCGCCCGAGGGCGCCGAGTCCACGAACCTCGGCATCGTGACCGAGTAGTCGACCTCAGCGGGGAGCCGGGCGGCCTGCACGACCGGCAGGGATCCGCCCGTCTGCTGGAGGATGGCGACGGCATGCAGATTGTCCGGATTCCAGGAACCGATCGGGATGCTCCTGGCCACAGTCCGAGTGTCGCCAACCTCGTCGAAGACGACCGGCTCGTTCCAGATCATCCGGACCGTTTCCTGCCAGGTGTCCTCTCCGCCGTATCCGCAGCACCAGGTCACATCGCCCTCGTAGAGGAAGAGCGTGGCCTGGATGTCTGGCAGCGGGACCGGGTCCACCAGCCGGTACGTGGCTTCCAGCGTGGCCACTCCGTCGCTGATCGAGAAGTCCCCCGTGATGGCGACGGGGCTCAGACCGCTGTTCTCGGTCAATTGCGATTGGATGATGGGCCGGTAGACGCCGGCTGCCTGCTCGCACGTGGTTGCGCCCGAAGCTTTGGCCTTGCCGCCGATACGGACGTCCGGGATCCCGCTCACGCCGTACCAGTCCGCGCGCGCCTCCGTCTCCGGCGTGCTCATGGGGTCGGTGGAGGACACGTGCGGCTCGATGACGATGAGCCTGCCTCCGAACTCTTCCAGGACCATTGCCAGCCCGCACCGGGCATTAGGGCAATACTGTCACCACGTCGCGCCGTAATCCTCGGCGATGACGACCGGCGGCACGCCGGCCGTCGCCGGGCCAGCCAGGGTCAACCAGAAGAGCGCAACCACCGCTTGGCGAAGTCCCCGCATCGGATCCTCCATGGACGGAAGTGCCCGGAACAGGACCGGGCGCCCCGACCAGCTCGGGACGCCATCCGGCCTCGGGGCGCGTCAGACGCGCACCTTTCATGATAACCCATGGCGGAAGCCGGGCGCCGGGCGGGCCGGGCGAAGGTCGTCCGCGGGTCTCCAGCCCCATCGTGTCGGCGTGCCCGAACGGTCAGCCCACCGCGATGATGGTCGCCCCCTCGGGCAGCCGCCGCGCCAGTCCGCGCAGGACGTTGCCGCGCAGCATGTGATAGATCGCGCTGCGCTGGCTGACCCCCAGCATGACGCAGTTGCAGCCGAGCATGCGCGACGCATCGGCCAGGGTCCGGGCCGCGTTGTCGGAGACCGACCAGATGGGGATCGGAAAGACTCCCTGCCGGTGGGCCATGCGCCCCATCTCCGCCAGGGCCGTGACGACCGCGGGAGACGGCTTGTTCTCGGCACCCGAGAACATCCCCGGCCACTCCGTCACCGACATCAGGTAGATGGCGTGCTCGCCCATCGCCTTGCAGCGGCGCAGCCCTTCCTCGATGAGCTTCGGGTTGTTTCCCAGCACCGCCACCAGGGTGGAGGAGGGATAGAGCGGCTTCATGGCCACGGCCCCGGCGATGGTGACGATCTCCTGCTCTTCCTCGACCTCGTCCTCCACCCGGCGCCGGATCAGGGCGGCCCGGCGGTTGATCACCGGGATCCGGTTGATCGCGGCGATGATCCAGTTGCGGCGCACCGAGAGGGCCATGAGCACGCCGAAGACCGTCAGGGCCGCCCCGTAGGCGGTGGCGAAGGGCTTCTCGATGATGTTGACGCCCCAGGAGACGCTCACCATCAGGGTGGTGAGGATCCCCAGCCAGAAGAGCGGGCCGCGCTGCTTCTCGCTCCAACGGATCCGGTCCAGTCCCATCGACGTGAAGGTGAAGGCGCCCAGGAGGCCGAAGCTGTACATCTCGCCGAGCAGGTTCAGCTGCGCCCGAGTGAGCAGGATCGTGCCGATCGGCACCAGGGTGGTGATGAGGATCGCCCAGTGCGGTGTGGAGAAGTGCTTGTTCCGCCGCGAGAGGATGCGCGGGAAGAAGTGGTCGCGCGACAGGGCCAGGAAGACGTGGTAGCCGCCGATCATGGCGGTGTTGGCGGCGAAGAGCAGGAGAGCGGAGGCCGAGGTCACGACCGAGATCTTGAGCCAGGTCCCGGCGGTCGAGGCGGCCAGGTCCGAGATGTAGGTGTGCCCTCCCGCCGCCTTCACCTCCGGCGACAAGACCGCGATCGAGAGGGCAGTCAGGATCGGCGAGGTCAGGACCATGGTGATGACCACGGTCACCATGGCGCGGCGGGCCGTGCGATTCAGGGGGGGCATCAGGGCCGGGGAGAGCTGGCTGATCGACTCCAGCCCGGAAAAGGCCAGCCAGCTTCCGGCGAATCCGATGAGGATCGTCCGCAGGCCCAGCGCCTCGAAGCGGCCCACGCCCTCGATCAGCACCGCCACCTGGTCCGGCTGTATGTGCAAGAGCCCGACGATCCCGGTGATCAGGCTGGTCACGAAGGAGAGCATCGCCATGGCCAGGGCGGCTGTGGCCGACTCCCGGATCCCGATCATGTTCAGGACACAGAGCAGAGCGATGCCCACGCAGGAAAGGACCTCGATGTGGTTGCCCATCAAGGGGAAGACCGTGGCCAGGTAGGAGAAGCCGCTCACCGAGGAGATCGAGGAGGTAAGGAAGTAGTCGATCGTGATGAGGATCCCGCCGATCGCCCCGACCCATGAGCCGAACGCCTTGCGGGCGACCGTGACGACACCGCCCCCTTCGGGGTTCCTCCAGGCGACCTCGGCATACTTCTGCGCCAGGAGGAAGAAGCCGAGCGTGGTCAGCCCGACAAAGAGCGGGGCCAGGTCCCCGACCTGGTGGTAGAGGATTCCGGGGACGTAGTAGACGCTGGTGCCGATGTCACAGAAGACGACCGCCCAGGCCAGAAGCCAGGTCAGCGGTCGCGGTGTGTGGGTATGTGTGGGTTTGCCGGCGTCCATTGTCGCGGGCGCGTCCGTCCCTCCGCAGTTCGTAGTCTCTTCTCGGACACGAACCACGGCACTCTAGCGGCTGGCTCCCCCAGCGTCAACTGCGACCGTCATCAAAAAAGCTCGTGCGTTTTGCCGCCGCCTTCGTGTTTCCGCAGGGTGGCGCTCCACCGCCCGCTTCCCCGGCGGGATCCCAAACCGGGCGCCGCGCCTATGACTGATTTCGAACATGGAGGTCTTCAGATGAGTTCTCTCTTCCGGGTTCGCGGCGTCGGAGCCCTGTTGGTCGTCCTGGCGGGACTCGCCGGGCCGGCCGGGGCCGACGTGCTGTCGGACTCCTTTGTGACCGTGCGCGAGGGCGACCTCGCCCAGGCGCTGGTCGGCTTCTCCGTGGGCACCGCGGGGGACGTCAACGGCGACGGCTACAGCGATCTGCTCCTGAACGGATCGCAGGACAACGGCACCGTCTGGTGCTATCTCGGCGGACCCGCGCCGGACTTTGCCACGCCGGTCTGGACCGTCAACGGCGGAGCCCAGAACTGGCTGGGGAGCAAGGTCTCCACCGCCGGCGATCTCAACGGCGACGGCTACGACGACGTGATGGTGGGAACCCCGGTCTACGCCAACGGCGAGTTCGCCGAGGGCGCCGTCTACGTGTACCTCGGATCCCCCACCGGACCGAACCAGACCCCGCAGGCCATCCTGGAGCCCAACATCTCCAACATTGGATTCGGGACCTCGATCGACACGGCCGGCGACGTCAACGGGGATGGCTACGACGACATCCTGGTCGGGGCCCCGCGTTATGCGGACGGCCAGGCCAGCGAGGGGCGCGCCTACCTCTTCCTCGGCACGCCGGACGGCATTTCCACGACCCACGCCTGGACCTTCGAGAGCAACGCGGCGAGCGCCAACTTCGGCATGCGGGTCTGCGGCACCGGCGATGTCGACGCCGATGGTTTCGATGACGTCCTGGTGGCCGCTCCCGACCTCTCCGATGGCGAGACCGGCGAAGGGCGCGTCTACCTCTTCCGCGGTTCGCCCGGCGGATTGTCTCTCGTTCCCGACTGGACGTACGAGTCTGAGGTGATCGGCGGACGGTGCGGTTGGGGCCTGGGAATGGCCGGCGACGTCAACGGCGACGGTTACAGCGACGTCGCCTTCGACAAGGGCAGCAACAACCCGGCGCATGGCGCGGTCCTGGTCTTTCATGGCGGCCCCGCCGGTCCGGGGGCGGCGCCCGACCGGGTCTACCCGAACAACCACGGCGGCTTCGCCGACGGTCTCTACACAGCCGGCGACGTCAACGGCGACGGCTGCGCCGATCTGCTGGCCTCGGAAATGTCAGCGGAGGGCAACACCGGCGCGATCACCGTGCTGGGCGGCTCCATGACCGGCAACACGCTTCTCGTTCTGGCCTACCGGCCCGGTCTGCAGGCAGCCGAGCAGTTCGGCGCCGATGTGCGCCCCGCCGGCGACGTCAACGGCGACGGCTTCGGTGACGTGATCGCGGGCGCGCCGCGGCATGACAACGGCCAGACGGATGAGGGCATCGTCCGGCTCTGGCTCGGCCGGCCCTCGCTCCCTGCCCAGCAGGTCTCGCGCGCCCTCCCCGGCGTCCAGGTCAGCTCCCTCTTCGGCTACACGCTCGCGCAAGGCGACTGGAACGGCGACGGCCACAGCGACCTGGCGGTCGGCATCCCCTACTGGGACACCTTCAACGAGGACGAAGGGGTCGTGTACGTGTACTACGGCTCCCCCGATGGTTACGGAGCGACCGCCGACCTGGCGCTCGCCGGCTCCGAGGCCCAGAGTCAGTTTGGCTACGGGCTCGCCAGCGCCGGCGACGTCGATAATGACGGTTACGAGGACCTCCTGATCGGAGAACCCTTCGGAAACCCCGTCTTCGACAACGCCGGCCAGGCGTTCCTTTACCGGGGATCGGCCAATGGACTGGAGAGTTCTCCCTCGTGGACCGGCGCCGGCGAAGCCCTCGGCGCCTGGTACGGCATGTCGGTGGCGGGCGCCGGGGACGTCAACGGCGATGGCTATGGCGATGTGCTCGTCGGCGCGCCCCGGCACCGCACAGAGGATGAGCGCGGCGGCAAGGTCCTGCTCTATCCCGGCGGGCCGAACGGCCTGGGCGCGGAGCCGATCTGGACCGGCTTGGGCACGACCGACTCTGACGAGTTCGGACGCAGCGTGGCGGGCGCCGGCGACGTGGACGGCGACGGATACGCCGATGTGCTGGTCGGCGCCCCCGGCGAGGGCGTCGCGGGCGAGGGGTTCGTTCACCTGTTCTTCGGTTCCCCCTCCGGCACGGACGGGACCTGGAGCACGCGCGGCAACCAGACCAGCGCCCACTTCGGCGCCCGCGTGGCCGCCGGCGGAGACATCAACGGCGACGGCTACAGCGACTTTCTCCACGCCGCTCCCGACTACGACGCCGACGGCATCGCGGACCGGGGCCTGGTCGTGGCCTATCTGGGACAGGCCGACCGCGCGCCCCTGCTGAACTTTCAGCGGCTGGGCAACGCGCTCGCTGATCGTTTCGGCTTTGGCCTAGCGGGGGGCGGCGACGTCAACAACGACGGCTACAGCGACGTCGTGGGCGCCGCTCCCTGGAGCAACAGCGGCGCGGACGATGCGGGCAGCGTGATGCTCTTCCTGGGAGGCGCCGCGGGGGTCGCACCCGCTCCTGCCTGGACCCGCCACGGCGCCGATCCCTTCACCAATCTTGGCTTCAGCGTGAACACTTCGGGCGACATCACGGGCGATGGAGTCGCCGACATCATCGCCGGCCAGCCCTACTACGCGTCGAGCCTCGGCCGGGTCGTCTGCTACTACGGCGGCCGCGACCTTCTGCCGGGCGAGGAGCCGGGCGTGCTGCGCCGGCCGCGCCAGCTCCGCGCCGACGAGACGACGCCGGTCGCGCTGGGCGGCACCTCCGACGCGGCGGACGGTTTCATGGTCAGTTCGCTGGGACGCACCGCGCGGGGTCGCGACCAGGTGCGCCTGGAGGTTCAGGTCTCGCCCCTGGCGACGTCGTGGACCGAGCCGCCCCAGCCGGCCGACTGGCTCGACACCGGCCTGCCGGTCCCGGGCCTCGGCAGCGCGGTGCTCGCCACCGCCACCGTGACCGGCCTTCCCGCGGACACGGAAGTGCACTGGCGCGTACGTTTCCGCGGTGAGTCCCCCTTCTTCCCCACCACCCCGTGGTGTTCGGTCCCCTCCAATGGCGGGACCGAAACCGACCTGCGCACCGGCGGAGGGGGCTCAAGTTCCGTGGACGGCGCCGACCCGACGCAAGGCGGAGGTCCCGGCAGTGGCAAGGGTCTTGGGTCGGGTTCGATCCGGTTCGCGCGGGTCACGCCGAATCCCTCGCACGATGCCGCGCTGCTGAGCTTCCACAGCCCGGTTCGCGGCGAGACGAGCCTGACGATTCATGACGCCAGCGGGCGGCGCGTCGCCACTCTCTGGGCGGACATGATGGAGCGCGGTGACCATCAGCTGGCTTGGGATCTTCGCGACGAGCACGGCCGGGAGGTTGCGGCCGGGATGTACATGGCGCGGCTTGCCCAGGATGCAAACCTCGCGACCATCAAGCTGATCGTTCGCCGCTGATCAGCCAGCCAGCGGCCGTAGGACTCGTATCGGGGCATGGATTCGTCATCCGTGCCCCGTTCTGTTTCCCCGACCTCGCTATCCCCTCTTCTCGCCTCCACTGTCGGCGGGGGTGGCGGAACCTTTCGGAACTCTCACTTCCCCATTCCGTGCGATCCATGATCCGTTGGGTTCGGTCCTCCCCCGGCGTCCAAACAATGCCGGAACCTCGACGAGCTCATGTTCCTGGCGTCGCGGGTCGATCCCCGCGCGCGCGGGGAAGCCCCGAATCTCACAGAGTCGCATGTCTGCCCACAAGGTCGATCCCCGCGCGCGCGGGGAAGCCGGAGATGGGGATGGGGAAGGGGAAGGGGAAGCAGGTCGATCCCCGCGCGCGCGGGGAAGCCCCCGATACTCTTGCGACCGCATGGGCGGCTCTGGGTCGATCCCCGCGCGCGCGGGGAAGCCTCTTGAGCAAGTCGCGGTCCGTGGCCTGATAGGGGTCGATCCCCGCGCGCGCGGGGAAGCCCAGAGCATCCGGAGATTATCCGTCTTGTGCCCGGGTCGATCCCCGCGCGCGCGGGGAAGCCAATAACCTTCTGCAGAACCGCGGCCTCGTCCGGGGTCGATCCCCGCGCGCGCGGGGAAGCCAATGCGGGCGCCGGTGACAACGGGCTGGTCCCAGGTCGATCCCCGCGCGCGCGGGGAAGCCATGGAGGGAAGCAGGCTGATCGATTGGGGACAGGGTCGATCCCCGCGCGCGCGGGGAAGCCACGCTCTGATAGCGCGACAGCCACAACAGGAACGGTCGATCCCCGCGCGCGCGGGGAAGCCACATTCGGCGACGGGATCGGCCGGGTGGTCAAGGGTCGATCCCCGCGCGCGCGGGGAAGCCGCGGCGATCCCTTGTGCTCCCAGGTCATGAGGAGGTCGATCCCCGCGCGCGCGGGGAAGCCGCCAGGGTAAAGATCAAGGTGGCGGCGCAGATGGGTCGATCCCCGCGCGCGCGGGGAAGCCAGGTAGGCATCGCTGAGGTTGGCCCTGGTGAGGGGTCGATCCCCGCGCGCGCGGGGAAGCCGAAGACTAAGCGGTCCCGTGCGTGCGTAGCAGAGGTCGATCCCCGCGCGCGCGGGGAAGCCGCGAACGACCCCGTATCGGTCTGGTCGATCAAGGGTCG
>JAKQSZ010000033.1 GCA_029569475.1 Candidatus Eiseniibacteriota bacterium | reverse complement strand
TGACCTTTGGGTCCATCACTTGTGGGACAGGATCCTCGATCGCGCACGCATCGCCACGGCGGGCACGGGGACCGGGCGGACCGTCCACCTCTACAGCCTGGAGGCGCTCGAGAGCTTCCTCGGCCGGGCCGACCAGGCCGGCGGGATCGGTCTGTTCCTGATTGATGAAAGCTACGGCAGCTCCACCGAGTCGGGTCTCGACATCATGGAGCGGCATCGGGAGGTCCTGTCCCGCGCGGTTCTCGTGACGGCGCGCTGGGAGGATCCGAACCTGCGCGCCCGCGCCATGCGCCTCGGCCTCCGTCTGCTGCCCAAGAACATGGTCCCTCGCATCGAGATTGCTTTCGCCGGGACGACACCTGAAACGGAACCCTCGACGCGCCCCGATGCGGTCCTGGTGGACGATCACATCTGGATCCGCAAGGGCTGGGAGCTCTCGGCGGCCCGCTCGGGCGTCAGGCTCCTGACGTGCCGTTCCATGCCGGAGTTCCTGGCGGTGCAGCAGGCTCTTCCCCGATCGACGGCGCTCTTCATCGACTCGGATCTCGGCGATGAGATGACGGGCGAGCAGTTCGCCGCGACCCTCTTCGACCAGGGCTTTACGAACATCTATCTGGCGACCGGCTTCGATGCCGGCGGCTTCCCGCCGATGCCGTGGCTGCGGGGAGTCCTGGGCAAGGATCCGCCCGACTGGTCGATGCTGCGCGACGCCGAGCCTGAGCCGCTGGACATCCTGGCGCGGCCGGGATCCGAGCCGCTGGACATCCGGTCACGGCCGGGACCCGAGGCGCCGGACATCCGGTCACGGCCGGGACCCGAGCCGCCGGACATCCCGGCGCGGCCGGGACCCCGATCACCGTCGCCCGCGGGCATCTCACCATGAGCCCCCTGCGCCCGGAGATCGACGAGCCGCTGCTTGTCCTGGCGTTGGAGCCGGTTGCATGGCTCAACGGCTGGCTGGCCGGCGGGCCGGGGGGATCGTGGTCGGCCGCGCAGTGGTGCGTGGCCGTCAGCATCTCCGACCGGCTCTTCGAACTCAACGAGCGGGGAATCCCCGATCCGAACCTGATCTCCTCCTACTCGCTTTCCGGCAACGGCACGACCTGGCGATTCCAGATCCACTCCGACCGGCGCTTTCACAACGGCGAGGAGGTCACTTCCGACGACGTGATCCACAGCCTCCTCCAGGCCGCGCAGACCTGGCCGGAAGGAGCGCGCCTGCATGACCTGGTGGATGTGAAGGTCACGGGAAACCGGATCACCGGCAACGGCATCCGCCGCATCTCCCGCTATCGGTTCGAAATGCAGCTTCGGGAGCGGGCTGAGGGATTCCTGCAGTACCTGGCGCTGCCGTGCAACTCGATCTGGTGCCGGTCCAGCGCGGCGGATGCGCCTGATCGGTTCGGCGGGCCGTACCGCGTGACCCGCCGCGACCCGGGGGAGTGGGAACTGCGCCTTGAGCCCGGCCACCCGGCAGCGCACCCGGCAGCCTATGAGCGGGTGATCGTGCGCGGGCTCTCACCGGAGATGTCGCCCTTGGAGGCGGCGCGCACCGAGGATCGCGCCCGCGATATGCCTCCGGGCCCGCAGGTCGTGCTTTTCGACCGACCCTTCGGTGCCGAGCCGAAGTCCGCGGCATCCGTGCGCGATCTACTCCTGCGAATGCCGGGGGAGCGGTTGTACTACCTCCGTCTTTGCGCCCAGGGTGGGGTCCCCGTCCAGGCGGCGCGGACGCTGCGCCAGGCGCTGGAAGCGCCGGCCTTGCAGAAAGCGTTCTTTGGCCTGAAGCCGGTCTCCTTCGCGGGGGTGGAGAGCGCGAGCGGCGAGGCGGCTCCCGCCGTGCGGCCGAAGGAGAGGGCCGGCGCATCTGCGGGTGGGGCTCGATCCCCCGCGCGTGAGCCATCGGAGGCGATCACGATCGGCCTGGAGCCGGGCGCGCCGCCCGAGTCTTTCCTCGAGGCGCTGAGCGCGGAGTGCCGCTCTCGCGGGCTGGGGTTGAGTTACTGCCACCGGCCGGAAACGGAGGAGCAGCCCGGCGCGGAGACCGCCGTGGTTTCAACGACATCCGAAGCGCGGACAGCCTCTGCCCATCAGGAGACATCGAGAGACCAGACAGCCTCTGCCCAGCCAGTGCCCCTGTCGGGCGCGGGTTCTCCCGAGATCCAGGCCTGGTTGGGTTCGGCGTTTGTCGGCCACGCCATGGATGAGCTGGGGTTCTTTCATCGGATCGCCCAGGGCGCATCGCCCGGCTGCCGTCGCCCCGGCAAGGGCTACCTCGCGGCCCTCACGGCGGCGGCCCAGGCTCCCGTCGCCGGCCTGCGAGCCGACGCCCTGCGCCGCCTGGCGCGCGAGATGCGGAGCGACCTGAAGGTCATCCCCCTCTTCCAGTCCGCTGCCGCCGTGCTGCTCGACCCCCGGATCGATCGGGAGGCCGCCAACTCCGCCGCCGGCTTCACGTCCCTGGTCTGCCTGCGCCGCCGGTCCGCCCGTTTCGACCATGCCGAGCTCAACCAGGCCATGCTCACCGCGCTCGGCGCCGCCACGCAGATGTTCGCGCACGACGTGCGGCGTCCCTTCTCCATGGTCCGTATCCTCCTCGACATGATCCGCAACGCCGGCAGTCTCGTGGAGGTCCGGGAGATGGCGGCCCGTCTCATGCCCGAGGTGGAACGAGCCCTGGGAGCGGTCAACGGCATGATCCAGGACATCCTCGAGATCGGCACCGCCCGGGATCCGGTGCGGGAGATCGTGCCCCCGGAGCGGGTGGTGCAGGCCGCGCTGCGCGAGGTGTTTGAGCCGCGCGTGGCGGCGGAGGTGAAGTTCACCTACCGCCTCTCGCATGCCCACCCCTTCCACGCCTCCGAACACCAGGTGCACCGCGTCTTCGCCAACATCCTCTCCAACGCGGCCGATGCCATGCAGAACAAGGGCAACATCTGGTTCGAGACCGAGGACGTGCTCTCCGGGGGACGGCCGTTCGTTCGCGTCTGCATCGGCAACACCGGATCATCCATCGACCCCGCCGAACTGCCGCGGATCTTCGACGCTTTCTACTCGCGGCAAAAGCGGAGCGGCACCGGCCTGGGCCTGGCCATCGCGCGCAAGGTCATCGAGGCGCACGAAGGCCGGATCTGGTGCGTTTCCGACCGTGAGAGCGGGGTCCGCTTCTACTTCACGCTCCCCGCGCACGAGTCGGCGCTGCCGCGTCCCGGGCCCATGCCGCGGCACAGCCGCGAGATCGTCGAGGACTACCAGCGCCGCACCGCCCTTTCCCTGAGCGAGGACGAACAGCGATCCCTCGAGCGGGAGAAGAGCCTGGCCGCCTCCCTGGCCGCGTTTCGCCAGGCCCATGGGCGCAAGCTGCGGATCTGGGTGATCGACGACGAGGCCATCTACTGTGATGGCGTGCGCAGCCTGATCAAGGACGCTTTCTGGTACGAGGAGAACGTGGCCATCACCGCCCTGGCCGACGAGGCGGCCGCCCTGGAGGCGCTGGCCCAGGCGCCGCCCGACGCCTGCATCTGCGACGTCGACCTCGGACCGAACTCGCGCGACGGATTTGCGGTCACCCGGGAGCTGCGGGCCCGCGGCTTGCGCGCTGTCATCCACCTTCACTCCAACCGCAGCATTCCCGCCGACTATCGCAACGCCATCGAGGTCGGAGCGGATGCCTTCCTCCCCAAGCCGATGAGCCGGCCCCATCTGTTGCGTCTGCTCGCCGAGACGATTCGGGAAGCGGCAGCGCGTGATCGTGACCTTCTGGCGGGCTGGCCGCGCCAAGTCCGGGGGGAGAGGGCTGGCCCGTCGCTCCGCGACGGCGTGCCCTCCTTCGATGATCCGGAACATCCATTCCCGCACTCCCTCGGAGAGAGGCCGATGGTGGAAGGAGCGACTTCCGAGGTGCCGGAGGCGCTGCGCCCTGCGTCCGTGGCG
Organism: Candidatus Eiseniibacteriota bacterium; assembly: GCA_029569475.1. The sequence continues at coordinate 9,000 of JAKQSZ010000033.1, read as the reverse complement.
GGGAGCGGGATGGTCGTACGGGAAGGCTCCGTGACGGTTGACCCGGAGGAGCCAACCGCGGCGACGATCATCCTGATCGACGACGACATCTTCATGCGCAAGGCCTGGATGGGACGGGTGCACGACGCGCGCGTCCTGGCCTATCGAGGGCCCGCGGAGTTCTGGGCGGTGTACGGCGTCGAAGGCGCGGTCTGGCCGTCGATCGGCGCCATCATCACGGACTTCCACTTCGGTCCCGACGAGGAAGAGACGCTACCACGTTTTCTGCACGGCCTCCGCGCGGCTGGCTATCAAGGCCCGATCGTGCTCAGCTCGGATACGGTCGAGGGGGACTCGGTGGCCGATTGGATCGATCTGCGCATCGACAAGAGGCCGCTGGCCTGGCGCGAGCTGCAAGCTCTCCTGGAGGAAGCGCGTTCATGAGCGGCATCCTGGATCTTCTCCCGCCGAGGGAGCGGCACGATCTGCGCGGGGCTCTGCGGACACTGGGCTACGCGGTGGAGGCGATCCGCGCCGGCGAGCGGTTCGACGGCGTGGACGGGGCCGAGCAGATCGAATCGTTGGCGGCGGCGGTACGCCGGATCGAGGAGATCCTGCAGGCCGAACTGCGGCAGGGTCCGCCACCGCCATAGCCCCCCGGAGCCCCGGGCCATCGCCCCGCGACGGATCAGCGGGTGCCGCACTGAACAAGCGAATGCCCGAGCGAATGAACGGGTGCCGCGGTGAACAGGCGAATGCCCGAGTGGATGGGCGAGTGCCGCACTGAACAAGCGAATGCCCGCCTGGATGAACGGGTGCCTCAGTGAACGAGCAAGCCCGACCGATGAGCCGGTGCCGCGGTGAATGGGGGTGCCCGAGCGAGTGAACGGGTGCCGCGGTGAACGGCCAAGCGCCCACGGGATCGAGGTAGCGTACGGTCACCCGCTGCCCAGGCACCAGGGTGCGGCTTCCGCCGCGATCCCATGTCTTCCTGCGGGTCCTCGTCCTCGGCGCCGCCGGTCAGGTCCTCCGGATGACCTCCAGGGTTCATCCTCACCGGACTCGTCGGGAAACTCCCACGTTGGTATGACGCTTGCCGCCGCGACCATGGGCCGTGGATCGACCGCCCGGGGGAAGATCCGCAACGGCCGAACCTACCACGCAGCAAAATGACATGAGAACTCGCGTAAAGGAGGGGTCATGAAAGCTCCCGTCATTATCGGCATCATCCTCATCGCCCTCGGGATCTTCAGCTTCGTGGCGGGCGGGGTGACGTTCACGCGCGAAGACAAGAAAGCCGACATCGGACCGTTTGAGATCACGAAAGAGGAGAAGGAAACCGTTCCGATCTCGCCTATCCTTGGAGTGGTCGCCCTCGTCGGCGGGATTGCGCTGATTGGCGTAGGATCCCGTAGGCGCTCGCACGCCTGAGGCGCTGCGTCGGGAGCGACAGGAGCGAGGCGCTCGCATAGCGGCGGAGCAAACGCGCATGGCGACCGAGCAACGCGTTAGCGGCGGGGCAAACGCGCATGGCGACCGAGCAACGCGTTAGCGGCGAGGGCAACGCGCATGGCGATGGAGGAACGATGGCCGATCGGTTCGAGGCCGGGCGGGAAGGAAGGCCGGCGCGGCCGGCGTCGAATGGCATGTCCAACGCGGCTTTACACGGCGCCCCGCCTGATCCGGCACCCATGGGGGCGACGGCAAGCTGATGGCTGTCCCCTGGATCACCCTTCTCAAGGCGGTGCCGTGGTACGAGGTCCTGCGCCATGCTCCGCAGGCTTCGGAGCGGGCCCGCAAGCTCTTCGCCACCGTGGCGGGCCGGGCCCGTTCAACGCGGCCGGCCCATGTTCCCACGGCGCCGGCCGCGGCAGGCGACGCCACGCTCCAGGGACTCGACGCGCGTGTCGCCGCGGCTGAGGCGGCCCTCGCCGACCTTCAGGGCCAGATGCTGGAATCCTCCGAGGTGATCAAGGCGCTGTCGGAGCAGAACACCCAGCTCATCCGCCAGGTCGAGATCCAGCGAATGCGTCTGATCCGGCTCACGGTGACCACGATCGTCCTGGCGGTCGTGGTTCTGGTCAGCCTGATCTGGTTGCTTCAACGCGCGAGGTAGCCCGCCCGGACAGGCGCTCTGGCGATATCCCCTGGGGTCAGGTCAACCGGCGCTGCTCAGCCTCTCCCTCGCCATCTCGATGTTCTTGCGGATGGAAGCCACCTGGGGGCTGCGGGGATCGACTTCGATCGCCTTCTCCCAGAGGGTGATGGCCTTGGCCGGCTCGCCCTGTTGCGCATGAAGCACGCCGTAGTTGAGGTACGTGTCCTGACCCGCCCGGCCGGTTGCCACGGCGCGTTCGAACATCTCCTGGGCTTTACGGTAGTCCCGCCCCTCGAGGTAGATGTTGCCCAGGTTGTGCAGCACGCCGACGTGATCGGGCTGGATCTGCAGCGCGGCCAGGTAGTTCCGCATGCAGTCGTCCCGCCGGCCCTCCTTGCGCAGGAACCATCCCTTGCGGAAGAGAGCCTGGACGTTGCGCGGGTTTTCCGACAGCGCCTGCTCGACGTAGCCACGGGCGACATCCGGGCGGTTGGTCGTGATCATCAGCTCCGCCAGTCCGGCCAGCGCGTCTCCGGAATGTGGATTGATCTCCAGCGCGCGGCGATAAGCGGCCTCGGCGGCCTGCGCCCTGCCCGCGGCGGCCTCGATGCTGCCCAGATAGACAATCGGCGCCGGGTCGCCCGGGAATGTCTCGGCCTCCTGCTGGCACCAGCGGCGCGCGGCAGCCAGGTCCCCCTTGTTCTGGGCGACCTGCGCCGCCAGGAGCCGGAGCCCCCGCTCGTTGGGGAAGGTGCGGATGAGCGCATCGGCCCGATCCGCGGCGTCCTTGAGATCGCCGGCCAGCAACGCAGCCGTCAGCCGGCCCCGCTGCAGCTCGAGGAGGTTGGGGCAGTCACGGCAGTCTTCCAGGAGCTGGTCGTAAGCCAGGATTGCCTCCGCCCCACGCCCCATCCGCAGCAGACAGGATGCGCGGATCAGCTTCGCGGATGGATCGTCCGGGTTGGCAACCAACACGGAGTCGAGGACGGCGACGGCGTCGGCCGGCCGGCCTATCTCGGCCAGGTTGCGGGCCGCGTTGACCATCTCATAGAAGACGATCATGTCCTTGGGGTCGCGCAGCGGTCCTGAGCCTTTGGGCGTCTCCGCCCCCGCCATGTAGCCGAGGCTGCGGAGCTTCTCGATCGTCTCCTGGTCCATCGTCAGCCGTCCGGTCTCGCCGCCCACGTCCAGCTTGAGCAACTCCGCCAGGCTGGCATCCAGGGCGGCCGCAATCTTCGTCTCCTTGTCAGCCAGGTTCGCCAGCTCGTCAGGATCCTTGGCGAGGTTGTACAGCTCCGTCCGCGGCGCCTGGATGTACTTCCAGGACCCCACGCGCAGCGCGCGGAGGTCGCTCCAACCGAACTCCAGGCGTGGCACCAGGGTCTCGTGGTAGGTCCAGCGGCGTCCCGGGTCCGTCCCCTGGACCACGGGGATCAGGCTCTTGCCCGCCACCATCGGACGGTCGGCGTCCGCGGTGCCAAGCAGGTGAAGCGCCGTCGGAAGGCAGTCAACCAGGTCGACCAGGGCTTCGACCCTTCGACCTCGCCAGGACCGGCCGGTGAGCCCGGAAGCCTCGGGGACGCGCAGGATGAAGGGGACGAGCTGGGTCGACTCATAGACGAAGAGGGCGTGGGTGCTCTCCCTGTGATCGCCCAGGCTTTCGCCATGGTCGCCCGCGACGAGGATCACCGTGGACTCCGTCAGCCCCCTCGACCGCAGCCCCTGTAGAAGCTCGCCGATCGACGCGTCCATATAGGCGAGCTCGCCATCGTAAAGGCGGCCGGGGAACTGGGTGTCATACGGCTGAGGAGGTTCGTAAGGATAGTGCGGGTCGAAGTAGTGGACCCACAGGAAGAACGGCTGGTCCGCTCCTCCCACGCCTGCGCCGGCCTGCTGCAACCACGCCAGGGTGCGGCGGGTGACCTCGCCCGCCGGCCGCTGCGCCGAGTCGCTGGCTCGCCCCGGCAGGGCCGGCGGAAACTCATCGTCATAGTGGTCGAAGCCCTGGTTGAGACCGAAGCGGTGATCGAGCGGAAAGCCCCCGAGCACCGCGGCCGTCTCGTATCCCCGTTCCTTGAGGATCTCGGCCAGCGTGGTGAAACGATCGTCCAGGACATAAGCGCCGTTGTTGCGCACGCCATGCTGGTAGGGGAAGAGCCCGGTCATGATGCTGGCGTGCGACAGGAGCGTGATCGGCGCCGGCGTAACCGCATTTTCGAAGAGGACGCCGTCGGCCGCCAGCGCGTCGAGGTGGGGGGTCGTCTCCGAGGCGTAGCCATAGCACGAGAGACGGCTCTGCCGGGTGGTATCGATGGTGATGAGGAGGAGGTTGAGCGGACGGGTAGCCGCCGGCAGGGCGGGCCACGAGCCATGACGGCCGACCATCATCTCCTCTCGCGGGATGTCCATCGAACCCGGCGAGTCCGTCTCTCGATTGCAGGAGACGGAGAGGGTCAGCAGCGCCATCAACGGCAGCCAGAGCGCCGCCCGGCAGAGCATGTGGGTCAACGACATTGGGGAGATCCTCTTCATCCGTGGCCGACAGTGTCCAGGCGAGTCTATCCCGCTGGCGTCGATCGCGTCCACCTCAGGAACCTCTGCCGCTGCTCTCGCCTCGCCACGTGAGCGCGCCGGCCGCCAGGGCCAGTCGGGCACCTCCAACAGCCCCGGGTGAAGTGGTGGGCGCGAAGAAAGGGTCAGACTCGCCGCGACCAGGCGATCCCACGGGGTGCCTTTCGCCGCGTACTCGCCGCGCACTCGCCGCGCGCTCGACCAGCCTCGAGTGGCGATCGCACCAAGGAACCCACAGAGTGCGTTTCGCCCGCGTGCTCGCCGCGCACCCCCGCTCGGGCGTATCATGAGGGCGTGGCTTGTTTCGGCCGCCGCTGGGCGCGTCGGGGCGCGAAGACTCACACCGCCGCCCGTGTGGTTCCGTTCGTCACCAGGCCGTTGCCGTGGACCCGTCTTCGCCGAGCCGGTCCACCAAAGCGCGTGTGTGCGCGCTGGAGGCGTTTGCCATGCTCATCCTCTTGGTCCTCTGTCTGGCGCTGATCGCGCCGTCCGCGGCTCTCGGGCAAGATCAGTGGTGCTGGGATCGTGACGACGTGAGAGTCGAGGTGGACGGAAGCCGTGTCCGTTTCGACCACCACGCCGCCCTGCTGAACTGCTGCCCGGATCCCATCACCTTCGAGATGCTCGTCGGCGACGCCACCCTCTTCGTCACCGAGAGCAGCGAGTCGCCGTGCGATTGCCAGTGTTGCTACAACCTCGAAGCCACCTTCGAGGACGTCCCTCCGGGACCATGGAACGTTCGTTTCCGCTGGCTTGATTTCGAGTCGGCTGACTGGGTGGAACGCGGTTTCCAGATTGATGTCCCCGACGTGGGGCAAGGCTACGAGCCCTACATCGCCGACCAGAGGTCCACCGGTTGCCTGGAACCGGGGTCCCTTCCCGACGACTTCCGGGCTGAGGTGGGCAACTGGGGAAAGATCAAGTCGATGTACCGCTGAGCCGGCGGCCGACACAGGTCGCCGCCCGGCCCGCCGCTGACGCGCCGGGCGCGAACGGCGTCAGCTTTTGTGGTTGGTCACGCCCAGCCGGCGGTGCTCGACCGCCGAGCAGAGATCCATGACCACGCGCAGGCCACCCTCCTCCGCCACGCGCGCGGCCTCCTCGTGGACGATCCCGAGCTGCAGCCAAAGAGCCTTGGCCCCAATCGCCACGGCCTCGCGGGCAACCGGCGGGGTCTCCTCGGCGCGACGGAAAACGATCACGATATCCACCGGCTCGCCAATATCTGCCAACCGAGCCACGGCCGGAACGCCCGCGACCTCCCGTTCTCGCGGATTGACCGGGATGGCGTGATAACCCACTCGCAGCAGGTAGCCGAATACCCCGTGGGAAGGGCGCGAGGGGTTCGACGAAGCGCCGACGACCGCCAGTGTCCGAGCGTCGGCGAGCATGTCGCGGATCGCCTCGTCGGAGGGGTTGCGGAAGGCCATGACCTGGGTCTCCTGGTTGTGGAATGAATTCTGTTGCGAGTAGCGCCGCCAGGTCGTGTTCAGCCAGGGACATACGGAAGTCGCTGGACCGGCCAGCCCACAGAGCCGCTATCCGTTATACTATCAATAGGTTGCAGGTCTCACCTAACAGAATTCGTTCCACAATCAACTATCTCAGGTAGAAGGCGATACCCAGTCCCAGGTAATGAAACGAGTCGTCATTCATCCCAATCCCGAACTCCGCCTCCAGATCGGCCTCGTCCGATAACCGGAACTCCACACCCGGCACCAGGTGGACCCTGGTGAAGGAGTCGTCGATGCCCTCAGGCGCGTCGCGCACCGAAGCGAATCCCACCGGGACCGCCGTACAGAGCTCGAAACCATCGGAGAAGTGGAAGCTTGCCTGGGGGATGAGGTCGATCGAGCCGACGTCGAGGTGGTCGCCGGAAGCCCACATGTAGTGGCCTCCGGCCGCGATGGAGAAGTTGGCGGGCCTGGCGCGGATCGCCCAGAGCTCGAGGTCGGCGCCGAGCATGGTTTCGTTCTCGAAGAAGGCGGTCTTGGCTTCCAGGTCAAGCCGGTCGGTCAACCCGTAACCTGCGCGGAGGGCCACGCCGATCTGGTCGTCGGCGCCGTTCTTTCCGAAGGATGGGGTAGGCGCCAGGATTGCCTTGAACGTACCGGCCCGCACGGTTTCGGCCGACTGGAGCACAGGGATCTGCGCCTCTGCCTCCGCTGCGCATAGCACAGTCAATCCCGCAAGGACGGCAAAACCCGCCCGGTACATGACAATCAAATATGAGATCAGTGATCGCATAATTCCTCCTGTTGCTTGACTCCTCGTGTCGTGCGACGCGCAGCAAACGTCGAGCCAGACCGAGTCGCAGCCAAACCGTGCGGCAAAAGCGGAGCCGCCGGAGTAAGTCTCCTGCCGGCATGGCCATCCAACCATCCCGCGGCGACCGTTCATCGCGTCCCGGCGGCAGAATGCCAACCTGTTGCCCTGCCGCGGTTACGGCCACAGGACGCCGCCGCTCTCCCGGCCGGTTTGCCCGCTCCCATCGTGTCCCGGAGAGCCTTCTCCGTCCTTCAGATCGCGGCAAAAATCGTATTGACGCTTGGGTGGCGTTCTCATAGACTTCGATTTCTGTGCGATAAGAGGGAGGTGGGGCCGCGGTCCTCTGTGCATGAATCTGTCCGGCGGCGCGTGCCGAACCCCGTACTCGGAAACCGTTGGGAGTTGTTGTGCCGACACTGAATCAGCTTGTTCGTCTCGGTCGCGAGGCGATCGTCCAGAAGACCAACGCGCCGGCCCTGAAGGCCTGTCCGCAGAAGCGGGGCGTCTGCACGCGTGTGTACACGACCACGCCGAAGAAGCCGAATTCCGCGCTGCGCAAGGTTGCTCGTGTCCGTCTGACCAACAACATCGAGGTGACCTGCTACATCCCCGGCGAGGGGCACAATCTGCAGGAGCACTCGATTGTGCTCATCCGCGGCGGACGTGTGAAGGACCTTCCGGGGGTTCGCTATCACATCATTCGCGGGGCTCTGGACACCAGCGGTGTGGACGGCCGCAACCAGAGCCGCTCGAAGTACGGCACCAAGCGCAAGAAGGCGGACGCCAAGAAGAAGTAGCAGAAGAAGAAGCAGCGAAAGAAGAAGCAGGGAAAGAAGAAGTAGGGAAGCAGGCAGGACACGTCAGCAGCGGCCCGAAGAGCCGAGGAAGAATCCGCAATGCCGAGGAAGCCCAATTTCACACGCCGGGAACTGATCCCCGATCCCAAGACGGGGAACGTCCTGGTCACGCGCTTCATCAATAGCGTCATGTACGCGGGCAAGCGCAGCACAGCCGAGCGGATCGTCTACGGGGCGCTCAAGGTCATCGAGCAGAAGACGGGGCAGGAAGGGCTGGCGGTCCTGCGCCAGGCCATGAACAACGCCCGTCCCAACCTCGAGGTCAAGAGCCGCCGGGTCGGCGGCGCGACCTACCAGGTTCCGGTCGAGATCAAGCAGGAGCGCCGCACCGCGCTCGCGCTCCGCTGGTTGATCACCTACGCCAACTCGCGGCCAGATCACACCATGGCGGAGAAGCTCGCGGCCGAGTTGATCGCCGCGTCGAAGAACGAAGGCGGAACGATCAAGAAGAAGGAGGACACGCACCGCATGGCGGAGGCCAATCGGGCTTTCGCCCACTACCGCTGGTAGCATCGCCGTCGCGGCGAGCGCTACGAACGTAGCGGTGCGATCCGGGGCCGGCAGCGCGGCCGCCGGATCGGGATCTCGCAGGGCCTCATCAGCTGACCTTCGGAGTACCGCAAGGCAAGCAGTTATCGGGCCACCGTCTTTCGAGCTCTCGAGAGACGTTTCCCTGCGAGAGGGGGGTATCGGCCCTCCAGGTCCGGAAAAGCTTGGGTCAACCCGCCCACGCACAACAAGCGGCATCGGCCGCGAGAGCGGCGAGAGGCCGCCCGTCGCGGTGCGAGTCGCGCGCGGATTGGAGAAGCGCGGTCTGAGACGCGCTCATCGGAGAACGCGCGGATGGAAGACGCGCGGATGGGAGATAGGGTCCAGGGCCGTCGCCTGGTCGCTCGGGGTTTCGGGGCTCGTCCCTGACCGAACGCCGGCGCCGCCTGAGTCGTCTTCGCGCCGGTGTCCCGGACGGGCGGCCGGCGGAAGGGCAAGTCGTTGCGGAGGCGAAGGCCGCCTCGAACGGCTCCGGGAACAGGGCGCGAGCGCGCGCCAGGAGTATAGCCAGGGCGTTCATCCGGGAGGAGGCTGGCAGAGGTCATGAGCAAAGCCAAGTTTGAGCGGACCAAGCCGCACGTGAATGTCGGGACGATCGGTCACGTGGACCACGGCAAGACCACGTTGACGGCGGCGATCACGATGGTTCTGTCGAAGCAGGACTCCTCGATCGCGATC
>JAKQSZ010000016.1 GCA_029569475.1 Candidatus Eiseniibacteriota bacterium | reverse complement strand
CCAATCGAGCCGTCTGGGGCGAGGCGGTGGATCTCTCGGTGGGACGCGAACCCTCGAACCCCGCGATCCGCGACACCTTCCCGGAGATCGCCCTCTCGAACCTGCCCGCGCTGCCGCAAGCGCGCGCCGGCCTCATCGCAGGAATCCGCGCGTTGCGCGGGGAGACCGAGATCATGAACGGCTCCGTTCTCGTCCCACAGATCCTTTCGCTGGCGCCTCCGGGCGCCACCCCGGTGGCGGGCGCCGAACTGCTGGCCGAGTTGCACGGACGCGACGTCGAGCTCGATGACCTGACCCCCCTCGTGGCCACCGTCCGTAGCCTCGACGGCAAGGTCGCGTTCGATTTGGCGGCCCGCGGGGACATGAAGAACCCCAGCCTCGAGGGCGAGGTCCGTTTGAACGATGCCGAGGCGTCGATGCGCAACGGTTCACGCGCCGTCGCCGACGGGCGTGTCACCGCCTCGGGGACGCTGCAGGCTCCGGTGATCCGCGGCCGGGTGGAGATCGCCAACGGGGTCATCCAGATTCCCGAGGCGAGCAAGACCCTGATCGCCCTGGACGGCACCGCCTTGCTCTGGGAGCGCGAGGACTTCGCCGCCGCCTCGCCCGAAGGGCCCTTCCCGCGGGAAATGACCGAGGAAGAGCAGAGCCTCTACCACCGCGAGGCCGGAACCCGCGGACCGGCGGCGCCCGCGCTCGCCGATGCCGACACCATGGCGGCCACCTCCGAGGAACCGCCCCCGGACATCATGAAGAACCTCGACATGAGCGTCACCGTGGTCATCCCCTCCGGGGTGTGGCTCGAGGGGCGAGGACTCGAGGTCGAACTCACCGGCGACATCGAGCTCGTCCAGCGGGCCGGCGCGCCCGTTCTGCTGGGGTCGCTGCGGGCCGAACAGGGGAAGATGGAGTTCCAGGGAGTGGGCTTGAACATCCAGGGCGGCACCGTGACCTTCTACGGCGACGAGCAGCTCAACCCGTCCCTGGACCTCACGCTGGTCAAGAGGCAGAGCGACGTCACGGTCACCGCCACCATCGGCGGCACCGTGCTTCAGCCGACCCTCGAACTCGACTCCGACCCCGAGATGGCGCAGTCGGACATCTTCGCCTTCCTTCTCTTCGGCAAGAGGGAGGAGAATCTCAGCAGCGAGCAGAACAAGAGCCTGGAAGCCCGCGCCATGGCCACGGCCGAGCAGTTCGCCGCCTCGCGCCTGGCCACCCGCATCTCCCAGGAGCTTGGCCTGGACATGGTCAGCTATCAGCAGTCCGAAGGGGACACGACCGGGCGGTCGATCGCCGTCGGCAAGTATCTCAGCCCCAACCTCCTCGTCCGCTACGAGCAGACGCTGGACCAGGAATCGGCCTTCGACGTCGTGATCCAGTACTGGATCGGCAACGGTTGGAGCGTGGAGACCAGGACGCGCCGCAATGAACAATCCGGGATCATGCTCGGCTGGGAACAGGATTTCTGATCCCGTGGGCCTGCGGCGATCCAGGTATCGCCGTATGACCAAGGATCCGTCCGCCGGATGCGCGCGCTCCGGCTATCGGCGCTCAGGCGCGTCGGCAAGCGACGCCGCCACCACCAAGCGAGGGCCGCAGCCATGAGGCCGGGAGCCGGCCGATCCGGTCTACTCCATCGACCCGGTCTGGTCATTGGCGTGGCGTCGCTCGCCGCCGTTGTGGCGATGGGCATCTGGCTCTTGAGTTGGATCGGCCCGGGCAGGGTGCTGCAGCTCAGCCACGATCGCGCCGCGCTGGAAGGCTACATGCGTGACCTGGGCCCTCGCGCTCCCGTGGCGTTGATGGCCCTCCTGGCGCTGCAGGTTGTCGCCGCTCCGATACCAGGCCACGTCCTGGGCGCCGGCTCCGGTTTTCTCTTCGGCACCTGGCCTGGGACGTTGTACAACGCCCTCGGGGTGGGCGCCGGCAGCTTCGTCGTCCTCTCCCTGGCCCGTTATCTCGGCCGGCCGTTCGTCGCCCGGCTCGTCAGCCCGGCGGCTCTGCTCCGGATCGACAACTGGGCCGCCTCCCGCGGCCCGTTCTTCTTCGCGGCGGTCCTCCTGCTGCCCTTCATGCCCGATGATCTCGTCTGCCTGGCCGCCGGCCTCACGAGGATTCGACTGCTTCCCCTGCTCGGTCTGTTCGTTCTCGCCCGCCTGCCGGGCCACTTCCTCTCCGCCTGGATCGGGGCTCACGCCGCCGGCGCTTCCTGGCAGGTCTGGCTCACGGTCGGGATATTCGCGGCTCTCCTGCTGCTCGCCACGTGGCGGTGCCGTCCGATCTTCCGGCGATGGATCGAGCACGATCCCGGAGGGAGCGACATCGGCCCGCGCCATGGACTGTAGATCGAACAATCCCACTGCCGAGTTCGCGCGGACGCGAGGTTTCGAGCGAAACTCCCGCTTTGGGATCGGTGACGGCGTACCCTCCTGGCTGGACGCGGCCTCAGGGCCGAGGTGGTAACGGCGCGGCGAGACGAAAACCTTCTGGCGGCGAGCCGGGGGTTGGTCTATCATGGTTCCGTTGCAATCTGCTCCTCGACTGCGGTAAGGGTGCCAGGACGAGACAGGGCCAGGTGCGCTGCATGACCGGGTCTTCCGCATGTCCTCGGCGCTGGCGTGATCGCGAAGCCGGCGGTGCACGTTCGGCGTCACTGCGGGACATGGCGAGAGCATCCCGACCAATGCCGCGCAACTCCTCCCACCACGGCGGGCATCAGGGACCCCATGACCGGAGTCCCTCGAACGGCAGGCCGCAGAGACCGACGGGGTTGAGAAACCGACCGGGTTGAGAACTCGACGGGGTTGAGCAATCTACGGGGTTGAGAAATCTACGGAGGCCTGCGATGAGGCACCGTGCCGGCTGGACCATGGCGAGTGTGGCGGGCAGTTGGCTGCTGCTGATCGGTAGCGCGATTCTTCCCGGCGGCTTCTCAGGAACCGCCTGGGGCCGAGGGGGTCCAGGCGAAACCCACCTGTTCGATCTCGCCTCGGAAACATGGCAACGGAGTGGAGCAGCGCCCGTGCTCACCCCCGCTGAGCACTCTCGATCGGACACCCTGGACTTCGGTTTCTATCAGCTCGTTGAAGGCCAGCCCTATGCGGTGGCCAACGAAACGTGGACGTGGGACCACGGGGCCGCGGATCCCCTGGAGGGCTGGCGCGGCCTCGATCTGACCGACAACGCCGGCGCCTGGTTCCAGCGCATCACCGAGCCGGACTGGGACGGACATGGCAACCAGGTCCCGGCGCCCATCCTGGGCGGCGCGGCCTCGGTCTGGCTGGGGCTGCACGAGGACCAGGCCGACGGCCTCTGCTGGGTGTCGGGACTCGGTTACGGCAATTCCTGGTGCCAGCGTTGGGACTCCCCGGTTCTGCGATACACCGGCCAGGGAGACGTGCTTCTACGCTTCCGATACTTCAATGACTCGGAGGAGAACTTCGACTACACCAAGGTGATCCTCCTGGCCGAGGGGCAGGCCCCGCTCGTTCTCAACGACCCCGGCTTCACCGGTCGCCTGGGCATCTCGGGAGACGACCCGCCGGTCGGCGCGGACTACGAACGCGTCATCCAACAGGCGGAGTTGGGCGGTTCCGGCGCCCGCGACTTCACCATCCGGCTGGAGTTCCAGTCTGACCAGGGCTGGTCGGACGAAGATGGTGAGTCTCCCACCCCGTATGGTCCCTTCGGTGCCGATGACATCAGGATCGAGGACAATGTAGAAGGCGGTCCGTGGATGTTCGACTTCGAGCCGGGAACCCAGGGGTGGAGCGCATCAACCTGCCCGGGCATCGGCTCGTTCTTTCACGTCGCCCGGATCGAGGACTACGAGATCCTGGATCCGTGTGGCTGCCGCCTGGACGGCTGGGTGGCGGTCTTCCACGATCCCGACGGCCTTCATCCGAGAGGCCAGCACGTCGAGGCCATGGCTCCGCCGGTGCGCAAAGCCTTGGAAGCTCCCTTCCCGCTGTACAACGTCATCATGGCGGAGTGGGACATGTATGCGGAGATGCCCCAGAGCGCCTGGGTCTTTTACCGGCCGGGTTGGCGCTACTACCCGTACATCTGCCCCGAGACCGGCGAAACGACCTGGTCGCCGTTTACGGCGCAAACCTGGATCTACACGGGGGACGCCCCGACCTGCTTCAGCACCCGGTCCCTGGGAACCAACTGGGGGGTGCCGCCGGATTGCGAGATGGTTTCCTTCGGCCTGCAGGTCCTTTCCTACTGCGAGCCTGACGCTCCGTGCAACGAAGAAACCAACGCCACTCCCCTGGTGGACAATGTCCGGATAAGGATGACCGGTCCAGGCGGCCCCGGTGGGCCTTCGTTCACCCCTGGCGGCCGGTTCCAGGACAACTTTTCCCCCGGCCCTTATACAGATCTGATGCGACCAGGCCCCGCGGACATCACCTATGATCTGCACCGCAACACCGACGGGGACCGCCTGGGCGATTCCCTGAGCGTGGAAGGCCCGGCGCCTACAGCGGATACGAGGTGGCTGGCGCGCCTCTGGTTCAGGATCCCGCGAACCGGTCCCGGACAGACCCATCTTCCGGCCTACCGCGCCTGGCTGGACCGGGTGGCGGACGGCCGCGATATCGTCGGCCCGGACGCGGCGTTCACCTTCGGTTGGATGGACTCCGTCCAGGTCGGCACCCAAGCGTACCGAAGCAAGTTCTGCAGCCAGTTCCATGAGCTCGTGATCGAAGGAGGCCAGGGCCTCCTCGAGGATGATTGGAGCGGGGACGAGCAGGGCGAATCCAACGAGATCATCCCCGATGACGTGCTCACCCCCGGAACAAAGATCGAGTACTTCGTGACGTCCAATTTCGTCTGCACCCCGTCGGAGATGTTCCTGCTCCCGGACACTTCGGGAGGCAACTGGCTGGAGTTCGAGATCCTCCCCGGCTTCCGCAATGTGCCGGACGGAACCGTGCGCCAGCCGTGCGTTCTTTTCGTCAATGCGGACTACGGCCGGGCGCGGACCTACGTGGAAGAAGCGCTGCAGCGCGTGCTCACCGGCACGTCGGAAGATCCGATCCCCGACCCGGCTCCCTGGGACCGCTACGACTACCTCGACGCCGGTTCGTCCTGGCATGCCAGCGTGTTCCGCTACTCGGGTGGTGGAAACTCGGGGGGGGACGTGACCCAGTTCCTGGGCTACCGCATGATCCTCGTCAACACCGGGGCTCTCCAACCCTATACGTTGCACGGACGGGACTGGCGAGGTCTGGCCGACTGGCTTGCGCTGAGTTCTTGCTCCGGCGGCAGTCAGTGGCGGCAGGGGCTGTGGATCAGCGGCAACAGCGCCGCTGGCAACATTGCGATGGACTCGGACCCTACCTACGGTTACCCCGAATTCCTCACCAGCTTCCTCGGCGCCGAGCACGACTGCGCCGCGTACCACGACCAGGGCTGCCCCGCCGAGGAGTCCGAGAATGACCAGGGCTACTGCGTGCGTCTCGCCGATGTCGCCGGGGGCGCCTGGGATTCGGAGATCGAACTGGATCTGTACGGCAACTGGTGTCCGGCCGTGTTCGAGTTCGACGTGCTGCGGTCGCACGGATCGGGGGTGGTGAACAAGCGGTACCAGAAGGTCAGCAACGGCTACATGGCCCCGGACCCGATCGGAGCCCAGGTGGTCCATGACCGCAGCGCATCGCCGGAGAACTACCGCACCGTTCTGGACGGTTACAGCGCCGACTACCTGATCCGCCGCCACGAACCGGTGGGCGATCCGTCCGAGCAGGGAGAGTGCGCTTACCAGGAAAGCCTGGTCATGGAGGCCGTCACGTCCGAGTGCGAGGCGATCCTGCGGTGGACGCTCGGGATCGACGACCCTCTGGCCCTGGGCACCTGTGAGGATCCCTGCAACCAGACCCCCGGCGGCCTGGAGAGCGCGCCCTCGGCCGGGGGGCCGTGGGTCGACCGCCTCTATCCCAGCGCGCCCAACCCGTTCAACCCGCGTACGACAATCCGCTTCTCCCTGGCTCGCAGCGGCCCGGTCCGCCTGGTGATCTACGACGTCGGAGGGCGGGAAGTCAGGACGCTGCTGCGGACTTCTCTGGCGGCGGGCATGCACACCTGCGTCTGGGACGGCGCCGGCGACGACGGGCGGATGTTGGCGGCCGGGGTCTACTGGAGCCGGCTGGTGGCGGGCGACTACCAGTCCAACAGCAAGATGATCGTCATCCGGTAGACGTCGCGTCACGGCTGGCGGGCGAGCAACGATCAGGATTCCCGAAGGGCGCACCCGCCAGCCGCTGCGCTCGAATCCGGCCGAGGTCGCCGTAGCCTCTGACTCGCCAACGGCTCGCGGAGGAGGAATAGGGGGATGCGCGAGGCAGCGGCAGACGAGGCAGCCGCGGAGAGGCCTCTAGCCGGGGTGTCCTGGTTACGGGGCCTGCTCTTCGAGACGTGCCTGGGGCTGGGACGGCCCTGGCGACCCCGCTTCGAACAGCTCAGCAGTTGGGTGGCTCGGGAACCGGAGGAGATCCGGGAGATCCAGGATCGACTCCTGGGCGACCTGCTGGTTCACGCGATCCGCCACGTCCCCTATTACCGCCGACTCCTCGGAGACCATCCGGTGGCGCGGGCCCTGGAGAGCGCCGGCGCCACCGGCCGCCGCCAACTTGCCCGAACCCTGCTCGTCCAGATTCCCCCTCTGGACCGGCCGACCCTGCGCCGCGAGTTCGACCAGCTCCGCTCCAACGATCTCGCCCACCGATCGTGGCGCGTGGACGGCACCGGGGGCTCGACGGGTCAACCCGTGCGGTTCATCGTCGATCGCGAGCACGGGCTCTGGCGATTCGCGGCCGAACACCTCTTTGACGGGTGGGCCGGGGTGGTTCCGGGTATGCGGCGGATGCGCCTCTGGGGATCCGCTCGGCAGTTGGGGGGAGAGCGGGAGACGATCGGGCGCCGTCTCTATCGCTGGCGGCGGAACGAACGGTCGCTGGACTCCTTCCGGATGACCTCCAGCCAGATGCGCCGGCACGCCGCGCGTCTCAACCAATGGCGCCCGGGTCACCTGATCGGCTACGCAGACAGCCTCCACGCGTTCGCTCGGTTCCTGGAACGCAGCGGCCTCGCCGTCGTCGCTCCCGCCTCGATCATGAGTTCTTCGGGGACGCTGTTCCCCGAGCACCGCCGGATCATCGAGCGCGTCTTCGGCGCGCCGGTCTTCGACCGCTATGCGGCCCGCGAGGTCGGCGCGATCGCGGCTGAGGACGCCGCACACGAAGGGCTCGTCGTGCCGCCGCTCCACCTCGTCGAGATCATCCGCCCCGACGGCTCTCCGGCTCCGCCCGGGGAGGAGGGCGAGATCCTCGTGACCTGCCTCACCAACCACGCCATGCCGCTGCTCCGCTATCGTATCGGCGACACCGGGGCGATGGCGCCGCGGCCTTCGACCAGGACCGGCTGGCCCGTTCTTCAACACGTGACCGGACGCGTCGCCGAGACCTTCGTGCGCGCGGACGGCGGCCTGGTTTCCTCCCTCTCCTTCATCCACCTGGCAGGCGTTGTCCTGCAGTCGGACTGGATCCGCCGCTGGCAGGTCGTGCAGGAGGAACCGAAAAGAATCACCGTCCGCCTCGTGTTGGAACCTCCCCTGACGAGGGACGCGCCTGAGTTCGTCTTGCGCACCGGTGAGCTGGCCGCCGCCATCCGCCGGACCATGGGAGAAGAGTGCACGGTCGAGTTCCGCGTGGAGCGGGAGATCCCGCCGCTACCGAACGGGAAGTACTGCTATTGCGCCAGCCGGGTCACATCCCCGGCCGGATGACGCGACCGTCCCCTCATCCGCCGCAGCGGTTTGCGGATCTGCCGGCCGATGAGCCGGGTCATGCCGTCCACGAAGGGCAGCGGATCGTCGAAGTCCAGCACGGCGAACGAGCGGGCCTGCGGGAGGCTGGAGAGCCAGGGGATCCAGCCCAGTTCCCCCGCCCTGCGCTTCTGGCGGAACGACCGCGCGTCGCGGGCGAAGTCCAGCCACTTGCGTCCGTACCGTTGCCGCGGCCGGAGTTCCGCCGGAAGGGACGGGTCGCCGACAGCGTCGAGGTAGGCGATCCAGGAGAGGTCGACCCCGCAGTCGCGGAAGAGGCCATTGTGATAGTAGGAACGGGCATTGATCTCGACGAAGTAGATATCGCCGCTCGCGCGGTCCTCCACGTACTCGACGGCGACCAATCCTCGGAAGCGAATCTTGCTCAACAGGCACACGGTCATCTCCGCGATGACCGGAAGCTCCTCGCTCACCCCGAAACTGGTGACGCCGAAGTCCGGTTGAAGTTGTCGAATCTTGCGCCCTGTATAGATGGCCAGCGGCTGGGAATCACGATCGAAATAGGCGGCGCAGACCAGGATGTGGCCGTCCCCGCCGTGGATGATCTCCTGGAAGACGCCCTGGTAGACCAGGTCGGGACGGGCCGTGAAGAAAGCCAGCAGGTTGTCTTCTGAGTTGAAGCGGAGGTTCTTGGCCAATCCCGGGAGATAGACGTTGTAGTGGTTCAGCGGCTTGAAGAGGATCGGGTACTTGAGGTCCGGCGCCAGCGCCGTGAGTTGGTCGATGGAGGTCGGCAGCCAGGTCGCCGGAACCCGCACGCCGCACCCTTCGGCCAGCCGGTGGGTTTCATCCTTGTTCAGGATCTGGTACAACGTCCGTCGCTCCGGCAGAACATAGCGGGAGATCGCGGAAAGCTCTTCCTCGTAGCGGGAGAGCACATTGAGCGTCTCGTCGCTGGTGGGAAAGAGCACCGGCGGCGAGGGGAGGCGCCGGCAGAGAGACTGCAGGCACGAGAGATACTCCAGCTCGCTCGGGATGACGCCGCGGCGATCGACGACGGTGCAGTATTTGGATCGGAGGGCGACGCCGGGCTCGATGAAGGAGAGCCCGAAGACGGGGACACCCCGTCGTCCCAGACTACGGATGACACCCAGGGCGTTGACGCCCATGTCCAGCACGACAGCCGGATGCATCCTCGCGCGTTCACCTGGCATCTTGCCCCCTCCACTCCGCTGCGCCGGTCGCTTTTGTCGCCTGCTCGACACCCTCTCTGTAATCGCCGGAGATGATTCTACCGCCGTGGAAGCTCCGACGCGAACAGAAAGGCCTCGCGCCTGTGGCTCAGGCGCGCCGGCGGACTGACCCGCTCAACCTGCCGGGTGCGACGGGATTTACGATGCGTCCGATCCTCGACCGTGACGTGGTGAAGGGATCGATCTATGATGCGCCGGCGGCGGTGCGTCTCCGTGATGGGTCATTCCCCGGCGCGCGCTCGCCGGCACGAGGAGGAGAGCAGATGAGCGGAATTGCCGGCTTCTGGAATCTCGACGGCCGCGACGCCGACCCGGCCATCCTGACCGCCATGCTCGCGCGATTGCGCCACCGTGGGCCGGACGACGAGGGAAGGTGGCTGGAGGGTCCCATCGCTCTGGGACACCGGCGGCTGGGCGTTCGCGGTCTCTCCCCTGCTTCCGCGGGGTCTGGGGCAGCGGCGTTCCCAGGGCTTCGGACAACGGCCTCCGAAGGCCGGCAGCCGGTAGCGATCGGAGACGGCGAGGCGGTCCTCTGCCAGAGCGGCGAGATCTTCAACCATCTGGAACTGCGTTGCGATCTGGAGAAGGAAGGGTGCCGGTTTCACAGCCGCTCCGACATCGAGGTGGTATTGCACGCCCTGCACCGCTGGGGTCCCGTCCAGGCGGCGCCGCGGTTCAACGGGATGTTCGCCCTGGCCTTCCACGACCGCCGCGCCCGCGCGCTCTACCTCATCCGCGACCGCCTGGGGATCGTTCCGCTCTACTTCTACCGATCCCCGGACTTCATCGCCTTCGGCTCAGAGATCAAGGCGGTTCTTTCCCATCCGGCCGTGCCGGCGGAGCCGGACCTGCGAGCGGTCACCATCCTGGCCTACCACGAGCGGCTCGATGGCCCGGAGACCCCCTTTCGCGAAGTGGAGGCGGTGCTGCCCGGGTCGATCCTGCGCGTCACCCCGGAGCGGACAGAGTCGATCACCTGGTTCGACCTCCTGCGCGACCTGGACGTGGCCCGCATCGCTCGAGGTCAGGCGTTCTTCCCGAAGACCGATCGCTCCGCCCGTGCAGGTTCGCGGCCAGGTCCTGGGGCTGACCGGTTTGATGCGGCGGCAGGCCACCTGGAAGAGCTGCTGGGCGCCAGCGTGGATCTGCATCTACGCGGCGGCGCGCCCCTCGCGGCCATGTGCAGCGGAGGGATCGACTCCAGCCTGCTTACCGCCTTGGCGCGCGAGCGCCGCCCGGATCTGGTCGCGTACGTGGCCGATATCGAGGGTGTCGGCGGGGAGGAACACCGGCGGGCCTCCCTGGTCTGCCGCCACCTCGGAGTGGAGCTGCGGCCGGTGTCCGTGACGTGGGACGCGTGTCTGCGCCTGTGGCCCATGGCCGTGCTGCACAACGACCAGCCGCTCTACTTCGCCAATGACATCGCCTGCGCCCTGCTCGCGCGGACCGCGCGCGAGGACGGGTTCCAGGGTCTCCTTTCGGGCGAGGGCGCCGACGAGCTCTTCGGGGGTTACCGCTGGCACGCCAGCGCCCATGCCACGTGGCGGAGACGCCGATGGCACGCCCGGCTCTGGCCGGACGTCCCGCCCTTGCGGACGCTGGGCCGCCTGGGGCGTCGCCTCGCCCCGCTCGATCTGCCTCTCCTGGCCCGCCAGCCCTTTCGCCACGTGGATGACGATCTGGCCGCGCGCCGGGAAATCCGAGCCGCCCTTCTGCTCGACGGCGGCAGGCGTTATCTGCGCCAGGCGGCGCTCTTCCAACGCCTGGCGGACCTGCCGCGACTGGAGGACCGAGCCTTCCTGGCCCGGTGCTTCGACGACGTGTACATCCACCTCGGCTCGCTGCTTCCCAGCCGCAACAAGATGTTCCTGGCCGCCTCGGTGGAGCTTCGAGTCCCCTACCTGGAGACCGCGCTGATCGACTTCGGCCTCCATCTCCCGCCCGACTACAAGTTCGACGGGCGCCGGGGCAAGAGGCTCTCGCGCCTCCTCATCCGCCGTCGCCTGCCGGCCGCGATCAGTCACGCGCCGAAGATCGGATTCGAGCTCCCGCAGGCCATGTGGAACAGAACCGCCGGACTCCTGGACGACGGCATGGTGCGCGAGTACTTCCGCTGGGGCGCCTCGGAGATGGCGGCCGTGCACGAGCACCTGCGGCGCGACCCCTACTTCGTGTTTACGCTGGTCGGATTGGAGATCTGGGCCCGTCTCTTCTTTGGCGGCGCCTCGCCCGAGGACCTCGGGGAGACACTCGCGCGTGTTGCGGCCGCCGCCTCCGCCGGATCGGCTGGCCCGAGCGACTAGCGCCAGTGACCAGCCCATGCCGGCCCCCGAGCGGCTAGCGCCAGTGACCAGCCCGTGCCGGCTCCCGAGCGGCTAGCGCCAGGTGATCAGCCCGCGCCACCGCGCGAGCGTGATCAGGCGGAGGAGGAACATCCATCCGACCGCGGCCCCAAGGAGCAGCGCCTTCATCGCCACGGCGAAGATTGGGGTGAGCTGCTCTTGTAGCCGCAACGCCGTCAGCCCCACCGCCACCGTGCCGAGGGCCGCCAGCCCCAGCCGCGGGTAGGAAAGCGGCAGCGGATAGGCGCCCCGGCCCACCCACAGCATGCCGGCGGTCTGGAGGGCATAGGCGATGGCAGTCGCCCAGGCCGCGCCGGCCATGTGCAGGCGCGGAACCAGCAGCAACGTGAGGCCCAGGTTCAGGACTGCCGCAGACCCATTGACCGCCGGGATGCGCGCCGTTCGTTCGGCGATCAACAGCGGGATCTCCGCGACCGGATAGAAGGCCGAGAAGGTCAGGCCGAGAACGACGATCGGGACGATCGCGGCGGCGCCGTGGTACGCCGGCGGCGTCAGGATCCAGATCGCCTCCCGGCTGAACAGGACGAGCAGCAAGCCCATCAGCATCGTGACGGCCGCCCAGGCATGTCCCACCTCGGCGAGGCGGCGCGGTCCCCCTTCCTCCCGGGCGACCCGAAAGGCGAACGGGGCCCAGGCAGTCCAGAAAGCCTCCGCGGCGGTGGTGACCACCTCGCCGATCCGGTACCCGAGCGAGTAGACGCCGACCGCGGAGAGGGGCTCGAAGAGCCGCAGCACGTAACGATCGGCCATCCTCAGCGAGACCTGCCCCAGACCCGAGGGAACCAGAGGCAACCCGTAACGCAGGATCGCGGTCATCATGGCCCGCTCGGGCCGGGGCAACGGCCGCGGTAGCCGCCGGGCGAGAAGCCAGACCGCCGCCGCCGCATTGGTGAAGAGCTGCGCCAGCACCACCCCGAGCACGCCCAGGTGAAAGACGACCACCAGCAGGATCGACAAGCCGAGGGTCAGCGTGGTCAGCGCCAGGTTGATTCGCACGAACTGGCCGGACTCCTGGCGGGATCGAAGCGGCGCCATCGGAATCCGGACCAGGAGCTCAAGCCAGGTCGAGCCGATGCTGAGGGCCACCAGAAGATAGAGTCGTGGGTCGTCGAGGAGCACCCTCGCGATCCCGGGGGAAAGCGCCGCCGCGATCAGAGAGGGCGCCGCCGCCAGGGCCAGGATGTGGAGGCAAGCGCTCAACACCTGACGGCGGGCGGCTTCGTTCGCTTCCCGGACGTGAAAACGCAGGATGCTGTGGGTGACGCCGAGGTCCGCCAGGTTGGCGTAGACAGCCGACAGGACGCCGAGGAGCGCGAGCACCCCGTAGTCGCCGGGAGCGAGCGCCCGTGTGTAGATCGGGACCAGGAGAAGTCCGGCCAGCCGGCGCAGCGCGCTGCCGGCTCCGTAGACGAGGAGCGTTTTCGAGAAGGCCGGCACCGCCGGTTCGGAGGGTCGATCGGACGGTGGTCGCTGATTCGAAGCTGGTGCCACGCTGCTCGACCTCTTCGTGTTCGTGCCGCAACGCAGGACGCTCGCGGCCTGGCGATCCCAGCGGGACGAGTGCGGGGCCCCCTTTGCTGAGCCCAGCGCCCCGGTCCGCCGCGGCGAGGCTAGCGCTGTCCCCCTCCGGTGGCAACCTGCGGAGGCGGCGGTGGGACACTGGCTGGCGAGGATGAGGTCGAGATCGCCGCCTGGCCAGGCCGCCGCCGAAAGGCACGACAGGGGGAAGGTGGCCGATGATGAGTAAGGGCGAGCCCGGGAAAGGCGAACCTCCCCCGGGCCCTCTGCTGTGTCCCGTTGCCTTCGGCCTCTCCGTCTATCGAACCAAGAGCAGCCGGCTCTCCGATGTGCCTCCGCCCCGTTGCAGCCTCGAGAAGTACACCCCCGCCGCGGCCGTCTTTCCGCGCTCGTCCCGCCCATCCCAGAGCACCTGGTACGACCCGCCCGTCATCGGCGCATCGATCAGCGTGCGGACCAACCTTCCCGAGGCGTCGAAGACGCGCAGCGAGGTGGGCACCCGTTCGCTTCCCGGCAGCTCGAAGCGCAACAGCGTGACGTCGCGGAAGGGATTCGGCGAGCTCCGCGCCAGCGTCAGGTGCTGGCTCTGCGCGCGCTCGGGCGTCCCGCTCGTGTTCTCCTCCAGGATGAGCGTGACAAAGGCAGTGCCTTCGCGCCCCCTGGCATCGATGACCGACAGCTCGACGGTGCGCACCCAGTCCGCGCTCCCATCGCCGGTGTCCGGCGGAGCGGGGAAGCGGGCGCAGATCGATGGGCCTTCGCCCAGGAGGCGGCCCAGGTCATCGGTCCAGCGGAACTGATAGGGTTCGACGCCGGCCTCGGCGTCTCCCTCGAAGCAGACCTCCGCGCCGACCAGGACAGGCGTGCCGTCACCCGGAGTGATCACCTCCGCTCGCGGACGCATCCGGTCCGCCCAGACGTAGATGTCCGCCGGAACCGTCGCGTCCCCCTCGTGGGAGATCAGGCAGTGCAGGATGTACACCGGCGTGATCCGCGGAGTGTTCACGTCCGCCGCGGGCTCGTAGTAGCCGAGTTCCCAATCCAGCACGATGATCTCGTCGAGTCGCGTCCTCAGCTCCTCGACCGCCGCGTCCCACCCGTACCTGTTGAGCGCCTCGATGGCGGCCTCCAGGGGCATGAGCGGAACCGTTCCTCCGGGGATCAGGCGTCTCCAGCCACCCTCGAAGATTCTCTGCAGCTCGCCGTCCTGTCCGAGGGCGACCGAGATGACGCCGCCCGGTCCGACCACCGGGAACTTCTCGCCCGTGCCCAGTTCGCGCCGGAAGGCCACCCGGGTGGCAACGGCAAACGAGCTGTCCGGGTCGGCCGTATCGTCATCCTTGAGCCGCAGTTCCTGCCATAGGTAGCTCACCTCGGTCTCGATGGCATCCGCCGGACGCCGCTGCAGAGCAGTCAGGATCTCCGAAGCTCGATCGACGACGGACTCATCGAGCAGGAGCCGCGGGGCGCGGTTGCGCCAGGTCAGCCAACGGGCCGTGTTCTCGTAGTGGATCGAACCGGTGCCCAGAGTGACTCGGAGTTCGTGGGCGCCGTCGATCACGTTCACTTCCCCGGGATCCCCGGGGCCGAGGGGCGCGCCGCAGAACCGCCCGTTGATCTGGCAGAACCGGTTGGCGATCTGACGGACATAGGCGGAGTCCACCGTCGCCGGAATCACGTTGTAGACCGGCATCTCGGCCTGTGAGTCGCGATTGAGGACCGCCGGCTCGATGCTGACCGCGAAACCGCGTTCCGCCAGGGCCGGGAAACGAACCAGCGATTCAGGGGCCGGGGGTCCGATGATGTCCGGCGCGGGGGCGCCCCCGCCGGGGCCCGCCGCGGCGCCGGTGTTGTACGACCACGAGGAGTAGCTGCCATCGACCACGGGATCCGAGGCGACGGAGCCCTCACCCCAGATGTAGTCGTTGCCCATGGAGCTGTTCTCTCCGATCACCACGGCCGTCAGATTCGCCCCGATGCCCCGGTCGATGGCGTCGAACCAGGAGGACTTGACGGTCTTGGCCGTGTCGAAGGAGCCGTTGTCGACGAGCCGGTCGGAGAACGTGATGCCGAACTTGTAGTCCGGAATGGTCGTCGCCGCGCCGCAAATCAGGTGCGCGCCATTGAAGGCGTTGGCCCACTCCCCGCGCGAGGGGCTCTCCAGGATCCAGCACGCCGCCATCGCCACCCACTCCATGTCCCCGTCGCCCCAGCAGGCTCGCGAATCGCTCGGCAAACCATCATCGTCATCGTCGCTCGTGCACCAGGCGAGCGACGTCAGGTCTTCTCCGTAGTAACTGTCATAGTCGCTCGCGTCACCGTGGCCGGCATAGTAGCCGAGGTCCGCGCCGTCGACGTGACCTCCGTTGTCGCCGTCGCCGATGTCGTTGCGTTTGAAGTGGATCTCCTTGGCGTTGGAGTTGCCGTGACCGCCGAAGAGGTCCCAGGCCGAGGGCAGACCATTCCAGGCGCCCACCGCGTCGTCATCGCACTTGTTCAGGTCGTTGCTGCTGCCCGGATAGTCGTTGCACCAGTCATAGTGAAAGCGCGAGGGGCCGCCCGTGTCGCTCAACGGGTTCGAGCCCCCGTCATCCGGGTCGGACTGGGAGAACCAGGCGCCCAGCTCCGATAGCTGCCATGCCCCCGGCTCGGCGCGGAGGAGACGCAGGCCGAGGACCTTGCTGGCGGTCCCGTGAAGAGCCAGCGGGCCGGCCGATGGGACGGTGAACTCCCCTGTCGCGTAGAAGCGCCACTCCCGGTCGAGGTCGAGCACCTCGACAACGTAGAGCCCCGGCTCGCAGACGGCCTCGACCCGGCTGATCCAGCGGGGCGCTCCCTGGAAAAGCACCTCGACCCCGGCGCGTTCTCCGCCGTCGATCCGGACTCCGGTCGCGATGTCCTGATCCAGCAGGTTCTCCTGCTCCGCGACCGTGAGCGCCGCCGGCAAGGCGCCCACCCGGTTCATGACCGTCAACTCGCAGCGATTGCCGGGATCGCCGCCCGTGTGGCGCGACATGCCCTCCGGCAGGCTGTCACCTGGGTGTCCGTGGCTGGCGGAGGCCACCATCTGGGTCAAGACGGCCACGAGAAACATGCGTATGCCTGTGCTCAAGTGCCGTTGGCGCCCTGTTGCTGGCTGGCTGGGCCCGCGCAGGCTTCGGATCAGCATTCGTTCCAGTTTCATGGGGGATCTCCTTCCGGTCGTGTCTCGATTCCTGTTGCAGTGCGCTCGCGGGCCGTTGCTGAGGGGTTTCGCCGCGGCCGACGAGCCGCCAGGGCGATCCTTCTCGCCGGCGATCTGCGCCCGACCCTCGCGGTCACGCACAACAGGACCCTCCACGACCTGTCCTGGTCTCTTCTGATTGCGATGACGGCTCTCCCGTGAGTCCCCGGCGCCAGTGCTTCGCACAACGCGGGTTCCCCGGCCGACACGGTTCGCTTCCGGCTGGGCCAGAGTGGGGCGCGGATGAGCCGGCCCCTGCCACTTGGGCGGTCACCTGCCGCTTGGGCCGTCACCCATGGCATGCGCAAAATCGGGCAGGACTCCGCAGTCGACGAAGGAATGGGATTCGGTGAGGCTGTGGTCTACGGGCAAGCGCTGCGATCGTCGAATCAGGTCGCGGTCGGGCTCGCGGAACCGAGTCCCGCAAGAAAGGTTGGCCTTGGAGGAACGCGCCGGGGGTCAGGGGGCACGATCAGGGTTTCTAGGGATCCCGGGGAAGCGGGTCCACCGAGTGCGAGCTCCGTCCAGACATTCAGGACGGGCGGGCGCCGGGAGCCAGCGGGAGAGGCCTCGCACTCGATCCTGCTGGTCGACGACGACAACGCCGTGTGCGGGTCGCGCGGCCCCCTATCCCTTCTCCCATCCGACTTCCATCATCTCCTACTCGAGCTCCATCAGGCGCACGCGAGCCTTGTGCTCCCGGTCACCGCGCCGATAGCGGACCTCGACCTCGTCGCCGGGCTCGCGCTGGTCGAGCGCGCGGTAGAGATCGTCGTACTTCTCGACCTTCGTGCCATCCACCCCGACGATGACGTCGAAGCTGGTCGCCCGCCCCGACCGGTCGGCCTCCAGCGAGCGGATGCCGGCCCGGTCGGCCGGCCCGCCCTCCACCACGCTGCGCACGATCACGCCGGAGATGCGCCAGCGGCGCGCCAGGTCGTCGCGGATCAGCGAGATGCCCAGGCCGGCCCGCTTGATCTTGCCGAACTCGATGAGTTGGGGCACGACCCTCTTGATGACGTCCACCGGAACGGCGAACCCGATCCCCGCGCTCGATCCCGAGGGGCTGATGATCGCGGTGTTGATCCCGATGAGACGGCCGGCCGAGTCCAGCAGGGGCCCCCCCGAGTTGCCCGGGTTGATCGAGGCGTCGGTCTGGATCACGTCCTCGATCAAGGTTCCGGCCACCGACTGGATCTCGCGCCCGAGCGCGCTGATGATGCCGGTGGTCAGGGTCTGATCGAGTCCGAAGGGATTGCCCACGGCCAGCACCTTCTGGCCCACGATCAGATGGTCGGAGTCCCCCGCCTGCAAAGGTTGCAGGGCTTCCGTGGAAGACTCGATTTTGAGGACGGCCAGGTCCTTGTTGGGCTCGACCCCGACGACCTTCGCCTCGGCGGTGGTCCCGTCGGCCAGGGTGACGGTGAAGCTGTTGCCGTTCTGTATCACGTGGAAGTTCGTCACGATGTGGCCGGCGGTGTCCCACACGAACCCCGAACCCGAACCGGCCGGCGTTTCGAACACATTACGACTGAAGAAGTCGCGGCGGAGTTGTTTGTTCGTGATGAAGGCTACCGAGGGGGAGACCTTCCGGAAGATCTCGATGGTGTTGCGCTCATCCTCCAGCAGGCCCGCGGGGATGGGAGGATGGACGGCGTGCGGAACGCTTCCCTGGGCACGCGCCGAGGGGGTGAAGACACCGCAGGAGAGGGCGGCGAGCAAAGCCGCAATCACAGGGGCAAAGAGCCAGGTCGTCTGACCGCAACGGTTGACCCGGGCGGCCCCGGCAGCGACCAACGCGCTTATCGAAGTACGGCCCATCTTCATCCTCCCCCCGGCCTGGCGCCGGCGGCCATGCCTCGCGCGGGCGTGGCGCATGGCAGCGACCTTTGGATCAACGACCCTTGGCAGACAGAGACTCTCGGACCGAAGCAGCCGCGGCCGGCGCACGAAGCGTCCGGCCGCAGCTTTCCCAACCCCAGGGTCGGGATGAAACTTGTCCTACACGTGTGCCCGGGCTCTCCAGAGACCTTGGGCAAAGAGGCCGGCGCTTCCGAGCGACCAACAGCCCCTCCACGGGTGTCCTAGCTGACCTCGGTACCCGCTTCGTCCTCCGTTGACGGCCTGATGATACACCCTGGACCCCCGCTGGGGCCATCTCCGGAAGCGAAAACCACCGGCGTAGGCGTTTCGCTCCCCGCCTCGGGGGCGAACGTGAAGCCCGTCTTCCTGGTCTCGCGCACCTGATCGGCGATGCCGCTCGGTGATTTCTCGTCTTGCCGGCCGCTCTCCGTCTGTCAGATCCTGCAGGCATCGAGGCCCAGAGGATCCTGAGGTCAGGGAAGCTCCTCGTGGATGGCCTTCCCCGCGACATCCAGCAGGGCGGTGCGGACGACGAGCACCCGGGCCTGCTCCGGCGGGCTGAGTTGGAAAAGCTTCTCCAGCACGACCCGGGGATTGGCCACCTGCGATGACGGGTGCTGCAGGTAGAGCTCCAGGTCCAGGCTCCCCGCATCGTCGATCGCGGCACGGATGATGGCCTGCTTGAGGTCCACCGGTCGCGCGATCTCCGGCGCCCCGTCCTCGGTGGCGGTCTCCGGCAGGGCAGACGCCGCGCGCTGCCGCGCCCGCCGCGACCTTGCCCCTGCATCCGCGCGCTGCGGCGCCCCTGCCCCCACACCCGCTTGTTCCGGTGCGAGCGCCTGGCCCTGTACGTCTTCGGAGCTTTGGCTCACCACGCTGACCGACTCCCAGTCCGTCACCTCGCGGGAACTCCCCGGCGTCCAGCAGACTCTCGAGACCACGGCGGTTTCCATCGCCTCGAACGCGGTCAGGGTGTCTCTCACCGACTCCAGGCGGGGTGCGGGCAACCCGGCGAGGTCGATGGCGTAGCGCGCCCGCGCGGCCTGCGCCGAGAGGCTGGGCCGCTTCGGTCCGGCCAGCTTGTGCAACGGCCACGTGCTCCGGATCCGCAGTCCCTCGGGGAGCACCGCGTTGAGCTCTGCCGCGATGGACTCGTTCCAGGGGCACAGGAGCTCCGCGTCGAAGCACTCGGCCGCACCTTCGAATCCGACCGGCAGCGGGGGGCCGAAGGAGAGGCGCGGATGGGGATTGTGTCCCTGGCTGTGAGCCAACGGGACGCGCGCCATGCGGAAGGCCCGCGCCAGCACCCCGCCGGTCTCGAGGTGGGAGAGAAAACGGATCAAACCCCGCTTCTCGTAACAGAAGCGGACCGTCCAGGTGATGCCGCTCTCCTGGCGGCGCGGCGCGTCCTGCTCGGCCCTGGCCATGAGCTCGCGGAACTGCGGCTCCTCCAGCTTGGGGGCGAGCTTCGTGTCGTAGGGGAGCCCGGGGATGCCGCAGGCCGTGCAGTCCCCATGCCGGCAGTCGGCCACCAGCGACTTGCCGATCTCGAACTCCTGGCGATCGGTCTTCTTTCGCTCCCGCACGAGCCACTTCTTCAGGACGCCGATCTCGATGTGGTCCCAGGGCAGCGGCTCATCGAACGCCCGCGCGCGCGTGAAGGTGGCGGGATCGAGGCCCACCTCCTGCAGCGTGCGCATCCAGAGCGCGTAGTCCAGGTGCTCGGTCCAGCCGTTGAACCGCGAGCCCGCGCGGAAGGCTCCTTCGATGACCCGGCCGAGACGGCGATCGCCCAGAGAGAAGATCGCCTCGAGGTGCGA
Source organism: Candidatus Eiseniibacteriota bacterium (assembly GCA_029569475.1). The sequence goes on along the minus strand of JAKQSZ010000016.1, from coordinate 31,096 downwards.
CGATTCCACTTCGTGCCACTTTAGACGGCTCCAGCGCGTCGTCACCGTCCGGCGCAGGAAGCGGAGCTTCTCCTTGAGGCTCTCGGTGTCCTCGAAGGCGTCCCACTGAAAGGGCGTGTGGCTTTTCGGCACGAACGGTCCGACCGAGGCGTTGACCGAGCAGGAGGGGCCATACTCACGGCCGATCCGGCGGACCGTGTCGACGAACCGGACGATCCCTTCCACGTCCTCCTGCGTCTCGGTGGGAAGGCCGACCATGAAGTACATCTTGATCAGCCTCCAACCCCGCTCGTAGGCGACGCGCGCCGCCGCGAAGAACTCCTCGTCGCGGATGATCTTGTTCATGGCCAGGCGCAGCCGCTCGCTCCCCGCCTCGGGGGCGAACGTGAAGCCGGTCTTCCTGGTCTCGCGCACCTTGTCGGCGATGCCGACCCCGAAGGAGTCCGCCCGCAACGAGGGCAGGCTGATGGAAACGCGGTCGCTGCCGAAGCGGGCGTTGAGCAGATCGGCCAGGGGCTCAAGCTGCGTGTGATCGGCCGTGGAGAGCGAGACCAGCCCGACCTCGTCCCAGCCCGACTGCCGGATCCCCCGGTCGGCGATTTCCAGGACCTTGCCGGCGCTGCGTTCCCGCACCGGCCGGTAGAGATAGCCGGCCTGGCAGAAACGGCAGCCCTGCGTGCAGCCCCGCAACACCTCCACCGAGAGCCGGTCCTGCACGATCCCCTGCAACGGCACCAGGGGCAGCTCCGGCCAGGGGGCGTCTTCCAGCTCCTTGATGAACTGCCGCTGCACGCGCGCCGGCACATCGTCGTAGCGGGGCCGGGTGCCGAGGAGCCGGCCATCCTCGCCGTAGCACGCCTCGTACATGAGAGGGACGTAGACCCCGGGAACTTTGGAGAGAACGCGCAGGACCTCGGCCCGCGGGCGGCCGCGCACCCCTTGATACACCCGCGTGATCTCGGGCACGGCTTCTTCCCCGTCGCCGATCAGGAAGAGGTCGCAGAAGTCCGAGAGCGGCTCGGGATTGCTGGTGCACGGCCCGCCGGCGATCACGAGAGGGTCATGGTCGCGACGATCCTCGGCCCGCAGCGGGACGCCCGCCAGGTCGAGGCAAGCGAGCAGGTTGGTGTAGGTCAGCTCGTACTGTAGCGAGAACCCGACGAAGTCAAACTCCCGAACCGGCTTCTTCGACTCGAGGCTGAAGAGCGGGATCCCGTGCCGCCGCATCTGCGCCTCCATGTCGAACCAGGGAGAGTAGCAGCGTTCCGCCAGCGAATCCGGGCGGCGATTGAGGATCTCGTAGAGGATCTTGAGTCCCCAGTGGCTCATCCCGATCTCGTAAACCTCGGGGAGGATCAGGCACCACTGCACGGTGTCGCGGCCGGCCGGCTTGCGGGCGACGTGGAACTCGTTGCCGAGATAACGGGTCGGCTTGGAGACCAGCGGCAGGATGGTCTCGAGATCGTTCAAGAGGGACATCGTTTCTCGTCGCCTTCCGCTCGGAGCTCTCGCTCTCAATCCAGTGGGTTACGCCGAAACCAGGCATCAACTCCACGTCGACGCCGAAGAGGGCCGAAACGCCGGAGTGAGGAGCCCGCGCCGAACGTGATCGACCGCGCCACAAAATGAACTCGGGGAGCCGATCGTCAGCCTGGAGGTTTGCCGTTCGCCCCACCGGCCCACCCCTGATGGAAATCCGCAGGCTCCCCGCGACTGTAGCAGATACCCGCTGCCGGAATCAGCACCACGAGACCACGAGCGCCGGGTCCGCCCCAGTCAGGAGGCCTCAGCGCGAACCCGGAAAGACATCTGCGCAGCCGGGTGTCATCTTGAGAGGCCGAGATGCCGCCAGCCCTCAGTCGTCGCAAGAGCACATCGCCGGTTCACGTTTCCACGCTTCGCGCTGCTGGCTGCAATCGCTCGCAATGCCGTCCTCGCGGAGTACGGCCGGCGCTGTGAGCGTCCGTTCTCCCGACTCGTCAGCGAATCACTGTTACCGTGGCCGTCTGGCTTCCTCGCGGGGTCGTGGAGACAATTCTGTAAACCCCTGCCGGCGCGGGGTGGCCACGATCGTCCTGGCAATCCCAGTCCAGTGCGGAACCACGGTGTGGAGACGTCCCCCAGATGCCGCTTCGTGCCACGCCTGGGGTGAGGCGCCGCACCACTCTGCCAGACACGTTGATGATCTTCACGGCCGCGTCGCCACCGCTCTCGCGTTGAGCAATGGGTGGGAAGTCCGGGCGACGCGCGATCCAAGAGGGACCTATCCGGAGCCAGGGATCATCTGGTGATCGTGACGGGGCTGGAAGTACGGACTGTGGTCATGAGAGAATTGGGAACGGACCTGGAGTCTGCAGGCGAGATTCCGGCGCGTCGCCCCACGAGTAGGGTGAGCTGCAGCGCGCGGTCGAACCGCGAGGAGCCTGTCGACGGACATGAACACCAACAGCCGATGGGCCACGGGGATGCTCCCAAGCTCGCCGCCCCCCCGGTGGACAAACTCCAGCCAGGCGGCCGTCCTGAGCCGGGCCTGCCAACGAGCGGCCATCCTCACCCTGAGTGTGGTGGTGCTCTGCGTCATGTTGGCGGTCATCCCCGCGCAGGCCGATCTGCTGCGCCTCCATCCGGTCACGGACAGCGCGGATGGCGTGGAGGTGGCCGGGTCATGGTGGTATCCGCAGGGCGCACCCGACTACGCGGGTGATCTGACGTGCGGTTACGACGCCACGGGGAACCGCATGGAGCCGGCGTTCCTCTTCCGCCTCGAGGACATCGCGCGGGGCGATTCGGTGGCGTTCGCGCGGTTGCGTTTCTCGTCCCTCGGAGGCGAACCCGGGGACGCGCTTCGTCTCGAGATCCGCGCCCTGCTGCGGTCTTCCCTTGTCCCCTTCGGACCGCAGGACCGGCCCAGTTCCTACCCCACCACCTCCACGGTAGTGGAGTGGACCGTCTCCCAACCCTGGGAATACGGCGGGTACTGGGATCCCCTCTACGTTGACGGGCCCGACATCGCCGCTCCCCTGAACGAGCTCTTCGCGAGCGAGGTCTGGCCCGCGGGAGGGCAAGCCGCCGGCCTCGCCTTGAGCATCCGTGTCCTGGGCTCTGCCGGTCCGGGCGCCTCCGGTCCGGCCGCGCCCGCACCCGAGCAAGCGCGCTTCCTTCGGTTCTCGGACACGGGCACGGACTGGAAGCCGACCGAGCTCATCATCGCCCCGCGTCTCGAGGACGCGTTCCTGGCCGCTCCGCTGCTTGGCCGGCCCACCGATGAAGGGGTCACGGTGAGTTTCGCCCACCACAACCACCTCGACTGCTACGTGGCCTACGGTACGGCGCCGGGCCTCTATGAGTGGGCTCAGGGGGAAACCCGCACCCGGCTCCCGTCCGTCGATCCGATCCTTGGCGTGCCCGGCGGAGCCGCCCGCGAGATCCGTCTGGGTGGCCTGGAACCTGATCGCCGGCATTATCTCCGGCTCTTCTACCGCGCCGCCGGTTCGAACTCCTACAGCGGCGGAGAGGAGATCACCTTTCACACGGCGCGCGGCCGGGGAAGCAGCTACGTTTTCGACATCCTGAGCGACTCCCATCTCGAGGACATCCTCGATTACGAGGACGCGGACGACCTGGAGCTCTATCGGTTGGCCCTCTCGAATGTCGTGGCCGACAGCGCGGACTTCGTCATGTCTCTCGGCGATTTCGCCATCTGCCTGCGGGGCTCGGCCGGGGTGCGCAGCCTGGAAGAGGCCCGCCGGATCTACAGCGACGAAAGAGAGATCCTGGGCGAACGCGGAGTGGCCGGACCCTTCTACCACGTGCTGGGGAATCACGAAGGCGAAGTCGGGTGGATCGACGATGGGACCCCCGATGGCCTGTTCACCCGGATCGGCCGGGCCCGCAAGGAGTTCATGCCCAACCCCGAACCGGACGCCTTCTACTCGGGCAACGTCATCCCCGACGACCGCATCGGCGCGATCCAGAACTACTATGCCTGGGAGTGGGGCGACGCGCTCTACGTGGTCCTCGACCCGTTCCGCGCCACGTTGGTGAAGCCCGACAACTACGGCGGCGGCGGGTCGGGAGACCCGTGGGACTGGACGCTGGGACGGGAGCAGTACGAGTGGCTCGAGTCGGTTCTCGCCTCCTCCTCCAGCCGCTGGAAGTTCGTCTTCACCCATCACCTGGTCGGCGGGGTGACGATCCTCTTCTGGGGAGCCTATGGCCGGGGCGGGATCGAGGCGGCCAGCCATGATGTCGAGGGTCTTCCCAGCTACGAATGGGGCGGCGAGGACGAGACCGGGCGAGATGTCTTCCAGGAGCGGCGTCCCGGTTGGGCCTTCGGCAGCATCCACGACATGTTGCGGCGCCACGGGGTGACCGCGGTCTTCCACGGACACGACCACTGCTTCTGCTATCAGCAACTGGACGGGATCGTCTACCAGGAGTGCCCGCGGGCATCCACCACCCAGGATCACGTGGGGTTCTGTGTCCAGGGCAGGTACGTCAACGGAACGATGCTGCCGAGTTCCGGCCACGTCCGCGTCAGCGTCGGGGCCGAGCGGGTGCGGGTCGAGTACGTGCGCGCCTTCCTGCCCGGCCAGGGGGACAACGGCTCGATCGCCTATGCCTATGAGATGGACCAGCCCTCCGGTGTCGTCACGCCGGACCCGCGGTACCCCGGTCTTCCCGGACCACGTCAGCCCGGTTCTCCTGATCCCAGTGCTCCTGGTCCCACGACTCCCGGCGGTGGGGCCGGCGAGGAAGGCGCGGGGCTGACGGGAGACGGAAACCGGCTGCAGGTCTATCCCCAACCATGCCGGGGGGAACTCTTCATCCGCGTCCCGCTCGAGCGGACGGCCTCGGACTCTCGCGCGCTCCCGGCGCCGGATCTCCTCGCCCTCCATGATCTGAGGCTTCACGACATCTCCGGAAGGGCGATCCGCGGGCTCGCGCCGCCCCGTCCTTCCGGGACAGCCGGGGTCCTGCGATGGGACCTCGCTTATACGGATGGCACGTCCCTGCCGGATGGTGTGTACTTTGTCGTGTGGCGACACGGAGGGGACAGAAGGATGGCGCGGGTGCTTATCACCCGGTGAGAACCGGGGGCCGTGGGCCTCGTGCGGACTCGCGGAAGCGACGTGGTCCAGGCTCAGGTCAGGCAAGCGCCGAGGCCACGGAAGCGGCGGAAGCTCCGGTACCGGGGAGGCTGCTCGCGATCTGCTCGAGCACCTCGTGGGGCGGCACGGAGAAGTGGTGCCTGCGCGCTTGCGAACTGCTCGCGGAGCGCGGATGGACCGTCCGTCTGGCCGTGCGCAACCTCGAGCTCTTCGAATCGCGGCGAACGCGCCCCGCCGCTCGAAAGCCCGATCAGGACGCATCCCGCCCTCCGGCATCAACCCGCGACGCCAACAGCCGTCCGGGTCCGGATCTCGCACGGTCCGGCCATCCCGATCGCGGCCGGTTGGAGATCCTCCCTCTACCCCTGCGCAACGACGCTGATCTGGGAAGCGTCCTTCGCCTGGCAACCCTGGCGCGCGGCTCCGATGTGGTCCTGGCCACCCGGGTGCGCGACTACTGGCTGGGCGGTCTCGCGGCTCGGATGGCGGCCCGGCCGCTGCTGCTCCGTCTGGGCGTCATCCGTCCGATGCGGGCCGGACACTGGCGCGACCGCGTGCGCTATGCGCGCCTCCCCTCGGCCCTCATCGTCAACACGGGCGTCATCCGTGACGTGCTCCTGCGCACACCGTGGTTCGCCCGGACGCCGATCCATGTGGTCTACAACGGCGTCGACGCGCCTGGCCCGGTAGCGGCCGAGGAACGGATCCGGATCCGGCAACGTCTCGCGGTGGCCCCGGAGGAACTCCTCATCGTCGGCGCGGGGAGGCTGGCGGCAGAGAAGCGATGGGACTGGCTGATCGATTCGGCCCGACGGCTGGAGAACGCATCGTCCGACGCTCCACAGTCACGCGAGCCACAGCCTCCCGAATCACAAGCTTCCCAGCCACCTGCTTCCCGGGATCCGCTCGCCGTCCGGATCCTCGGCGAGGGCGCGGAGCGCCCCCACCTGGAAGCCCGTATCGCCGAACACGGCCTGCAGGGTATCGTCCGCCTCGAAGGCCTGCGGGCCGACACCGATGACTGGCTCGCCGCCGCGGATCTCTTCGTCCTTTCCTCGCGCAACGAGGGCATCTCCAACGCGATCCTCGAGGCCATGGGCCGTGGCGTGCCGGTCGTTGCGACGCGGGCCGGGGGCATTGACGAGGTGGCGCGCGACGGAGAGCACGCGTTCCTCGCGGAGGTCGACGACTTCGAAGGCTTCGCGCACCGGATCCTTCAGGCTTGCGCCGACCCGGGACTGCGGCGGGAGATCGGAGCGCGGGGACTGGCCCTGGTCCGAGAACGTCTCACCTGGGAGGCCATGGCCGAACGCCTGGAGGAAGTCCTGCACGGGATGATGTGATGATGTCACGAGCATGAGAATCCTCTTTGCCAACCTGGCGATTGACTGGGGCGGCGGCGAGCGATGGACGCTCACCGCGGCGCGCGGCCTGGCCGGTCGCGGGCACGACGTCTCCGTGGCAGGTCGCGCCGGGAACGAGTTGATCGAACGCGCCCGGCTCGCGGGCCTGAGGACCTCCACCCTCCCCGTGTCGGTCGACTACGCCCCGGCCACCATCATCGCCGCCTGGCGCCTTCTCCGGCGACGGCGGCCCGACGTCGTGGTGGTGCACCAGAACAAGGACCTCCGCACGGTCGCGCCGGCGGCACGCCTGGCCGGAGCGGCGGTGGTGCACCGCAACGGCTTCCCGATCCTGCGCAACACCCCGGGCCATCGATTCGCCAGCCGCTTCGCCCACCGGATCCTGACCAACTCGCAGCAGATCAAGGATCGCTACGTCGCCTATGGCTGGATGCACCCGGAGCGGATCGACGTGGTCCCCAACGGCGTCGAGCCCGCCGTCGCGGCGCCGCGCGAGAGCCTGCGCTCTTCCTGGGGCGCGGGTCCAACCGATCTTGTCGCCGTCTATGCGGGTCGCCTGACCGCCACCAAACGGGCCGGCGACCTGCTCGAGGCGGTGGCCGCCCTTCCCGCGTCAACCCGGTGGCGCCTGGTCATCCTGGGCTCCGGCTCGCAGGAAACGCTGCTGCGGGAGCGGGCGTCCAGTGCTGACCTCAAGAACCGCGTCCACTTCGCCGGCTTTCGCCCGGAGGCGGCGCGCGAGATCGGGGGCGCGGACCTCGCCGTCCTGCCCTCCTCGCAGGAGGGGATGCCGAACGCGCTCATGGAAGCGATGGCCGCGGGCGTTCCCGTGGCGGGGACTCCGGTCGGGGACGTGCGGTTGCTCCTGGACGAGGGGAAAGCGGGGTGGCTCGTCCCGGTCGACGACGTGCCGGCGTGGACCCGGCTCCTGACCGAACTCGAGGCCCAGGCCAGCCAACTCGCCGTCATGGGCGCACGGGGACAGCGGCGGGTGCGCGAGGAGTTCACGGTGGAACGGATGCTCGATGGCACCGAGGCCTGCCTGCGGCGGGCGATCGGACAGGCTTCAGGCCGTGAACCTGCGTGACCACGACGGAATCTGACTCGCTTGGAGCCCGGGCCTCCGTCCCGCGGTCATCGCGTCTCTTGCGCCGACAACTGCCGGAGTTGGCCGCCCCGCCCGGGTCATCGCACCAGCCGGAATCTGACTCCTTTGGAGCTCGGGCCTCCGTCCCGGCCGCCCCCGCCCGGTCATCGCACCAGTATGAAGCTCCGCTCGAGAATCCTCCCGTTGCCTTGAGCGCGCACATAGTAGCGGCCGGCCGGCAGCGGCCCGCCCCGCAGGCCGTCCAGATCGATGGAGAAGGCGCTTCCGGGATGCAGGCCGGTAGATCGCGACGCCGCGAGAACTCCCGTTCCGACGCGCCTTCCGCAAGCGTCGTGGATGGTCCACTCCAGATCTCCGGGGCCGGCGGTCCAGAGCAGCCGCACGTCGCCATGGCTCGGATTCGGGATCAGCCGCAAGGTCCCCTCGCTTCCGAATGCCGAAGAAAAGCGATCGGGCAGCGCGGAGGGATCCACCGAGGAGAACAGATTCGTGTGGTGGTCGTCATGATGAGGCCTGACCCAGGGAAGAAGGTCCGAGCGGATCGGCGAAGGAAGATCCCACAAGTGGACGCGGCCGCTCGCTTCGTGCGCGCAGATGTTCACCCGACCGTCGCCATCCACGTCGGCGACGCAGGAGCCGCTCACGACCATCCCCGCGGACATCGGGGTGGGGAAGCCGGGGGCCACCGTCCCATCCCGTTCATAGCCCAGGTACACCGGGTTGTTGGACCCGAAGCAGATCTCCAGGTGGGAGTCGTCATCCAGGTCCGCGATGGCGCAGGAGGCCTCCAGATTCACATATCCAGTGTGGATCGGGAATCCCGGCGCCTGGCTGCCGTCGAAGTTGAACAGATAAAGCCTGCCGTTGTGGGAGGTCATGGCGAACTCCAACGCGCCGTCCTCATCGACATCCGCCACCGCCGCCGTGGAGTAGCACCAGGACCCGAAATCCGCCATGACGTAGGGCCAGCCCGGCATGAGGGTTCCGTCCCGGCGCCACACGGCCACCTTCCCGGCCCAGTTGCCGCCTCCGGATTCGTGGTACGCGGCCACGATCTCCAGATAGGAGTCTCCGTCAGCGTCCACCAGCACGGGAGAGGAGTAGGAGAAGCCCTCGTAACTCAACGAGAGGCGATAGGGCCAACCCTGCGCGACGGACCCGTCCTGGTGAAACACGTGCAGCCACTCCCATCCCTCGAGCACGATCTCAAGCTGTCCGTCCCCGTCGAGGTCGCCCACCGCGGGCGTGGCGCAGGGGCCGTAGGTGCTGGCGAAGTTCACCGGGAAACCGGGATAGTTGCTGCCGTCTCCCCTCCAGACGTAGAGCGAGTTGCCGCACGGGAGGATCGCCTCCAACACGCCGTCGTGATCGAAGTCCCGCAGAACGAAGGAGATGAATCCGAGCATGCTGCCTGACAGATGCTTCGGCCATCCCGGCACGGCCGTGCCGTCGGTCCGGAAGGCGTAGGCATAGCTGGCGGTCGTCGCGACGAGGATCTCCGGCGCTCCGTCGCCATCCACATCACCGATCGCCGGCGAGGTCTGCGCCATTCCATTGAGCGTCACGGGGAACCCGGGAAGCGCGGCGCCGCTGACCCGCCAACCGTACAAACGATGGTCCGTGGAGGTGGCGAAGATCTCCATGATCCCATCGCCGTCGATGTCGACGGTGGCAGGTCCTTCGCCTGGAGCGTAGTTCGTCGTGATTCCCATGACCGCCGGCCATCCCGGCAGTTCCGGGAGCGCCCTGTCGCCCGCGAGCAGCGCTTCCCCACCCACCGCCGTCCTGGCGGCTCCAGCGCCGTAGCTTTCGGCGGCGGCGGAACCATCGCCAACCCCGGTGCCGCGGCTGTCCGCGCCGGGAGGCGTCACGCCCGCCACGTCGGATGTGGCAGCGATCGCAGAGGAAGGGTGGGAGGAGACGGTGAAGAGCGAGAGGACGAGGAGCACAACGATTCCCGAGCAACGTGCCATGGCTCACCTCCATCGAAGATGGTGCCTGAAGCGACGGGGTCATTATAGTCCCCGGGAACTCCAGAGCCAACGGCTCATCGAGGGCTACGGCCGGTCCGCGGTCCTGCAGTAGCGCTGTCTCTGCAGCTTCGATCACCTAGGTCAATGGCCGCGTGGTGTTGGTCTGCGTGCTGCCGAAAACAGTGCAGCCGGCGGTGCGTCAAGCCGGCATCCCGGCAGACGCCGGCGTCGGACGACGACCACAGGCCCGAAGGTGGGCGGACTACATGCCGTGCCGGTATTTCGCCTTGATCCGCCCCCAGTTTGAATTCTCCACCGGGTTCGGCGCCGGGCAAGGAGTCGGGTCGCAGTCGGAACACTCCCCGTAGAACGTGCCGCCCATCTCGGCGCACGTCTCCGTAAGCTGCATCGTGCAGACATCCCCAACGCAGCAGGCGCCGTCCGGGTTCACGGAGCACAGGTTCGGGTCGCATCCCGTGCCGTAGCCCAGGAACATGCCGCCTGCGCTTTCGCAGTCCTCCAGGGTTGTGATGGTGCATTCCTGGCACACACAGCACGCGCCGACCGGGGGCGGCGGGGGCCACGGGCACTCGGTGTCGCCGTCCATATCGAACCCCATGCTCCCGTATCCGGCGATCGGATCGGTTCCCGCGGGGATATGGTCGTCCGCAAACTGCCCGCCAAACACAGGATCCGGGTTGTCTCGGAGCTGGAACAGGGACGGCTCTCCGTATCGATAGCCGGCGAACCAGTAGCACTCCACGAGCCGGCTCGTCTGCGTGAACTGGAACACCATGGCCGTCCCGGTGTCCGGTCCCGGCCACCCCGAGCCCGGGATCTCCATGGCCCCTTGGTCGGGATCACCGCAACAGTTGCCACAAGCCACGATGGTGACATTCGGCGTGTTGTACCGGATACCCCAGGTCATTCCCTTCAGCCTCGGTGAAGACTCCTCCGGAAAGGCCGCGTACATCTTCCACACTTTGATGTACCGGTCGTCGCTTCCCTCCAGGTTGGTGTCCGCGTCCTGGCAGCTCTGCGGCAGAACCCCGCAGCCGCACCAGGTCGATGTGTCGATACAGTACTGAATGTTCGCGTCGTGCGCGAAGATGACGCCTCCGGCGTTCGGGCCGGCTTGTGCCGGCTCCGCCACGATGGCCAGCACGCCGAGGATGGCGAGCACGCCGAGGATGGCCGGAACGGCAAGACTGGCCGCAGTGATCGAGGATCGGATCTTCATGTTGTGCCTCCGGGGGACGGAACCGTCGTCATGCGGGCCGGCGCGGTCATGCCAGGATACGGGGCGACGGGGACCTGCCCGCCGCTCCGCCCGCTCGCTCAGCGTGTTCGAACCAGCGTTCGCGCCTGCACCATCGAGCCGCTCTGCAGGCGCACGAAGTAGACCCCGGCTGCCGTTTGTCTCCCCTGGCCGTCGAGGCCGTCCCAGTGACGGACATAGACGCCGCTCCGCGCCATTCCCTGATCCAGGACCCGGACGAGCCGGCCGGCGGCGTCGTGCAGGGTGAGCGATAGAGGTGTGGTTCGCGGCAGATCCATCCTGATCTCGAGAGGCCCCGCGGCGGGGTTCGGCGATATCGAAAGCAGAGCCGCCCCGGGCGCGGCGGCCGCGGTCCTGAGTCCGCTCGCGGAGCATTCGAGGGGCGCGACCACCGCCGGAGCCCGGAAGCTGCTGACGAACAGATGGCCGGAGAGGCACTCCACCTGGTACGGGCTGTCGGCGTGAAAACGCCCGATCATCGACGGGCGGGCTGGATCGGAGACGTCGATGACGTGCATCCCTCCCCAGGTGCGGAAGTCGGTGACGTACAGAAACGATCCTTGGCGGCAGATGTCGTGGGCCCGACCGATGGCGGCGATCTCGCTCACCAGCGACACCGACGCCGGATCGCTCACGTCCAGGATCCGCACGCCGTGCTCCCCGTCGGCCACGTAGAGGAGATCCCCGTCGATCTCGAACGCATAGGGCGTCAGCGGGATGGTGCTGGTTCCGAGTTGGACGGGGTGGATCGGGTCCGCGACGTCGTAGATGTAAAGGTGGTCCTGCCACTCGATCCGCTGGCCCACGTAGAGCGTCGTCCCGCGCAACGCCAGTTCCTGGGGCGTATAGGTGAAGGGGATGGTGTTCAGGAGCAGCGGATGCAGGGGATCGGCGATGTCGAAGATCCGGACGCCGGCCGCTCCCTCGATGGCGTAGAGACGCGCGCCTTCGATCTTGAGGTCCGACGGGCGGTGGGCGAAGTGCATGACTCCAACCACCCGAGGATCCCGTGGGTCGGAGACCTCGATGATGGCAGTGGTGTCCGGATTGCCGCTGCCTGAGGCATACACGTAGGCGGCTTTGTCCTTCGCTTCGGTGGCCGCCAGCGACACGACAGACTCGAAGGGGAGCTGGATGGTCGACACGACCGGCTCCTCGGGAACGGTGAGGTCGATCGAATGGAAGTTCCGGCCCCAGCTCTCAGCAGCGAAGGCGTTACTGCCCCTGACGGTCATGACGCCGCAGTCCTCGGTCCCCTGGACGACGGCGACCGGTTCCGGGCTGAACGGCTCCCGCAGGAGATAGCTCATCAACCGGTCTCCCCAGGCGAAGAGCACATCGTCGACGACCTCGAACTCCTCCGCGAATCGCTGCACGCCGATCTCCAGTTCCAGCCGCGGCGCTGTCGGTTCGGTGATGTTCATCAGCATCAGAGCGGCGTCGCGCGAAACGATGGCGTAGTCGCCCCAGAGGCCGATTCCCAGGAACGGGGCCCACTCTTCCGGCGCAAAGCTGCCGATGAGCGTCGGGTTGCTCAGATCGGAACGGTCGATGACATAGAAACCATTTCCCCACGAGCGCCGGGAGCGTCCTTCAGCCCCGGCAAGGCGGCGTTGTTGCGTCACCGCGGGGCGGAAGTCCGAGCCAGCTTCGTCGGACATCCGGCACACGACGTAGACGTAGCTCCCCCGGCAGACGAGTTCGGCGGGCTGGCCCGGGATCGTCACTGATCCGATCCAGGAGGGCGCCTCGGGATCGGAGATGTCGAAGATGATCAGCCTGTCCACGGCCAGCACGTAGGCCTCGCCGCCGTCGATGATCACCTTGCGCGGCAGTTCGCCCGCTTCCACCCGGTTCACCAGCCGGGGCGCGGCTGGATCGTGGATGTCGAAGACGTAGAGCCCCTCCTCTCCCGGGTACTGCGTGGCCGGGACGTAGGCGTAGCCTCCGGCCATCGCGACGTCCCTGGGTCCGCTGGGGACCTCAGCCGAGCCGAGCGGGACAGGGGCCTCGGGATTGGAGACGTCGATCATCTGCAGGACGCGCGAGTACAGCGCAACACAACCCACCGTCCCCGAAACGTCCAGGCCCATGGGTACGGCGGGCAGCACAAGAGACCCCACCACGGTCAGCCGGGCGGGATCAGCGGCGTCCACGACGCGCAGCGCGCGCTCGTAGTCGGCGAGATACAGATACGGAGCCTGGTAGACCATGCCCCGCGCGTACCCCACGGGCTCGCAGCCTCCGAGCATGTGGAGATAGTCGCCGTAGGTTGCGCAACCGGCGTTGGGTACGGACGGCAGGCACGCGATGGCGCATGAAGACACTGCGATGGAAACGAGAGTACGCGGGAACCATGCAAAGGCAACGAGAAGGCTTCGTCGCATGCTGCCCTCCTGCTCCGCCACACGGAGCAACGGCCGGGCCGCAGGGATGCCGCGGCCTGGCACCGCCCTGAACTCCATACGCCGGGCGCGACATCCATCCCCGCCTTTCGGCGCACGTTAAGGATACGCTCCAGGAAGGGTGGCGGGAACCGTCGATTCGCGAGAGAACAGGGATATCTGAGCCTCGATGGGCGGGAGCAGGCTGGCGTGCAGGCGGGGCCCTCAAGAAAGGGAGATGGCTCGGTCCCCGATGGGGCTCCCGCCGCGCTCGCGGCACGGGAATCGATCAAGGAGGCGCGACCACGCCCGTCTCGCGGGAACGTAGCGACGATCCGCCCGCCTCGCGGGGACGTAGCGACGAGCCGCCCGTCTCGCGGGAACGTAGCGACGAGCCGCCCGCCTCGCGGGATCGTAGCGACGAGCCGCGAAGCCGTTCGTTCGTGGGAGCGGACTGCCGGTGGTGGCGGCTACGGGCTCGCTCTCTGGATCTTGCCATGGATCTCGTTGAGCTGCATCACCGCGGCCGACCCATACCACCTCGTCAATTCGTAGTCGAAGACTCCAGCCTGCACACCGGGATCGGTCTTGACCAGTTCCTCGGCTTCCTCGATGGAGTCCACCGCCAGAACCCAGAGACCTCGTTTGGGTTCTCCTCCGCTGAACGGGCCGGCCAACACCAGCTTCCCGGCCTCCGCCAGGCGGTTCATGTTGGACATGTGCCCCGAGAAGATCTTCTGCGCCTCCTCCTTGCCGACCTTGGTCGGACCCGATAGGAGGGTCACGAACACGTACATTCTCATGCCGCGCTCGTCCGCGCCGAGCCTGGCGGCAAGCAATGGATCGTAGTCCGCAGTCATGGCAGCCTCCTGACTCACCGAGGCCGTCGCGTCCGCCATGGATGTCCCATACTTCAGACGGCTGACACGGGCGGGGCCGGTCGGCGGCACGGTGACGAGAAACAGATCATCGTACTGGACGGCGCCGAAGTCCTCGTGGACGCGCGCACCGAGTCCTTCCACGATCATGATCACCGTATCGACGTGCCCGACGAGGACAGCGTTCGCGCTTCCTCCATCCAGGGCCTTCCGCACCATCCCGTAAGGGTCGTCGATGTGGTGCACGTCCGGTACGAGCCCGAGGCGCGCCGCCAGAGGCTCGAGAGTCTGCTGGGACCGACGAGTGTCGGTCGCGTATAGCACCTCGACACCGCTTTGCCCAAGTAGACGAGCGAGGTCCTCCGCTCGCTGCCGTCCTGCTTCCGTCAGATCGGGATCGTCGCTGGGCGTCTGCCCTTTCTCGGCGTGGCGCAGAACCCAGAAGAGGCGTCCCGCCGGCGTACCGCTCGTCGAAGCCTGGGCGGCCGGCACGGCGGCGGATCTTTCGGCGCCGGTCGGTTCCGCCATCGCTTGAGGAGCGCCCAGCAGGAGGGACAAGAGCGGGAGGAGTGGAAGCGAGGCCGATCCCGCCGCCAACCCTGTCAACCATCCCATCCGCGATCCTGCCTCCCGTCCCGCCGCGAATCCCGTCGCCCATACCGGCTCTTGCCTCATCGTCCGGCCGGCCGGCGAGCCTGTCGCCACGCGTCGCTTCTCCATGGACTCCGCTCCCCTTCCTGCAAACATGGTGATAGGGCTGGGTATCAGATCGGAGTCTTGATGTTCCGGCGTGGCCCGCGACGCTCTCAACACCTTTGTGCCAGTTGCGACTCGCTCCACGGGCTTGATCCCATCGAATTGGTTCGCCGTTGAAGCTCAAGAGCAGCGCGCCCGAGCCAACGCCTCCTCGCGCGCGGCCGCGGGCGCGCACGGCCGTGATCAGCGCACCAAAACGACGGTCCGCGTCCGGACCTCCAGCCCGGTGGCCAGCCGGGCGAAGTACACGCCGCTCGCGTGTCCGGCCGCGTCCCAGCGCACCCGGTGGTTGCCGGTGTTTCTCCAGCCTTCGACAAGTGAAGCCACCTCCCGCCCCGAGGCGTCGAACACACGGAGCCGCACCATTCCCGGCCGCGTCAGGCCGTACTCGAGCGTCGCGCCCGTCCCCGAGGGGTTGTCGCTGGCGCTCCTGAGGACGATGTCCGCCCGGGGTAGCGCGGCGACGACGGCACTGGGGGGCGCCGCCGCGGCTCGCCAGAGCCCATAGCCGAGGGTTCCGAGAACCTGGACAATCTGCGGCTCGCCGCCGGTGCGACCGGACCCCAGCCGGAACGTTCCGAAGTCGGCGTTGTATCTCGCGGGCCCCGTGAAGTCTTCCCAGAAGCACGGCTCTTCCGAGCTGCTCAGGCGGGACTCCGAGATCAGGGCCTTGAAGTCCATCCCCTTGCGGACGCGCTTGACCGGGTCTTCCCCATAGCTGGAGTTGAAGACCCAGACGGAGCCTTGGAGGTCAAAAGCGCCTCCGCCCGTGCCGGCGGTGATCCGGCACTCGCCCTGGTCAGGGTCCACCCCAATGCTCGTCACATTGAGAACTGTCAGGCCATCGTTGAACTCCGCCCACGTGCCGCCGTCGTTCGTCGACCGGAACACGCCCCTGCTGCCGGATTGCCCGACCCCGGTGGCGGCATAGACATCGTTGCCCACGCAGGCCAGGTCGGCGATACCCTGGACCGCCGGAAGCTGTGCAACCTGCGCCCAGTCCACTCCCTGGTTGGTCGTGCGGTAGATCCGGTTCCCGTATCCAGCATAGACGTGCCCCTGGTCGTTGGAACCCAGGGCGGTCGCAGGCAGTTGAAAAACCGGATCCCACGCGCCGCCCGGGACCGACACATAGATCCCCCCGTAGGCGCCCGACGCATATCTCAAGCCGTCGGAAGAGATAACCATGGAGTAGATGTGCTCGTGAACGGGAATGCCGGTACCCGCGGCCTGCCAGGTGACGCCGCCATCGGAGGACTCATGGATGCCGGTCTGCTGCAGGACCGCGTAGATCCTCCCGGCGTCCTCGTCGGCGACGACCGCCGTGACGAACGTGTTGAACATGCCGCAAGCTTTCTGCTCCCAGCCTTCGCCGTTCTCACTTCGCCGGTAGGGCCCCGGCCCAAGAACGGACAGATAGAGCCAGCCGGGCGTGCAAAGGAATCTCCCCAGTGGCTGCCCGGGCAGTCCGCTGTCCTCCGGCCAGGTCGCGCCGCCGTCGCTCGACCGGAGAACCTTTCCCCCGGCAAAGACTTCGGCGAAGTGCGCGACATAGACGACGTTCGCCATCGTCGCGACGCTGATGTAACCGGGTGTCGCGGGCGCACCCATATCCGTCCAGCTGGCGCCCTCGTTCGTCGTCCGATAGACCTTCGAGCCGTCGACGGCGTACCACGACGCGCCCTCGGGATCACCGAAGCACAGGTCCAAAACGTCGGAGTTGATGCCCGTGTCCCGTGAGTGCCACGTGGCTCCATCGTCCGTGGAACGATAGAGATTCGTCTGGGTGTGTTGCGCCCCGACGAAGAGGTGCCCGCCGGCGCTCTGCCTTATGAACGACGGATACGAAGCCGGCAGGGCGCCGACCTGGGTGAAGGTGGTGCCGTTGTTGGTGGAACGATAGAGGCCGAAGCCGGCTGTGCAGGCCCAGAGGCTCTGGTCCATGGCGACCAGGAGGTCTGTCACGACCCTCGAGGACAAGCTGTTGTTCACAACCTCCCAGGCCACTCCGTCATCGGTGGAGCGCACGAACCCGGTACCGTTGCTCCCGTCGGTGCCCACAAAGATATGACCGGCATCGTTGGCGGCGATGCTGCGCGGATCAATCGCCGGGCCGGTATAGATCTGCTCCCAGTGCCACGGCTCGTCCGCGGCGGAGGAGCGGTAGATACCCGCGCGTGCGGCGGTGGCCAGGATCCTTTCTTCCCGGTCCAGACACTTGTCCGTGTTCCATCCTCCGTTCGGCCCGATCGGTTCCCAGTTTTCGGTCCAGGCGATCGAAGGGACGGCGAGCGCCGCCCAGAACAGCATCCAATGGGTCGCCTTCATGGTCGCCTCCGTGAGCCGGTTGCGCCGGCTGGGTGAATGGGCCGGCTGCGCGGTCGACTGCGTGGTCGACTGCGTGGCCGACTGCGTGGTCCGGTTCTGTTTCGCTGCTACAGCCGCAAAACGGACGTCCGGCCCGCCAAGAAAGCTGGAGAGCACCGAGGTTGCGTACGTCCCTGAACCTCATCCACTCATCGATGGATCGAGGGTGGCGGTCCCATGACCTGTGGCGATGATCACAGCAGTCACAAGTCGCAGCGCGGCCGGGTTCCTTCGATCCCGCACACCATTGCTGATACCTGCGCGCTCTCCGTAGTGGCAGACCACCCGGCCGAGGCTCGATGCGTGATGGGGCTGGCCGGCGATGCCGTCGGCGGCTCCTGCGCCCGGCGGAGTGGACGCCGGCCTTCCCGTAGCGGTGTCCGCACCCCGCGATTCCGTCGGGATTGTGTTACCATTTGCAGTTTTCCAAGCGATCGGGCGCAGGCATCCGAGATGGAGCACGACAACGTGCCGAAGAACCCAGGTGAAACCACCCGGCAGCTCAACCGGGCGGCGCACGGAGATGTGGCCGCGGGTCGCGACCTCTTCCCCGTCGTCTATCAGGAACTCCGGCGTATTGCCTCGGCGAGACTCTCCGGCCGCCGCCACGGCCATACGCTTCAGACCACCGCGCTTGTTCACGAGGCCTATCTCCGCGTCCTGCCGAGAAACGAACGGGGGTGGGACAGCCTCGGCCACTTCTACTTCACCGCCGCCCGCGCCATGCGCGACATCGTCGTCGAGGAGGCGCGGCGCCGGGTCAGCCTCAAGCGGGGCGGAAGAGACGTCCGGGTGCCATGGGAACAGGTCGAGGCAGAGGCGCGAGCGGCCCCGGCCTGGGGTCTTGAGGCCACGCCTGAAGAGGTGATCGCGCTCGATGCCGTGCTGGCCAGGCTCGAGGGCGTGGACGCCGACGGCCACCGGCTCGTTCTGCTTCGCGCCTACGCGGGCCTGTCGATGCCGGAGATCGCGGATGCGGTCGGCGTTCCGCTGCGCACGGTGGAGCGCAAGTGGCGCTTTCTCAAGGTATGGCTCCAGCGGGAGCTGGGATCGACGTAGGCCGCGGATGGATGTCTCCTTCCACCGGCGTCTGGAAGAGCTGTTCCAGGCCTGTGCCGATCTCGCGGACGAGGAGCGCGAGCGCTACCTCGACCGCCATTGCGCGGGGGACCGCGGCCTGCGCGCGCAGGTTGAAGACCTTCTCAGGCGCAGCGGTGGCGGCGGTGTGACGCCACAGCCCCTGACGCGCCTGCTGGAGCTGGATGACGAGCCCGTGACCATCGGCCGGTACCGTGTGGTGGGGAGGCTCGGAGAAGGCGGGTTCGGCCAGGTATTCCGGGCCGAGCAGGACGAACCGGTGCGGCGACAGGTCGCGGTCAAGATCCTGAAGGCAGGGCTGGACACGCGCGCTGTCCTCGCACGTTTCGACGCGGAACGCCAGGCTCTCGAGCTCATGGATCACCCCGGGATCGCGAAGGTCTTTGATGCCGGCCAGACCGAAGGCGGCCGGCCCTACTTCGTGATGGAGCTGGTTTCCGGGGAGCCGGTCACGCAGTACGTCGAACGCCGGGCGCTCTCCGCCCGCGAGCGGCTTGCGCTGGTGGTGATGACCTGCCGGGCCATCGAGCATGCCCACCAGAAGGGGATCATCCACCGCGATCTGAAACCCTCCAATATCCTCGTGATCGAGTCGGACGGCCAGCCGGCTCCGAAGGTGATCGACTTTGGAATCGCGAAGGCCGCGGCAGGAGCGCTGGCCGGCGGAACGCTGCAAACCACCGCGAGCGAGCTGTTGGGCACACCGGAGTTCATGAGCCCCGAGCAGGCGCTTTCCGGTGGGCGGGACGTGGACACCCGGACGGACGTGTACTCGCTCGGGGTCGTCCTCTACCGGCTCCTCACCGGCCGGCTCCCATTCGACGTGGGGCGTCTGCGCGCGGGGGGCGTGCTTGAGATGGCCCGCATTATTCAGTTCGAGGAACCGCTTCCCCCGAGCCGGGCGGCCGGGACGCCCGCGCTGCGCGGCGATCTGGATTGGATCGTCTCCAAGGCTCTGGCCAAAGATCGCGGCCAACGCTACCCGTCGGCGGCGGCGCTGGCCGATGACATCGAGCGCCACCTGCGAGACGAACCCGTCATGGCGAGCCCCCCGAGCCGGACCTACCGCGCGCGCAAGTTCCTCCGACGGCATCGTGCACCCGTCCTGGGGGTGTCGGCGGCGCTCGCCGTGCTTCTGGCGGGGGTCGTCACCACGGGTTGGCAGGCAGTGCGGGCACGGCGCGCCGAAGCGGTGGCGCGGATCGAGGCGGAGACCGCGCTGCGGGTCAATGACTTCGTGCGGCGGATGCTGCACGCGGGCAATCCCGACCACAACCCGAAGGCGCGTGCGATCACCGTGCGCGAGGTGATCGACCGCGCCGCGGCCGAGTTGGACGCAACCGCGTTTGACCGGCCGGAGTTCGAGGCCGGAATCCGTACCACGCTCGGCATGACCTATTCCGGACTCGGCCTGTACGAAGAAGCGGAGCGGGAGCTTCGCCGCGCGACCGCGCTGCACGCCGTGGCACCCGACGCGCGCGGGAATCACGTGCCCGCGGCAGTGCTGGAGGCCGAGATCGAACTCGCCCGCGTGGAGACGCTGCGCAGCCGCTACGCGGAAGCCGAAGAGCGCCTTGAGCGCATCGCGCCGATGGTCGACGCGTTGCCTGGCGATCTGGCGTTGCGAAGCCGTTTTCTCGCAGCGCGAGGTGGGAATCTCGCGAACCTCTCGCGCTACGCCGAATCCGACTCGCTCCTGACCTTGAGCGTCAGGCTCCTCCGGCAAGACGAGGCCGCGAGGGGAAGCCGCCGGACGGCCCCGTTGGAGGAAGTCCGGATGGATCTGGGCCGCGCTCTCCTTGAGCTCGGAGACGTCCGGCGAAGGATCGGCCGTCTGGACGAGGCGGAGGCTCTTGGCCGCGAGGCCCTGGGCCGGATCCGGGCAGCTCACGCCGTCCCTCATCACGACATCTCCTCCGCGTCAGGCCGGCTCGCTCTTACCCTCAAGACCAAGGGGAATCTGGCGGGCGCGGAGAGCCTCTTCGCCGGGGCGCTCGCGATCGACCGCGAGATCCTGGGACCCGAGCACCCGTGGGTGGCCATGCACCTGGGGAATCTCGCCGCCGTGTGGGACGAGCAGGGCCGTCACGAGGAGGCGGAGCGAGGCCTGCGGGAGTGCCTCTCCCTTCTGACCCTGACCTTCGGTCCCGACCACGCCGAGGTCACCAGCGCCATGGGAAGCCTGGCCACGGCCCTCCAGCGACGAGGGGCATTTGAAGAGGCCCTGCGGCTGCGCCGGGAGGCGCTGGCGATCGAGCGCCGTCTGCTCGGGGAGACCCACAGCCAGATTGCCGTCGCCCTCAACAACATCGGCTCCACCTGCCGTCTGATGAAGCGCTACGACGAAGCCGAGGCGGCCTTCCGTGAAGCGATCGGGATCTGCGGGCAGGTATATCCGTCGGAGCACCCCACCACAATCGCGGCGCGCCACAACCTTGGGAAGACGTTGCTGGACGCCGGGCGGGCGCGTGAAGCCGAGGCGCCCCTTACCGCGGCGCTGGAGTCCGGCCGCCGTGCCCTTCCCGCGGGACATCCCCACCTGGGAGTCATCGAGGCAACCTACGGTCGGATGCTGTCCGAGCTCGGGCGCTACGCGCAGGCGGAGAGGGCGCTGCTGGCGGCCCAGGATGCGATCACCAGGAACTTCGGAACGGAGCACGAGCGCACGAAGGAGGCGGCCGCGTATCTCGCCGCCCTCTATGACCGATGGCACCGCCCGACGGATGCCACCCGCCCGGCGGCGCCGGCGCCGGAACGCCGCTGATCCGGCGGCATGGCCCCGATCGCGCTGTTTCGCGGCAGCTGCCGACAGCGGCCGCCTCGTGAGGAACGCCGGGTAACCTGGACAAGATCAACTACTCCGGCAAGAGAGCAAGGCCCGCACCGCCTGAACCACCGTCTCCGGCAGAATGTCCGCAATCAACCCGCCTGAAGGCGCCACCACTACGCCGAGGCCGTCGGGCTGTCCATAGGGGTACCATCGCTCGAGGTTCCATTTCGCCGTCGGATACAAACCAACTACCGGCACGTTCGCCGAACGGGCGATGTGCACCAGGGAGGTGTCGGGAGAGATCAAGAGCGACAGCCGGGCGACGATCGCCGAGATGGCGAGAATGGAGAGACCTGGAGGAACCAGCCGGACCGTGGCCCCGCCCCCCGGCTCGCTCCATGACGCGCGAGGATCGGCGCCGGGGAACGCATCGCCGGACCAGCCACGTGCACCCTCCTTGTCACCCGGTGGATTACGGTGGATTCCCTGACCCTGTCCGGTGAATCCATTTCGACCCACCAGACCCTGCGCCATCAGCTCGGCGAGCAGCCACTCCCCCCGCGGCCGGTCCTCCGGGGCGGTGATGATCACAAGTTCGATCGCGGACCTCGCGTGGGCTCCGCCGGCACCTGGGCTGGGGTGGCCAACTGCGCCGGCCGCCAGGACCGGCGATTGCGATGGCGCCTGCGTGGGCGACATCCCCGATGGCGCTGCCGGAGGCGGCAGGTCCTCGAGCATCTGCCGGATCGCCTCCAGGGCCTGCTCGGCGGGCCACTGGCGACTCTCTTTGCCGGCAGACAGGTTGACGCCAATCCGCATCCATTCCGGCACTGCCCCTTCCGCTCCGCCCAGAAAGCGATCCGCCAGGGCGGCGTTCTCTCTCGAGACGAAGGGAGGCGCGTGACGGTCGACCGTGGCCAGGTCGATGCCTAGCGGCTCGAGCGTGGCCAGACTGCGTTCGATCGCGTGTCCCCGCGGCGGGCCCAGCGGCGGGCTGACCGCGTCGTAGTAGGGTGCATGGGTGTTCTTCGCTTCGCCGATGCGCAGCGCGCCCCCCCTTCCGAAGTGCTGGGAGAGCAGGAGGCCGGTCGCCGAGTCGCCATCGATCAGGTCGAGGACACAATCGTAGCGGCGGCCGCGCAACGCGTGAAACAAGGGCCAGAGTCCGCCCGGCCGGAAGACCGCGGTACGCGCGAACCGGGGATCGTCCTGAACGATCCCCCGGCTACCGGCGCCCACGACGAGGTCGATCTCGGCCTGAGGCGCCGCCCGGCGCAGGGCATCCACCGTCGGGAGCGTGATCACCAGATCGCCGATCCGCTGCGGCCGGATGATCAGGATGCGGCGGAACGCTCCCGCATCGATCGGACCGAACGCCCGCCCCTGTCGCAGAAACGGCGCCAGAAGATGCATCGATCGGCGCCGCCAGCGCCACCGGCCCCTTCCGGCTCTTACTCCCGCGTCCACATCACTCCGTTCGAAGGATTCTGGCCGTCGATCGTTTCGATCGCGCCGGGCTACCGGGTTCGGGCTCACGACTCCACCGGCTTGCGCTCCTCCGCCGTCTGCGGCGCGTACTGCAGTCGGTAGAGCATGCGATAGATCTTCGAGCGCTCCAGCAGCTCCTCATGCCGGCCCACGTCGACGATGCGTCCCGCGTCCATGACCACGATCTTGTCCGCATGGATGATGGAGGAGAGGCGGTGCGCGATCATCAAGACCGTCCGCTGCCGCAGGAGCCGGATGGTGGCGTCCTGGATCAGCCGCTCGGATTCGGAATCGAGCGAAGAGGTGGCCTCGTCGAAGATGAGGATCGGCGGATCCAGGAGAACCGCGCGCGCAATCGACAACCGCTGCCGCTCCCCTCCCGAGAGGCGCAAACCGCGCTCGCCGATGACGGTGTCGAGACCGTCGGGAAGCTGGCGGATGAAGCCGAGAGCGTTGGCCATCTCGGCCGCCAGCTCGATCTCCCCGCGTGAGACGTCGGGCATGCCATAGGCGATGTTGCTGGCCACCGTGTCGTTGAACAGCACCACTTCCTGGGTCACCATGCCGATCAAGCGCCGCAGATCCTTCAGTTTCAGGTCGCGGAGGTCATGGCCGTCCAGAACGATCCGCCCCTCCACGGGATCGTAGAAGCGGGGCAGCAGGTTGGTCAGGGTCGACTTGCCGGAGCCGCTGCGTCCGACCAGCGCGACCTTCTCCTCTCGTGCGATGGTCAACGAAACTTCCCGTAACGCCCAGGGCGCGGCCTCCTCGTAACGGAAGGAGACGTTCTCATAGCGGATCTCCGTGTCAAAGGACGGCCGGGACACCGGGTTCGGCCGTTCCGCGATCTCGAGCGGATGATCCATGACCTCAAAGACGCGCACCGCGGTGCCGGCAGCGATCTGGATGTTGTTGTGCAGGTTGCCCAGGCTCTTGATCGGCTCGAGGATGGCGAAGAGGATCGCCAGGAACCGCACGAAGTCCTCCGGCGGGATCCCCTCGGCGGAGAGCACACGCCGCCCTCCGTACCAGAGCACGGCCACCATGATGACCACCCCGAGCGTTTCGGAGAGCGGCTGGGAGAGCCGGTTGAGGCGCACCTTGCGCAGCACGGCCACGAAGTGGCGGCGGGTCACCTCACGGAACCGGGCGGTCTCCTCGTTCTCCTGCGAGAAGGCCTGGACGACCTTGACCCCGGTGAAGGTGTCCTGCAGGCGCGCCGTGACTTCGGCGATCCGCTCCTGCTCCTGGCGGGTGCGCCGTTTCAGGCTCAGGCCGATGCGATGGATGGCGAAGCCGCTCAACGGGATGACGACGGAGGCAAAGACGGTGAGCTTCCAATCGATCGAGACGAGCAGCCCGGCGAAGATGATGATCATCAACGGATCGCGAATGACCTTGGTGAAGCTGCGGTTGACGGCGACGTTCAGGGCATTGATGTCATTGGTCACGCGCGAGATCAGGTTCCCCGTGCCGAAGATCGCGAAGAAGCGCAGCGGCTTGTACAGCAGCTTCTCGTAGGCCGTGTCCCGCAGGTCCTTGATGACTCTTTGCTCGACGAAGCTGACCAGGTATGCCTCGAAGAACTGGAAGATGTTCTTGAGGAGAAAGGTCAGGAAGATGAGGATGCAGATGACCTGCAGCGCGTCCCTCGGATCGTCACGCGATACCCAGCGCAGGTAAATCGATTTGAGCTGGTCGTTGAGGTCGAAGAGGCTATCCGGGGTGGGGAACCCGGTCAGGCTGGTGGGGGACATTCCCCCGGCCGACCCGAAGAGCGTCGTCAGAAACGGCGCGACCATCCAGATGGAGATCGCGTTGAAGAGCACATAGAAGAGGTTCAACCCGAGCACGCCCGCCAGGTAGGGCCAGTACGGGATCAGGTAGCGGAGGATGCGCGTGTACAGGCGCAGGCTGTTCGCCGGGCGGCTCATCCCATCCCGCCCCGCTCGCCCGACTGCGGGCGCTCGTCTGGCCGCGGCCGCGCGTCCGGTCGCTGGCGCAAATTCGGTCGCAGCCGTGCGTCGGGTCGCAGCTGTGCGTCAGATCGCAGCTGTGCGTCAGATCGCAGCCGTGGGTCGGGTCGCAGCCGAGATCCGGAGAGCTTGCGATCCCTGCCAGGTTCGAGCGCGTAGACCAGCCCGGCGGTGGCGCAGAACCACCACGCCTGGGCCACCTCTTCGTCCGAGGAGAAGCACTGCCCGAATCCCGCGACCAGAAGCGCGAACATGGCGGCTCGCAAGCCGTCGATGCGCCCCTGGCGGGACGAGTCGGTGTCCCTGACTGGCCCTACGTCCGGTTCGAGGAGCTCTTGCGGGGAAGCCGCTTGAGGGCTCCGCGGCAGCCCCGAGTCGCGTCGCCCGCGTGTCTGGAGAAAGAAGAGCGTCCAGATGCCGAACCACGCGGCGACGCCGATCGCGCCGGTCTCGACGAGAATGTTCAACGGATCGGAGTGCGGGTGCCCGTGAGCCAGGTACCAGCCGGGCACCTTGTACGTGGGAAAGAGGCTCCCGAAGCTGCCGATGCCGGCGCCGATCACCGGGTAGTCGGCGCCGATCCGCAGGGCGGTCTGCCAGAGACGCAGGCGAGGATCGTCGCCCACATCGGCCAAGGTGACAGCCCGCGCCCGCATGGATGGTGAAAGGACGAGGATCGCCGCCAGGACCAACGCCCCGGTGAGCGCGGTCCCCACAAACCAGCGGCGTCCGCGGAGGAAGCCAAAGAGCAGGATCCCGGCCGCCAGGCCGATCCAGGCCGAACGCGCCGCGCTGAAGATGAGCCCGAGGAGGATCCCGGCGGAAGCCAACGCCCACAGCCACCGGGGGCGTTGATCGAGGATCATCCCCAGCGACAGGAAGAAGATCGGCAGCAGCACGCCGGAGTAGGTCAGGTGATGGCCCAGAGTCCCGACCGCGATGTAGCCTCCGGCGGGCAGCGCCTCAGGCGTCTTGATGAACCAGACGGCGGCCGTGTAGTGCTGCGCCACCCCGTAGAAACCGGCGAGGGCGGCGCCGATCACCAGGATCCGCACGCCCCAACGGCGAGCCGTCGGTTCGGCCAGCAACCCCCAGAAGACAAGCGGGAAGAGCAGCACCCAGGAGTAATGAGGGAAGAACCGTAGCGAACGCATCGGGTGGATGCCCAGCGGGATCGACACCGCCTGCACGGCAAGGAAGGCCAGGATGGCCCAGATCGTGAGCGGCAGCCGCGGATACCGGACCGCCCGCAACAGCACGCCCGTCACCACCACGACCGCGCCGAGCACGATGGCCGACTGCGCCGCCGCGATGCTCCAGGACGCGGCCAACGCGAAGAGGCAGGTCGCGGCGAGGCCGGTGCCCTGCAACGCCCGCCCGAGCGGCGTTTCGGAGCGGTCAAACGACCCGGCCGGTGTCTGGGGCAACGCTGAACCTCCTTGCGCCAGGCGTATGGCGTGCTTTGACGGCACCTCCTTGTACCAGGCTTATGGCCGTCCTGTGACGGCGGACGCCGGCTTGACCGCCCGCCTGGATGAGCCGTGACTGTAGCACCGCCGCTGGTCCGTCTCCAGGAGGGCCACCTAGCCGCCGCTGGTCTGCCTTCTGGAAATCCACCTAGTCGCCGCTGGTCCATCTCCAGGAATGGCCTGCCTGGCCACTGCTGGTCTGTCTCCGACAGGGGCTCTAATCGCGATGCCGGTCCGCCCGCTCATCTTGAAGCTCGCGCAGCCTGGCGTACTTCATGAACGCGTACCACCCGCCCATGAACGCGGCGACCAAACCGGGGCTGCCGTCCAGGAAGCCCGCCTTGAACAGGTACATCCTCGAGAAACGGGCCAGAGGCCGAAACGCCAGGTCGAAGGTAGTGGCCCGCCGCCCCCGTCCGCGCTCGCGCTGAGCCCAGAGATCGGCATAGAAAACCACCTTCCGCGCGTGATCGGCGATCGAGTCATACGGCCGGTGAAGAAGATCGCCCTTCAACCGCCCGACCGCGCCATGGCCGATCAGGCGCTCATGGACTGCCTCACCTTCCCAACGCGCCGTGCCACGCTGGGAGAGCCGTTCGCGATACTCCGGATACCAGCCGCAATGGCGGATCCATCGCCCCAGGTACCAGGTGCGCCGACAGACCTCGTAGACACCCTGATTCGCCCGCGCGATTTTGTCCCGCGGGCCACGCTGCTCCCGGTGGCGCTCCCCACTCTGCCGGCGGATAACTGCGGCCTCGCCGTCTCCGGGCATGGCCGAGGAGGCGGCGATGGCTTGTGCCGCGGTCGCTTCAGCCCCTCGCAGCCGCTCGTCCGGCCCCTCGATGTCCAGGAGCTGGCGGATGCTGTCACGCAGCTCCGCCGTCATCTCCTCGTCGGCGTCGAGATTGAACAACCACTCCCCACGGCACAGCTCCATGGCGCGGTTCTTCTGCGCGATGAAACCCCGGAACTCCTCGAAGTGCACCACCGCGCCCAGATCCCGCGCGATCTCACAGGTGCGATCCACGCTTCCGGAGTCGAGCACGACGACCTCGTCCATCCACGCCACGCTGCGGATGGCCCGTCCGATGTTGCGCTCTTCGTCGCGGGTGATGATGTAGGCGGAGATCAGAGTCATTGCGTCTTTGAACCAAGTCGACAGGACCGGGGCCACCTCGGGCGCCGCCCTCCGCGTCGGCGATGACGGGAAGACGACTGCTGAATTATGTCCACGAGGTCCGCCTGGCGCAACGCCCCGATCCCCACGAACGGTGGTGACTGCGTCGGGGTGCGGGCGCGCGGTGTCGGAGAAGTGCTCGGCCATGGCACCGCATGCCCGCGCCGGCCGTCGACCGCGGCCAGAGTTCGGGGAACGAGCGGGCTTGCGCAAGGGGACGAAACGAACGCAGCCGCGGAGGGCCTCGCACGGATGTGACCGGCCGCCTGCGGCGGATCCCGACTCGTGATCGGACGACGCCGCTACCGCCTGCGGCGGATCTCGACCCGTGATCGGCGATGCCGCTACCGCCTGCTGCGGATCCCGACCCGAGATCGGCGATGCCGCTACCCTGCGGCGGATCCCGACCCGTGATCGGCGATGCCGCTACCCTGCGGCGGATCCCGACCCGAGGTCGGCGACGCCGCTACCCTGCGGCGGGTCCCGACCCGAGATCGGCGACGCCGCTACCCTGCGGTGGATCCCGACCCGTGATCGGCGACGCCGCTACCGCCTCGGCGGACCCCGACCCGTGATCGGCGATGCCGCTACCGCCTGCGGCGGATCCCGACCCGTGATCGTCGATGCCACTGCCCTGCGGCGGATTTCGACCCGTCGGGCGACGCCTCTACCGCTCGATCGAGAGAGGGCGGGGTGGGACCTCCCCGGCTGTCCGACTTCGGTTTCGTCAACTGGCCACGTCGCACCGACGGGCTGTCTCCACCCCGGTGACGAAAACTGGTAGAATAGAAGTGGTTTGTCTCCCTCGCCATCCTACGGAGGTCCCTCATGTCCAGATCCGGAATCCACCGGAGTGCCCTCGCGCTCTTTGCTGTGTCCATCCTGCTTGCCGCATCCCAGGCGCCGGACCTGGACTGGCTTGCGGCCGGCGATGCCAAGGCCGCCGGCATCCCGCCCGCGGCTGACTATCTCACCCGCACAGAGGACGTTGTGCTCGACCGGGTGGTGGTCCAGTTCGCACCTGAGACTGGCTGCAGGATTCGCGACGGGCAGCTCGTCTCGACCCATGGAGCGGACCTCACCGGCCTCCGTTCCGCTATCGGATCGTTTGATGGAGCGCGCCTGGAACGCCGATTCCCTCGCAGCGAGGCGGAGTTGGATCGCGACCGCAGCATCGGCGAGCAACGATCGCGGCAGAGCTTGCCGGATCTCAACCTCTTTGGGCTGCTCTTGTTGCCGTCTCTGAGCGACCAGGCGGCGGCGCAGGCTCGCCTGGCGGATGTGCTGGCGCGGCTGAACACGACCCCGGGGATCGTCGCCGCCTGGGCCGTTCCCAAGCCGGTGCCGGCGCTCTTCCGGGAGGTCCGCTTCACCCCCTCTCCCCTGCGCAGCGACACGCCGGACTTCTCCCCCCTCCAGGGCTATCTCTATGACTCCCCCGTCGGCATCTGGGCGGACTCGGCCTGGACCTTCCCCGGCGGCAAGGGGGAAGGCGTGAAGATGATCGATATCGAGTGGGGCTGGCTCTGGACGCATGAGGATCTGAAGGAGCCCTGGTACACCAGCGGCGCGACCGATCCGTCCGACCATGGAACCGCGGTCGCCGGCGAGTACGGCGGACAGCACAATGGCTACGGCATCAACGGCATCGCGCCCGAGATGGAGATCGGCGGCATCTATGTCTCCGATCTTGCCGCCGTCATCGCCGAGTGCAACGGCGTCCTCGCGCCGGGGGACATCTACCTCATCGAGATGCAGGTCTCCGGGCCGGAGGACTGGATGCCCATGGAGTGGCATGCCGACGTCTTCGCGGCGATCCAGACCTCGACCGCCCTGGGCATCATCTGCGTCGAGGCGGGAGGCAACGGCTCGATCGACCTCGACGATCCGCTGTACAACAACTGGTTCGATCGTCGCGTGCATGACAGTGGCGCCATCATGGTCGGCGCCGGGACGCCCCAGGGCCTCGACGGCGAGTGGTTTACCAACCACGGAACCCGGCTGAGCCTCCAGGGCTGGGGATCCTCGGTGGTCACGACGTGCTGCGGCGACCTGCAGGGAGGCGATCCCGAGGTCCGTTACACCGCGGGCTTCAACGGAACCTCCAGCGCGTCCCCCATCGTGACAGGAGCCGTGGCCTCCCTCCAGGGACAGGCGCGCGCCCTCTTCGGAACGCCGATGACGCCGGCGTTGGTCGAGGAGATCCTGAGCGTGACCGGCTCTCCCTACAACGGCACGAAGATGATCGGCGAGCGGCCCAACCTGGCAGCAGCGCGCGAACGGTTGCTGCAGGGATATGGCGACGTGGTCGTCACCGTCCGCGACGGGTCGAGCCTCGAACCGATGCCCGGCATGATCGTGGAGATCGCGGAGACGGGCCGCTTTCACATGACCGGGCCGGAGGGCCAGGTCGCGATGCAGCTCTCCGCCGGAGATCTCACCTTCCGCGTTTCCGGTGACTTCTTCTACGATACGGCCGAGTTCCCCTACGTGATCGAGGCCGGCGGGCAGCACGAAGTGACCCTCGACGTCTTCCTGATTCCGCAGGGATCCCTCTCCGGCGTGGTGACCGACGCCCGAGGATTGGGCCTCGAGAACGTGCGGGTGGAGCTCTCGGGCACGCCGCTGGACGCGGCCTGGACAGGATCGAACGGGGCTTACGACCTCGCCGGCGTTCCTCGCGCCCAGGACTACCTTGCCATCGCTTCCCGCGTACCCACCAAGGGTGCGGCGGCGGCCCGCCTCGAAGTCACCGCCGGACAGGCCACCGACTGGAGCCCGGTCCTTCCCGATGCCGAGTCCTTCGAGGACAGCAACGGCGGCTACACGGCGACCAACGAATGGGAGTGGGGCACACCGACCTGGCCACCCAACCAGAACAAGCCGATTCCCTTCTCCGGGACAAAGGTCTGGGGCACCGATCTCGATGGAGCCTACGATGATCTGACCACCTCCATTCTCACCTCGCCGACTTACGACATGACCCAAGCCTCCCGCATAGAGCTGAGTTTCCATCATTGGATGTGGATCGACACCGACGACGGCGGGCAGGTGCAGGTCTGGAACAACCAGCTCAATCGCTGGGATCTGGTCACGCCCGTGGAAGGCTATCCTGACGACAACATCATCATCCTCAGCTACCAGCCGGGATTCAACGGCCGCCAGCAGACCTGGGAACCCGTGGTCTGCGACCTCAGCGCCTACGCCGGACCGAACTTCAAGTTCCGGCTCTACTTCAGGAGCAATTTCTCCGGGGTCGGCGTCGGCTGGTACATCGACGACGTCGCGCTGGATTCCGGACACGGTCCGACGGCGGTCGAATTTGTCTCCGGCCGGGAGAGCGGCCCGCGGCTGCTGCACGTCGGCCCGAATCCCTCTTCCTCCATCACCAGCATCGCCTTTACTCTCGGCTCGCCGGCGGTGGCCGACCTGGAGTTGTACAACCTCTCCGGAGCCCTGGTCCGCCGCATCCACGGTGGACCGCTGGCCGGCGGCACGCACACGCTACGATGGGACGGACGTGATGAGGCGGGGCGGCCGGTGGAAAGCGGGCTCTACTTCTACAAGCTCCGCGCCGGCGATGGGGTCATCGACGGCCGGATCCTGCGGATTCGCTAGCGATAGCTGATTTAGCTACTCCAGCTTGAATTCGTGACGGAACGCGGGGCCCGCGGCAGCGCCCGGACCTCGCTTCGGCTTTAGCGTTAGCATCCCGATCACCGGGTTTGACGCGGCGTCACCGGGGTGCTGGCGGTGGCCGGATGGTCTTGCTGAGCAGGAGGGCGGCATCAGGGCGCGCTGCCGGGTTGGGTGGGCGTGCCTTGTGATCTGCCGTGCGCCTTGGCACCGGCGTACCCCGGACCGCGGACGAGCTTCTCGCCGTAGAAGACCCAAA
>JAKQSZ010000047.1 GCA_029569475.1 Candidatus Eiseniibacteriota bacterium | reverse complement strand
TACACGACGCTCTTCCGATCTCCATCCCCGAGGGGACGCGCCTGCTGGTCGCCGAACCGGAGGGGACGGGGCCGGACCATCCTCTCTCCTACGAGATCCTCGCCCCCGTGCTGGCCTATTACCGCGTTCCGGACTACGCCGAGGCGATCCGGGTCTGCCGGGAGATCACGCGCCTCGGGGGGACGGGACACACGATCGGCCTCTACGCCAATGACGAGTCGGTGGTGGCCGACTTCACCGGGATGGACGCCGCCCGCATCCTCGTCAACACGCCGACGACCGAGGGGGCGCTCGGCGGCATCTTCAATCACCCGCCCCCTTCGCTCACGCTGGCCTGCGGCACCGGCGCGGGGAACGTGACGACCGACAACATCACGATCGACCACCTGCTGAACATCCATCGGGTGGCCCGCATGCGGCCGAACCTGCGCTGGCTCGACATTCCGCGGGAGGCCTGGCTCGACCCGAAGGTCGACGGCCAGCGGATCCAGGAGATGTACAACCGGAACTACTGAGGCGCCGTCCAGTCGCGCAGCACGAAGAGGCCCCAGCCGGTACGGACGATGCCGACGGAGTCCGCCACGAAGATCTCCCAGGACGCGGCGCTCGTGCCGGACGATGCCCCGTCGTACGGGTACTCCAGGCGGATGCGCTGGACGTGGCGGAACACCCCGGCCGGCGTGGGGCGCGAGAGGGAGTCGGAGTCGCCGCAGGCCGCGGAGGGCAGGAGCAGGACCAGGATCGTGAACAGGGTCCAGCCGGGCACGGAAGGGGCCATCGAGTTCCCTCTTTCGATACCGGGGCCCCTCCGCACCAGGAGAACGTGTTTCGCGGGGCATCGGTTCCCGGAAAGTCCCGGACCGGATCGGCGCGGCCGCTCCGAAGCCCGCCTTCCGCACGGAACTTCGGCCTCTCCCGCGGCCCCGCCGCGCTGCGGCCTTGCGGGAGCGGCGTCGGCGGCCCGGCCGGGCTCCGCTCAGCCGCGCTCGGTCCGGCGGGGCCGCGCCAACCGCGCTCGGTTCCGTCGGGCTCCGTTCCGGGCTCGGCCCCTTGGGCGCCTCCGGTCCCTCGTGCTACCCTCCCGTCGCCCCCCGAACGGCGCCCGCCCGGGGGGCACGGGCCGTCCGGACGGATCGCCCGCACCCGGCCGACGCCGGTGCAGCGCGGCGCCGCCCGCAACCCGGGGATAGCCATGAATCCGAACCAGCAATCCGCCCTTGACCGCCTCCGCGCGGCGTACCCGGAGAAGTTCGTGGCCGAGGAACGGATCTTCGCCAACGTCCGGCCCGGCGACCGGATCTTCGTCGGGACCGCCTGCGCGGAGCCGCAGCACCTCCTCCGGGAGCTGACCTCCTACATCCGCCGCAACCCCAAGGCGATCTTCGACGCCGAGGTGGTCCAGGTCTGGACGCTCGGGGTCGCCCCCTACGCGGACGACACGCTGCGCCCGCACATGCGCTACAACTCCTTCTTCATCGGGAACAACACCCGCTCCCTGGTCAATCGGGGTCTCGCCGACTACACCCCGATCTTCCTCTCGCAGGTCCCGCGGCTTCTCCAGCGGCGGCTCGTGCCGATCGACGTGGCGCTGGTCCAGGTCTCCCCCCCGGACGAGCACGGCTACTTCAGTCTCGGGGTGAGCGTCGACATCGTAAAGGCCGCGGTCGAGTCGGCGGCCATGGTCGTCGCCCAGATCAACCCTCGCATGCCGCGCGTCTACGGGGACGGCTTCGTCCACATCGACCGTATCGACTTCGCGGTCGTGAAGGAGGAGCCGATCCTCGAGTTCGAGGCGACGGTCCCGGACGAGATCGCGCGCCGGATCGGCATCTACGTGGCCCGCATCGTCCAGGACGGGGACACCGTCCAGGTCGGATACGGCAGCGTGCCGAACGCCGTGGTCGGCGCCCTCGGCCGCAAGAAGCACCTCGGCGTGCACACCGAGCTGCTCTCCGACGGCCTCGTCGACCTCATCCGCAAAGGGGTCGTCGACAACTCGCGCAAGAGCCTGAACCGCGGCAAGACGGTGACGAGCTTCTGCATGGGGCGCGCCTCGACGTATGAGTTCGTCGACAACAACCCGACGATCGAGTTCAAGGCCATCGACTACACGAACGACCCGCTGATCATCGCGCAGCACGACCACATGACCGCCATCAACAGCGCCATGGAGATCGACCTCACCGGGCAGGCCACCGCCGAGTCGATCGGGATGACCTTCTACAGCGGCATCGGCGGGCAGGCGGACTTCATGCGCGGCGCGGTGCTGGCGCACGAGGGCAAGTCGATCCTGGCCCTGCAGTCCACCGCGGAGCGCGGCGAGGTCTCCCGGATCGTGCCGTTCGTCAAGCAGGGGGCGGGGGTGACGCTCAACCGCGGCGACATCGACTATGTGGTGACCGAGTACGGCTACGCCCACCTGCACGGGAAGAACGTCCGCGAGCGGGCCATGGCGCTAATCTCGATCGCGCACCCGCGCTTCCGTTCCTGGCTCATCTGGCAGGCGAAGGAGCTGAACCTCATCTACCGCGACCAGGCCTTCATCCCGGGCAAGGCCGGGGAGTACCCCGAGCACCTCGAGGCGCTCAAGACCACGCGGACCGGCCTCGCCGTCCGCCTCCGCCCCGTGAAGATCACGGACGAGCCGCTGCTCAAGTCGTTCTTCTACTCGCTGAGCGACCAGAGCATGTACACGCGCTTCATGACCGCCCGCCGGGAGATGCCGCACGAGAAGCTCCAGGAGTACACCGTCATCGACTACTCGAAGGAGATGGTGATTCTCGCCGTCGTGCAGCCGGAAGGGCACGATGTCGTGGTCGGGCTGGCGGAGTACTACCTGGACGAGGAGAACCTCACTGCCAACGTCGCCTTCACCGTTCGCGACGACCACCAGAACCAGGGGGTGGGGACGGAGCTGCTCCAGCACCTCGTCTACCTGGCGAAGCGGGAGGGGTTGCACGCGCTCACGGCGGAGGTGCTGGTGGAGAACCGTCCGATGATGCGCGTCTTCCAGAAGCTGAAGCTGCCGATGGACGTGGTCACACGCGACAGCGTGCACGAGCTGGTCATCCGGCTGAAGTAGCGGGCCCGACGGAATTGAAGGGCATGCCGGAGCGGATCCGCGGAGAAGGAGCGCCGGCGCGGGGTCGCCGGCTCGCGGCGCTGGCCGCGTGGTGCGCCGCCGTGGTCCTGCTCATCCCGATGAAGCGCCACTGGCCGGAGGCAGCCTCCTGGGCGTCCGGCGGCGCGTGCTGGATCCTCGCGCTCGGTCTGGCCTGGCGTGACGCGGATCCGGCCGTGCGGCGCCGCTTCGGCGTCCTCGCCGGCCTCGCTCTCCTGCTCGCGGTTGCACCCATCCATACGGACACGCGCCTCCCCCATTTCCTGACCCTGGCCGCCTTCTTCGGGCTCGCCCTCCTCCTCCCTACGCTGGCGCTCCGCCGCCGGGACCCGGGCGTCATCGCCTGGGATCTGCTCCCCCGGCGCTTCCGCCGGCGCGACCTGGCCTACGCCCTCCTCTCCATCCCGCTCGCGTGGGGGGTGATCCAGGTCTGGTTCTTCCACATCAACCCGGATCTGCCCGGCCACTGGCCGCTCCCCCCGCGGGCGGACCCGCGCGCGACCTGGAGCCTGATCGCGGGGATCAACCTGGTCGGGATCTGGGACGAGCTCTTCTTCATCAACACCGTCTACGGGATCCTGCGCAGCCTCTTTCCGAAGCGAACGGCGAACGCGGCCCAGGCCGTGCTCTATTCGTCCGTCCTCTACAAGATGGCCTTCACCGGGATCGGCCCCTTCGTCCTCTATGGCTTCGCCCTCACGCAGGGGGCGATGTACGAGGGCTCCCGTTCACTCCTCTGGGTGCTGATCGTCCACATAGTCGTCGACTTCTTCCTGGTCCTGGCGATCCTCCGCTTCCACTACCCGGGCGCGCTCTTCCCTGGGTTCTGAGGCTGGGCAACTCCCTGCGTCCTTCCGGAGGCGGGCGGAAGAGCCGCAAATGGTCGAGCTCAGCCCAATGCCGGGTCCTTCGAAAGCCCTAGGGCAGCCGACATTGTATACGTTGGGCCGGCGCACTGGCTGCTTTCACGCAATAACGGGCGCAGCGGTCGTCCCAGAGCACACGCGCGACACTCATCCCGAGTTCCTTCTCCGGCCGGTTCTCTTCCTATGGTAGGATCCTTCGAAGGACAATAGTTCCAGGAAGAGTCGCGCGACTCAGCACACCAGGCCGGAGGATCCCACACCCATGCGTTCCCATCCGCGGCTCGATGCCCGTTTCATGCTTGTCACAGCCGTCATCTTCACCGTGGCCGGCCTCGGCTGCGGCGAAGCTCGTGCCTTCTCCGGGTCGCTGACGAGCCTCGATGGAGGGATCGCCGGCACCGGGAACTGGATCCTGAACGGTCCGACGCAGCTCTCGTGGGACGTCGTCCCGATCACCGGCGGCTGGCACTATGACTACGTCT
>JAKQSZ010000044.1 GCA_029569475.1 Candidatus Eiseniibacteriota bacterium | reverse complement strand
TTGCCGACGTACTCCGCCAAACTGAAAACGTACCCTCCATCTTCTCCCATTACGCCAGAGCCCACGACGGACCAGCCCGTCCCGTCCCACCGGACGATCCCATGAGCGGTGACAGGTCCCACCCAGTCGAAGAGCCCTCCGACGAACAGCTCATCACCTCGTACGAGCTGGGTGTAGACCGGGCCGTCCATGCCCGGCAGGTGGAAGCCCTCGCTCCAGTGCGCATGGAGGGGGATGAGCACTGGAGGAAACTGGCCCGAAGAACCTGACGTCTTGGACGGAACCTGATCGAGCATGCTGGGAACCGGGGCATGATCCACGCACCGCGCGAGGCCCGACCCGCACAGGAGAACGCCGCAGGCGAGGCCGGCGCCGCCGAGGACGCGGGCCACCCGCAGAGAAA
The DNA here is from genome assembly GCA_029569475.1 of Candidatus Eiseniibacteriota bacterium. The sequence continues at coordinate 7,591 of JAKQSZ010000044.1, read as the reverse complement.
CGGCAAAGATTTGACCAGACATGGGAGACCTCCCGTTCGCTCACGCGAATGCAATCCGGGAATGTCCTCCGGCCTCCCAACCCGGCGGGCTCGCCGTCACACAGATCACCAACGCATGCGGACCCGCGATGCCGGGGTGTCGTTTCCGGCCTTCCTCGGCGGGATTGTACCACCGTGCGCGGCGCGGAGACACTGTGTTCGACCACGCCGCGCGGGATCCCGGATGGAGCGGGCGCCGCGGGCCCGGTATCGTCCGGCGCGCAACCCACGAGTTCCGAAAGTGTCTCCGAATCGGAGCCATCCGGTCCGATGTCGGGGGCCATCCGCAGAGGCCGCCGGGAGGCGCTGAATCAGGTAGATCCGAATCGGTGGGGATGGCGCGGGCTGCCATCGACCCGCGTCGTTCGAGTCTCATGTCAAGACCGCCTCATCCAGCCAGGGCCAGCACGACCTCAGTCGATCGGCGGACAGAACGAAGCGTACGGCGTCGTGCTTCTTTCCGCGGACCTCGCAAGCTCCGGACTCGCGCCGGCACTCAATGAACCCCACCCGAACGGCCAATCCGATCATGGGGAGATTCCCCGACCAGGTCTCCGTGTACAACTCGGAGCAGCCATCCATGCGAAATCGATAGGCGGCGTGAGGAGCGAAGGCGATGGTGCCGACGTTTCGCCCACCCTTGGCCAGGTGGGGAAGACAGATGCGCACACCGATCCCGCAAGGTGACCGAGCGGCACCCCAGAGAAACGTCCATCGTCCCCCCACTTCTGGCCGCCATGCGGCCGAGGTCCCCGCCATCGACCGCGGGACTCTGCGCGAGAGGCGGATCGGCGTGGAGGTCAGGCAGGCGGACGCACCATCCCTACCCCAGCTCCCCAGCCAATTGCCGCACGCTCATCCCTTCCCCCTCTGCCCAGTACATCGCGAACTCCGCCGGGTCGAGGCCCTTTTCCGTCCTCACCCGGTGGAGCGAGAAGAGATCTCCGGGCACGGCGTAGAGGGTGATCCGGCCGCGGCTCCGGACCTCGGCGCCTGCGAAGAGGCGAACCGCCGCGGGCAAGTTTCCGAGCGCTGCCTGGATTCCGGCCAGGCCTTCCAGGCAGGCGGCCACTCCCGCCTTGCTCTCGAAGGCCAGCCAGATCCGCAGGCCCTCCCGGAGAACTCCCTCCGCCTCGGCCGTCCGCTCCTGCCTCAGGTAGACGGCGGACAGGCAGAGCAGCCCGCGCGCCGCATTTTCGTCGTTCCCCATCCGCCGGAACAGCGCGACACACGCCTCGTACCGTTCGCCGGCGGTGCTCAGGTTGCCTTCGATCCACGCGACATTGCCCAGCGTGTGCAGGACGATCCCTCTTCCCCAATCGTCTCCCGTCTCCGTGAACCGGCGGAGGGCATCGTCGTAGTGCGCCTTGGCGCCGGCCGCGTCCCCTGTTTGGAGCAACGCGTCCCCGAGATTCGACTCCGCATAGGCGGTTCCCCAGGAGTCCTCCAGCCCCCGGAAGAGGGCCAACGACTCCCGGTGCAGCTCCGCCGCTCGACCCGGATCGCCCTCGGAACTCGCGACGAGCCCGCGGAGAGCCAGGGCCAGAGCCAACCGGCGGGAGTCGGACCCCTTCCGCAGGAGCGCCACGGCCTCCTCCGCGCGGCGGCGCGCCAGCGGATGATCCTCGAACTTCCAGGCCATGGCGGCTCCGGCGTAGAGGGCGTGCCCCCGGGCGCCTTCCGCCCCGGGCCGCACCGGGAGAGCGAGCGCCCGTTCGGTCCAGCCTGCTCCCTCACGCACGGACCCGCGGAGGATCCAGTACCAGGCCAGCCCGCCGGCCAGTCCGAGCGCGACCTCCACATCTTCCTCGGCCACGGCCCAGGCCAACGCCGCGCGCAGGTTGGCGATCTCGCCGTCGAGCCGCGCAAGCCAGACCGAACGCGCACCGCTGGCGAGATGCTGGCTGGCCGCTTCAGCCAGGTCGCGGAAGTACCGGGCGTGCCTCCGGGCCCGCTCCGGTTCTTCCGTCCCCTCGGCCAGTCGCTCGCCGGCGTATTCGCCGATCGTCTCCAACATCGAGAAGCGCGTCTCGCCCGCAGGATCGGGCGCGGCCCGCAGGAGGCTCTTGTCCGCAAGCGACGACAGGATGTGGCCGACCCGGGCGGCGTCCTCGTCGCCGCAGACCGCCTCGGCCGCTTCCAGCGTGAAACCGCCCCGGAAGACGGAACAGCCGCGGAAAACACTCTGCTCCCGCGGATCGAGCCCTTCGTAGCTCCAGGCGATGGTGGCGCGCAGGTCTCTCTGCCGGACGGGCAGGTCGCGCGGTCCCTCCTCGAGAACCGATAGCCGTCTCTCCAGTCGCTTCAGCAGGGACAGCGGGGATTGATGTTTGAGGTGAACCGCCGCCAGCTCCAACGCCAAGGGAATGCCATCCAGCCGGGCGCAGATCGAGGCCACGACCTCCGCGTCCGCATCCGTCAGAACGAATCCCGGCCGCACCGCCCGCGCCCGCTGCAGTAGCAGAGCCACCGCTTCGGCGCGCCCGACCGATGCTGCGCTGGCCCTCATCTCGGGGCCGGGCAGGTTGAGAGGCGGGATCTCGACCACGTGCTCCCCGCGGAGGCGGAGGGCCTCACGGCTCGTCACGAGCAGGGTCAGGCCGGCGCACCGCCGCAGGAGGTTGGCAATGGCGGGCACCGCCGGGAGAAGGCGCTCGAAACCGTCGAGGAGCAGCAGGCCCCGCCGGCCTTCGAGATGCGTCTCGATGATCCGGGCGGTATCCTGCTCCGGGCGTTCGACCAGGCCGAGCGCCCGTCCGATCGCCGGGATGGCTTCTGCCGGGTCGGTCAGCGTTTCCAGGTCGACCCAGACCGGCCCCGGATCGAAGGCGTCGCACAGCCCCGCGGCGACCTCCACGGCAGCCCGGCTCTTGCCGATCCCCCCCGGTCCGGTGAGCGTCACGACCCGGGTCGTGCCTGCGCGGAGCAGGTCACGCACGGATGCCACGAGGGCCTCGCGTCCCACCATCGGCGTGAGAGGCAAGGGCGGACGGGACCACCGGTCACGGGGATCTTCCCTCCCAGCGCCGTCACTTCCCCGCCCCCGGCGGGAGACCGACGCGAAGAAGACGGCGCGTTCCGCGGGCGCCAGACGCAGCGCGCCGGCGAGCGCCCGCAGGGTATGGGGATAGGGACGCTGGCGCTCGCCGCGTTCCAGCAGCCCGATAGCGGCGACCGACAGCCCGGCGCGCTCGGCCAGCTCCTCCTGCGACAGTCCTGCCGCGAGGCGCAGTCGCCGCAGGCAGCCCCCGAAGCTCTCTTCTGACACGGTTGACACGGCACTCTCCCGTTCGCGAACCCAGCAGTGTAGCGGAACTGTTGGGGTGAGTGTCAGGGCGCTGTGGCTGGTCGCCTCGGGCCGGCGAGCCCGAAACTTCGGCGGGAGGGACAAGCCACCCCGTCAGGACCGATCACAGAAGGGAGATCGAAGATGAGAACCCAAGAAGCGACTTCGAAGTCGAGCGGCAACCCCGCCGACATGTCGGCCATTGACCGCTTCATCGAACTTCAGGGCCGGCTGCTCGACTCGTATGGAGTCGAAGCCGTCTCGCGTTTCGTCGATCTCGCCGTGCCCCGGCTCCGGACCCACGTGCTGGAAGGCGGCCGCGGGGAACCGGCCGTGCTCCTCCACGGCGGAGACGGCGAGGCGATGAACTGGGCTCCCTTCCTGCGACCGCTGCAGGAGGCCGTTCACTTCTACGCGGTCGACCGGCCAGGCTTCGGGCTGACCGAACCGTTCGACTACCGCACGGTGGATCTGAGGACCCACGCGGCGGACTTCGTCGCGTCCCTGCTCGACGCTCTGGAGCTCGACTCGGCGACGCTCATCGGCGGCAGCATGGGAGGGTTCTTCGCCCTCTGCGCCGCCCTGGCCCATCCCGAGCGCGTGCGGCGGGTCGTGCTTCTCGGCTACGCCGCCGGCATGACCAGGGAAGTCGGTCCCGCGATGCGGAAGATCTGCGGGACGCCGGGCGCGGCGGAGGAGTTCATGGCGGGACGAGCGAGCATGGAGGCCCAGAAGAGCCAGTACCGGGAGATGTTCCACACCGACCCCGCCGTCGTCTCCGACCTGTACTTCGAGACGCGCATCGCCGGCCTGCGGCTCCCCTCGGAGCAGGGCACGTGGGCGACGCTCCTGCAGCGCCTGGCCACGGCCGAGGGTCTGCGGCCGGAGCTCTACCTGGGGGACGACCTCTCCCAGCTCAGGCCCTCGACACTCGTCCTGTGGGGAGAGCACGACCTCGCATCGGGCGAGGCGGTGAGGCAGGTCTCGGACCGGATCCCCCATCTCACCTTCCAGACCATGAAGGGGCTCGGTCACTTCCCCTATCTCGAGGCGCCGGAGGAGACGGCGCAGCGGGTCGTGGCGTTCATCGGGGGGCGGAAGGACGAGCTGCCCGGGAAGCAGTCACCGGGAATCGAGTAGCCGGCAGTTACCGGTCGGACGGAGCTCGGTCGAGTAGAGGGCCGTTTCCAGTCGGGCGGAGCTCGGCGGGGGTCATGCCGCCGGGCTCCACCGCGCGGCGTCGGTTATCGACGGTGGAGATCATGTCTTGTTCCCGGCCGACCGCGGGGTCCGCGGAGGGCGCAAGGGCCGTGCCGTCAGCCGCGCAGGGGGATGTCTGCCACCTCCAGCCGGTGGCCCGACCCGGGGAGATCGAGCGTCCAGAACCCGCGCGCCGACAGCCCGCTGCCCACGAGAACGTGGTCGATCGGCGCGATCCACGGCCCGCGCGACACGGGCCGCCATGTGGGCCGCCAGAGGCCACTCCCGATCCGGCCGGCGTCGGCGAGCCCGGCCCCCCCGGCCTCACCGCGCCGCTCCCGCCGCGGCCCCCGCCCGCCCATACTGCCGGCGCCCGAACCAGACGGCCACGGACACGAGTCCGATCATGACCGGCACTTCGACCAGCGGTCCGATGACCGCGGCGAACGCGGCCCCGTGGTGGATCCCGAAGGTCGCCACCGCGACTGCGATCGCCAGCTCGAAGTTGTTCGACGCGGCGGTGAAGGACAGGCTCGTCGCCTGGCCATACGTCGCGCCGACCCGGCGGCTCAGGAAGAACGAGAGCAGGAACATGACGACGAAGTAGACCAGAAGCGGGACGGCGACCCGCACGACGTCGAAGGGGAGCTGGACGATCGCCTCCCCCTTCAGGGAGAACATGACCACGATCGTGAAGAGGAGCGCGATGAGCGTCACGGGGCTGATCTTCGGGATGAACCGCCGGTGGTACCAGTCCTTCCCCCGGGCGCGGATCAGGGTGAAGCGCGTGAGCATGCCGGCCAGGAACGGGAGGCCGAGGTAGATGAAGACACTGCGGGCGATCTCGCCGATCGTGATCGGGACCGCCACGCCTTGCAGGCCGAACCACGTCGGGACCTTCGTAATGAAGACCCAGGCGTAGACCGGGTAGAAGAGGACCTGGAAGATCGAGTTGAAAGCGACCAGGCCCGCGCAATACTCGGAGTCTCCCTGGGCAAGGTCGTTCCAGACGATGACCATCGCGATGCAGCGGGCGAGGCCGATCATGATCAGGCCGACCATGTACTCGGGCCGGTCACGCAGGAAGAGCAGGGCGAGGCTGAACATGAGGATCGGCCCGATGATCCAGTTCTGGACCAGGGAGAGGCCGAGCACCCTGGTGTTCCGGAAGACCGGCCCCATCTCCTCGTAGCGGACCTTTGCCAGCGGCGGGTACATCATGAGGATGAGGCCGGCTGCGATCGGAATCGACGTTGTCCCGACGTTCGCCTGGTTCAACCAGGGCGCCACGCCCGGCACCAGGTAGCCCAGGGCGACCCCCAGTGCCATGGCGAGGAAGATCCAGGCCGTGAGATAGCGGTCCAGGAACGGCAGGCGGCCGGATCGGTCCGGCACGGCGGCGTTCGGGGCGGCGGAGAGGCCGCCGGCCGGCGGGGTCGCGCGGTTCATGCCAGATTCACGCCGAAGACGTGAACCACCGTCAGGTACAGCCCCGCCAGGATAAAGACCGCGCCCGTGACCGGCCGCGCCGCCCGCTCGACCTTCGTCAACGTTGTGAAGGCCCGGCCGATCCACTGCGCACCAAGCACCAGGAGCACGGCGAAGGCCACGACGGGCAGCCCGGTGCCGACTCCGTAGACCGCCGGGAGGAGCACCCTGGAGTGGACGTTGACCGCCAAGGGGATGAGCGCGCCGAAGAAGAGCCCGGCCGACACAGGACAAAAGGAGAGCGCGAAGAGCACCCCGAGCAGGCCGGCGCCGGCGACTCCCGACCGGGCCGTGCGCTCGCCGGCCGCCTGGCCCAGGTTCCAATTCGGCAGAGGCAGCCGGAGCCGCCCCAGCAGGCCGATCCCGACCAGGATCAGGAGCGGGCCGAGGATCTGGTTCATCCGCTCCTGCAGGAAGAACGACACGGCCGGCACCGAGAGCACGCTCGAGACGACGATGATCCCGATCCCGACGTAGGTCAGCGCCCGCCCGAGCGAGTAGAGCAGGCCCGCGAGCAGCACCCGCCGCGGGCTCCCCACGCTGCGGCCGACGAAGGAGATCGCGGCCACGTTGGAGGCGAGCGGGCACGGGCTGATCGAGGTCAGGATTCCGAGCCAGAGGGCGGTGCCGGCTGCGACGAGCAGCGCCGTCATGACTGCGGGCCGGCCAGGTACGCGCGCGTCTCGTTACGGACGTACTCGAGGAACTTCCCCTTGTCGTTCAGGAGCTCCCAGATCCTGGGCAGGTTCTTCCAGGCCACCTGCTTGCCGGATCGCTCGTCGACGAGGATGACCGACTTCGTGAAGAGCTCGTAGTCCTTCACGAAGTGCTCGTTCCCCTTCTCGTCGAGGTTGACCGTCTGGAACGCCAGGCGGCCGTCCCGCAGCTCCTCGCGGAAACCGGCCCGAACCGCCTCGGCCGTGAACGCCTCGATCTTCCGGCAGGAGGCGCACCGCTTCGTCGTGTGGAAGTAGTACGCGAGGACGCGGTGGGGCCGCGCGGCGGAGTCGGCGACCGCCGCCGCGGCGGGGGCGGGTGCGGGGGCCTCCGCCGTTCCCGACGCCGCAGGGGCCGGAGCTCCGGCCGGGACCGGCGCCGAATCCCCGGCCTGCGCGCTTCCGAGGAAAAGGCCGATCAGGGCGAATCCGACCAGGAAGAGAGGGATCCTTGGCGAGCTCACGCGAGCACCTCCTTGATTTGGGCGACGGTCGGGACCCGGCCGGAGAGCTTCACCGCGCCGTCGACGACGAGCGCGGGGGTCGAGAGGACCCCAAACCCGACGATCGCGTTGATGTCGGTGACCTTGACGATCTCGCACACGAGGCCGAGCTCCTGCGCGGCCTGCTGTACGCGCTCGTACAGGGTCTGGCACTTGGGACAGCCCGGACCCAGGACCAGGATGTCGGACATGGAATCGACGCTCCTTTCGTGCGGCGGGTCAGACGGCCCCCCCGCGGTTCAGGTCACGATGTGCCGCGTCGCGGCGGCGCGCCGGCGATGGCGGCGTTCCACCAGCACCAGCGAGAAGGCCAGCAGCCCCAGGAAAAGCCCGAGATAGCCCAGCAGGACCGCGATCCC
>JAKQSZ010000034.1 GCA_029569475.1 Candidatus Eiseniibacteriota bacterium | reverse complement strand
TCGCGGACCACACGCCGAACCGTCCGATCCCGGCCTCGAACCGCGTCAGACGGCTGAGAGTGCCGCGAGGAGGCCCGGAAAGCGTCCACATAGGCTGTCGACCGGTCATACGACGCCCGTTCGCGAATAGTCCGGGCTAACTGAGTGTCCATCTTTTCGGGGGAACCTCAAACCACTCTGCCTCTTGATCCAGCGCCAACGCCGCGAGTCCGACGGCACCGAAGATGACGCCGAGGTGGTTGTTGTCGTAGCAGCAGGGACTCCGCCAATGGCCGCCCATTACATGAGGGTTGGCATAGACGGAATCGGACGTCATAAGCTCATAGATGTCGCGAGCGAACAGGCCCATCTCCTCCGTGTCCTCGAGCAGGCGGTCGTGACACCAGTCGTAGAACAGCGCGTAGGCCGCCAGAACTTCGGCGTAACCCAGTTCGTTCCGGAGAGATACCGGAGGACCGGGCTTCCAGCGTCCCCAATTGTAGTCTCCGTTGGTCCTCCAGTAGTTCACAAAAGACTTGGCCTTGTCCGCGTATGCGCGAGATGAGTCCGCGTACTCCTCGTACAAGTCGCCTTTGTACTTCATCATCATGTCCGCCAGAGCCAGCGTCGCCACAGAACGGTACTGGCCGTCCTGGTTGACCACGCTTCCCCAGTTCGGCTGCAGGCTGTTCCAGGAGTGGGCGCCTGCCCGGAGGGAGCGGAGCGCGAGCACGGACGCCTTCTTCCGGTCGCTCCACTCCGCGGGGTCTCCGGTGTAGTCCACCAGCGACCTCAGTTCCTCCAGGCGCGTAGGTTCGACTTCGGTGCCGTAGACGATGAGTCGCGGGTGCGGCGGAAGCTGCAGGATCTCGGACCGGGCGGGTGCAGTGCAGACAATGGAACCGAGAGCAACGCAGGCGAGAGGAAGCAGGAACGCTCCAGAGTGCGACCTCATGCGAATCCTTCTGTGGCTTGCACGATCGGACATCCGCACGTACGAGTGCACGTGCGTGACTGAGTGACAGCGCGACACCGTGATCAAGGGCCACCCGTTGGGTGGCTCATTCGACACCTTGACAACTCGGACGGTCTTGTGCGGCGGGGGCAGAACAAGGGCCAAGCCCTCCTGGGGGCCCGCGGGGCGGCTTGATCGCGAGAAGAGACAACACCGCAGTGCCCATGACCTCCACCTCGATCCCGACGACATCCCTGTTTCTGGCGAACGGACAGACCGAGCCACGGACGCCGGGCTCTGGGCGCCGGCACGCACGACCGAGGCTCGGACCCGGTCGGACTATATATAGAGTAGAGTCAGTTCAGATGTGCAAAACTCTATCGTACGAGCACGACGCGGCGGGCGCGGGAGCCATCCCGTGCGCCAATCAGCCGCACGAAGTACACACCGGATGCAGCCGGCGTACCGGACTCATCTCTTCCATCCCACAGGACATGATGTGACCCCGGGTGAAACCATCCTAGCGGCACCGTGGCGAGGATGCGTCCATCCACCGTGTTCACCTGGAGGCTTACGGCAGCAGGCTGCTGCGTTTCGAACAACAACTCCGTGACGACCGAGAACGGGTTCGGGGCAACGGAGAGTATCCGGACCGACCTGGAATCGGCTGGGCCGAGAGGCCCCAGCTCCTGTACCGAGGTCGAGGGCGTGCCGCGAAGGCACAGGCTTTGCGCGTAGGCGGCGGAGATGGCGATGTAGCCGCCGTTCGGTTCCGGTGGCGGACACTGGGAAAAGGTCCGATCGCCCCAGGCGACAACGGTGCCGTCGGACTTGAGCCCCAAGGTGTGGCAATAGCCCGCGGCAATGGCGACAAAGCCCTGGTTCGGTGCCGGCACGTCGCACTGCCCCCAGCCGTTGTAGCCCCAGGCCACGATGGTGCCGTTGGACTTGAGGCCCACGCTGTGCTCAAACCCACATGCGACGGCGGTGAAGCCGGAGTTGGGAAGCGGCACTGTGCACTGGCCATAGCCGTTGCTGCCCCAGGCGAGAACTGAACCGGTTGCCTTCAGCCCGAGGCTGTGTCGCTCGCCCCCAGCCATGGCGACAAAGCCGCTGTTCGGCGATGGCACGTCGCACTGCCCGTACTGGTTCCATCCCCAGGCGATGATGGCACCGTCGGACCGGAGTGCCATGCTATGCGCGGAACCACAGGCAACGGCGACGAAGTCATCGTTCGGTTCCGGGACTACGATCTGACCGCGTTGGTTTCGACCCCAGGCTACGACGGCGCTGTCGCTTCGCAGCGCCAAGCTGTGCTGGCCCCAGCTTGCAATACCAACGAAGTCGCTGTTCGGTTGGGCGCCGGGACGTTGCACTCGCCATACACGTTCCCGCCCCACGCCAGAACGGAGCCATCCGACTTGAGGCCCAGCCCGTGGGTCGTCCCGGTCGCCAGCTTGACGAAGTCGCCGTTGTAGCCGGGGACGTTGCACTGCATGTAGCCGTTCTTGCCCCAGACCTCCACCGTGCCGTCCTCCCGCAAGGCCATGCTGTGGTCCGAACCGCCCGAAATGGCGACATACCCGGCGTTCGGTTCCGGAACATCGCACCGTCCGTAACTCGTCGCACCCCATGCGATGATCGACCCATCGGACTTGAGACCCAGGGTATGGTATGAGGCCGCGGAGACGGCGATCCACCCGTCGTTCGGTTCGGGCACTTCGCTCTTTCCGGAGTAGTTGTTTCCCCATGCGACTATGGATCCATCCGACCTGAGACCAAAGCTGTTGCCGGAACCGGCAGAAACCGCCACGAAATCCTCATTGGGCAACGGGACGTTGCACTCACCGGACCCGTTGTGTCCCCAGGCCACGATCGAGCTGTCGGCCTTGAGCGCCAGGCTGTGCCGGTACCCTGCGGAGATCTCGACAAAGTCGTTGTTAGGTGACGGGATATCAAGCTGACCGTAGCCGTTGTCCCCCCACGCCCGAATCGTCCCGTCCGACTTCAGCCCGACCGTGTGCCACCCGCCGGCGCTCAGCTTGACAAAGTCCCGGTTCGGCTCCGGCGGATAGCACTGTCCCTGGCCGCACGGCCCCCAGCTCACCACGACCCCACCGGGGGCCAGCACCACCGTATGGAACTGCCCGGCGTCAAAATCCAGGAACCCGGAGTCGGGCGGCACGTCGCACTGCTCGTACTGGTTGTCCCCCCAGGCCACCAGCGAGCCGTCTGGCTTCATCACCATGGAGAACCAGTACCCGGCAGAGATTCTGGCCACGCCCTGCAGGGCCGAAGGCTCCACCACAACCTGCTTCCCCCAACCAACCGCCGATCCGGTGACCTGGGCGTCCGCCTGGCCCGCGCTGGTGAGGATGGCGGCGATCGTGGCCAGAACGATCAGAACGCGTGGGAACAGGGCGGTCGCCTTCGTCGGAGAGTCATCGCGACCGCTATGGATCGTGCGGGGTGCGGGCGAACGTCGCCGACCGAACGCCTCGTGGCATACCGGTCTGCCGTACTGCTTCGACCATCGGAACTCCATCGGGCTGGACACATCGCGCCTCCATGCTCCGTGGCTATCGTTGTCAAACAACAGAATCTTACTCGCAACAACGCGTATAGTCAAGAGACCGATCGACTCGGGGTGACGTATCGCCTGCCCGATAGGTTGGCGGTTGGGGTTGGCCGCGTCAGGGCACGGATCTCCGGCATAGTCCACCAACGATCGTAGTGACCGATCCAATGTGCGACCTCATTGACATCCTCCTTCGGTGAGCGAGCATGACGAGGGCGTCGGAACCGCAATCACAAGCGATTGAACCTGTACGAGGTGAAGGTCGATCGATGGTGAGAGGAATGGCGGCGCCCGTGTCGTGCTTCTGCGATAGACCGCTCGTTGGGTTGTACCTCAAGAGGAACGTCGAATTGGCCATCCTGGTCGTGGCGCCGAGGCTTGTGTCAGCGGGAGCTGGAGAATCGCGAGCTGGCAGTGAATCCGAACGACGCGCGATTCGGTTTGCCGCGAGTCGCTGCCCGGGCGGGGGACGGGGGGCGGCGAGCTGAGGACGGGGGCGGGGTCCGCGCGCGGAGCGCGCAAGCGCGGGCCGGGGCACGCCCAAAACTCCTACTACCCTCTTCCTGCTTTCCTATCCTTCCCGATGTCTTCGTCTCACGATTCCGAGGCATCACCGGGTCGCGGCGGGCACCATGAAATGCGGATAGTGGCGGAGACGCAGGCCATCGGGTGTCAGCAGCACGCTGATCATGTCCATGCGCAACGGCCCATAGTCACGCCCTTGCCGCAACCAACGAGCCTCGGCGGCGCGCCGTAGCTGCTGCCGCTTGCGCCACTGAATGGACTGCTCGGGCAGGCCGCGCTCCGCGTCGGCGCGCAGGCGAACCTCCACGACCACGAACCATCCGGGGATGGAGGCAATGAGATCGAGCTCGCGGGGCCCCTCGCGCGCATTGCGTTCGAGGATGGTGAAACCGCGCAGGAGCAGATACGAGGCCGCCAGGTCTTCACCCAGACGGCCTCGCATGCTGCGGTTGAGGGTGTCCTCATCTCGTCGCACGAACCTTGCGCTGACACCGGCGTGCCGTAGAGTCGGTCGGCGGCGGAAATACAGATCGACCGACGGGAACGGGATCCAGCGGACTCGCGGCTTTCGCTGCGAGGAATCCGCGGCAGTCTGCAGACAGGCGTCCGGCGGCGATCCAGGCAAGGATCACGCCGCCGGAGAAGCCGCAGAACTGAAAGACCCGGAGCCAGACCCGAAACTACGCGGTCGGATTCTCTGCGACCGGAGCCTCGGACGGGGCAGCGGCCGCCGCGGGGGGCGCCGCCGGAGCAGCCTTCTTGCGTGCCGCACCCTTGCCGCGCGCGCCGCCGGGCGCTCTCTTCTCCTTGATTCGGGCGGACTTGCCCTTGAGCTCGCTGAGGAAGTAGATCTTCGACCGCCGGACGGCGCCGCGCCGCACGACCTCGATCTTCGCGATCGAGGGCGAGTGCGCCGGGAAGATGCGCTCGACCCCGACGCCGTCGGAGACCTTGCGGACCGTGAAGCTGGCACGCAGCCCCGCGCCACGGCGGCCGATCACGACACCCTGGAACGCCTGCAGGCGCTCCTTGTCCCCTTCGCGAACGCGCACCTGAACCTTGATGGTGTCCCCCGGTCCGAAGGCCGGGAAGTCGCTCCGCATCTGCGGGGCCTCGACATTTCTCAACACGTCCATGGATCCGTTGACCTCTTGCTGCGGGTCGTCCTTCCCAGCCTCCGGGGACGGCCCGCGTTCGTCCCCTCTCTCGGTGGGCCGCCGTCGTCCGAAGGCTTCGTCGCCTCCGAATCCGGGTTGGGCGCCCCTGTCTGCCAGCCTCGCTCCATCAGCCACCGGCGCTCCGGCGCGCTCAGTTCCGCTTGCGCCAGAAGCTCCGGCCTCCGCCGCAGGGTGCGCAGCAGCGCATCCCGCCGGCGGCTCTTCCGGACCTGCTCATGATGTCCGGTCAGAAGCTCGGCCGGGACCTTCATCCCCCGAAACTCCTCCGGACGAGTATAGTACGCCGAATCCAGGATCCCCGTCTCGAAAGAATCCGAGAGCGCGGATTCGATGTCCCCCAGAACCCCCGGGACCAGCCGGGCCATGGCATCGGCCAGGACCAGGGCGGCGGGCTCTCCCCCCGAGAGGACATAGTCCCCGATCGAGACCTCCCGCGTCACGAAGGTCCGGATCCGCTCGTCCAGCCCCTTGTAACGGCCCAGGATCAGGACCACGTCCCCGGACTCGGTCAGTCGCCGAACCAGGGCCTGGTCGCAGCGCTCCCCCTGCGGCGTCAGCAGGACGACCTCCCGGCGGTCGGCCACCGGCGAGGGCAGGGCCTGCAGCGCCCGGAAGACCGGCTCCACCTTGAGGATCATCCCGGGGCCGCCCCCGTAGGGATAGTCATCGATCGACCGGTGCGGATCGTCGGTGAAGTCCCGCAGGTTCACGACCCTGATATCGACCAGGCCGCGGTCCCGGGCGACCCGGATCATCCCCTCTTCGAAAGGCCCCTCGAACATCCGGGGGAAGCCCGTCAGGATGGAGATTCGAAGCGCCGGTCCTGGCGCTGCGCCTCCAGCAGGTCGCTCCGGTCGGTCAGGCGCAGCTCGCCCTTCTCCAGATCGACCCATGCGATGAACTCCTTCCGAGCCGGGATCAGCCACTCTCCCCCGGATCCGCGCACCTCGTAGAGATCGCAGGCCGGGGCCGGGATCACGGAGGTCAGCCTGCCGAGTTCCCGGCCGTCGGGGTGTGTCACCCGCAGCCCCTCCAGCTGGAACTCGTAGTACTCCCCTTCGGGAAGCACCGGCAGCGCCGCCGACTCCTGGTAGAGCGATCGCCGGGCGAGTTCCTCGACCGCCGTCCGATCCGGCCGTCCCTCGAAGGAAACGACAATCCGGCCCCCCTGCCCCCGGCGGGAGGCGATTCGAACCCGTTCGTTCCCTCGGGGATCGAGGTACAGCTCGGTTCCGGGCGCGAATCTCCGGGGATCATCGCCGGTGGGCTCGATGATCACCTCGCCCTGGATTCCGAAGACCTTGACGATCTGGCCTACGAGAACGCGCATGCTGGACAGCTCAGGCTGCCGGATTGGATCGCCGTGCCGGGCCTCCCCTCAGCGTTCCTCCGGGATGCCCAGAACAGCCCGTGGCGCCAGGGAGCAGCCGGGACCGGCTACTCCAGGATCTCCAGGACCGCGCGTTTGTTCTCCTTGGTGGACGAAGCGGAAAGCAGGGTGCGGATGGCCCGAATGGTCCTTCCGTGCTTGCCGATGATCTTGCCGAGATCCCCATCCCCCACCCTGAGTTCGAACACAGTGGTCTTTTCACCGGTCACCGCGGTGACCTCGACCTCGTCCGGTTTGTCCACCAGCGCCCGGATCATGAACTCGATCAATTCCTTTGTCTCAGACATGTCATCCTCGCTTCCGTCCATTCACTTTGCCGCCCCCCATGAGGGACGTGCGCGCGATCGATGTGGTCTTGCCCGGTCTGCCGGCGGCGGCCTGAGCCGCCCTCTTCACCGACATCTCCTGCAAGAAGCCTGGCGACCAGCAATGCCGGGGCCCCGACCACCAGGGGCTCGAATCTACGCCTAAGCCGTCGGGGTCTCTCCTGCCGCGGTCTCGCCCGCGGGCGCCGCACCGGCATCCCCTTCAGAAGCCGCCGGCGGAGTCTCCGGAGCCGGAGCCGCCTCCGGAACAGCCGGCGGGGCCGGAGCCGAGACAGCCGGCGGAGCCGGGGCAGGGACCGGCGCGGGGGCTGGAGCCGCGGCCGGAACAGCGGCTGGCGTTGAGGCTGCCGCCGTGGTCACGGCCAGTGCCTCACCCGTCGCCGGGCGCGTCCGCTGGTACTGCTTGAACAGCACCGCGACAGCCTCCGAAGGCTGGGCGCCCCGTTGCAGCCAGTACTGCATCCGGTTCTGGTCCAGCTCGACCTGGGCCGGCTGCGAGAGCGGGTTGTAATAGCCGACCTTCTCCAGGAAGCGGCCATCTCGCGCCCGGCGCGAATCCGCCACCACCACCCGGAAGAACGGGTAGTTGCGGCCACCCGCGCGTTGCATGCGAATCACGACTGACATCGAACTCACCTCCTCGGGGCTGTCATCCCGATGCGTTGCTGCCGTTGCGGACACCAAACTCGCATTGTAGCGCCTTTCGGGCTCAACGACGACCCTTCTTCTTGCCCCCCCGGGGCTGCCTGGCCATCCGGCCCATCTGGGACACCATCCGCCGCATCAGGAGAAAGTCCTTCAGCAGCCGGTTGACGTCGGTGACGGTGGTCCCGCTCCCCCGGGCGATCCGCTTGCGGCGGCTGCCGTCGATGACCTCGGGCTTCGCCCGCTCCTGCCGCGTCATGGACTGGATCATGGCCTCGACCCGTACCATCTCGCGCTCGTCGACCTTCATCCCGGGAGGGAGTTTGTTCCCCAGCCCGGGAATCATCTTCAGGATCTCCTCCAGCGGGCCCATGGAGCGGACCCGCTTGAGCTGTCCCAGAAAGTCGTCGAAGGTGAACTGCTGCTTGAGAAGGCGCTCGGTCATCTGCTCGGCTTCCTTGGCCGAGACATCCTCCTGGGCCTTCTCCACCAGGGTCAGGATGTCGCCCATCCCCAGGATCCGGGAGGCCAGGCGGTCGGGGTGGAACGCCTCCAGTGCGCTGATGCGCTCGCCGGTGCCCATGAAGATGATCGGAACCCCGGTGACGGCCCGGATGGACAAGGCCGCCCCGCCACGGGCGTCGCCATCCATCTTGGTCAGCACGACGCCATCGACGCCGAGCCGTTCATGGAAGGTCCGGGCCACCTCGACCGCATCCTGGCCGGCCATGCCGTCGACCACCAGCAGGATCTGGTGCGGCTTGACCCGCGCCTTCATGCGCGAGAGTTCCTCCATCAGCGGCTCATCGACGTGGAGCCTTCCGGCGGTGTCGCAGATCAGGTAGTCCGCACCGATCCCCTTCGCCTCCTGGGTGGCCCGCTCGGCAATGCCGACGGCGTCGGTTTCCCCGCGCTCGACGTGGACGCGCAGGTTCGCTTCCCTGGCCAGGGTCGCCAGCTGGTCCATGGCGGCCGGCCGGTAGACGTCGCAGGCCGCCAGCATCGAGACCTTCTTGCGCTTGCGCAGGTGGTGGCCCAGCTTGGCCACGAAGGTCGTCTTGCCCGACCCCTGCAGGCCCACGACCATCAGCCGCGTCGGAATCTCCCGGGACTCGACAACGCCGTGCGATGAGGATCCCAGGACCTCGACCAGCACGTCGTGCACGACCTGGATGACCTGCTGTCCCGGCGAGATACTCCGCAGGACCTCCTGCCCGACCGCCTTCTCCTCGACCTTGCGGACGAACTCCTTCGCCACGGAGAAGTGAACGTCGGCTTCCAGAAGAGCCCGTCGCACCTCGCGCAGGCTTTCACGGATGTTCTCCTCCGTCAGCGTCCCCTGACCGCGCAGGCGCTTGAAGATGCCGTCGAGCTTTTCGGATAGCTGGTCGAACATGGTTCCCTGGGGCACCGATCTCCGTCAGGAGGGTGGAAGCCTCCCGCGCACCTCGCGCCCGTCGCGAGCCTCCCGGACGCAAAAGTTTCAGGTTACGTCAAAGCCCCTTCGAACCGCAAGGCCGCACCGGGTCGGGTCCGAGTCGTCCAAACCCTCCCGAACGTCGCGCCTTTGGCGTTGCGCTTCCGGCGCGAACGTGGCTGGCCCCGAGGGAGATGGGGCCGTCCGGACGGATCTTGTGGGGATCGACGACTGCGATGGCGCCAGCTGGGCCGGTCTGCGGTCTGCCGGAAGGCAAGGCTCAGGAACGATCAGGAACGGCGGACGCGGAAGCGACTCCGCGCGGGCTGATCCCGACGGTAGGAGGCAGCGGCGCCCTCAGGTACAGGAAGTGAGCGGGGCGTTCTCCCTGCTCCCTTCGGTCGCTGCGGCCGGCGTCCCCCGATCCGGGGAAGACAACCTGCCCGCCGTGGGGTTCGCGCAGAGGTGAGGCCGGGCACGACGTCTACGGACGTGCCCGGCCGGGCCTGACTGCCTGGTTGTGTGGGCCTGACTGCGCACCTTTGCGGATCGGGCCCACCCACCTGTACGAACGTGCTGATGGTCTATGCAGGACCGCCTGCTCTACTTGTACAAGTGCTTGATCCTGCCCCAGGTCGTGGTCTCGGTGTTGTTCGGCCCGCCCACGCCGAGCCAGGCTCCGATCCCGATGGACTGGGTCGGACCCCAGACCGTGCTCACGCTGTTCCAGCCCGTCGGGTACCCGATTCCGGGCGCGATGTTGGTCATCGGGCAGCCCCCGAACCCGTCGGTGTCGGCCCCGACGAAGTACGCGCAGGGCTGGTGATCGGCCCAGAATCCGATCCAGAACAAGCCGTCGACGTAGGTGTCGGAAATGCCGAGGTCATGCTCGCTGACGTTGGGCCAGGTGGCCACTGGACACGGGTTCAAACCGCTTGTCATGCTGATGACCTGGAACGGCGCCCCGTAGCAGTCCGACCAGACGTAGGCGTCGAAGGGGCCGCACGGATAGCCGATCCCGGTCAGGTGGAGCTGGATTCCGCAGACCCCGGTCCCAGTGCCGGCGTCGTAGCACTCCGCGAAGGCGCCGTAGTACGGCGGGACGATGCCACCGTACTGCCAGCAGAAACCGTTCTCCGCGCTGCCATCGTAGTTGAGGACCAGTATGCCGCCCCCGCAAGGGTCGGAGTCCTGGCTCGGGACCATCACCCCTTTGCCGGGTCCCACGCTCCCGGCCGCGCGAGAATCGGGCGCCTCGCCGCCGCCACGCGCCACGTCGCGGCCGGTCTGCCGCGGCCCGTAGCAGACGCAGGGATTCGGATCGCAGTCGGTCCCGGCGCCCTGCCAGACACCGTGACAGCCCCCTTCGGTGCTGACCTCGCACCGCTCCCCGTAGCAGCAGGCTCCCGTAGCGACGCACGGGTTCGGTTCGCAGGGCACGTTCGCCCGCCAGTCCCCGGTCGGGCAATCCTGGCTGGGCACGAACTCGCAGTGCAGGTCGGGATAGCAGCAGGCTCCGAGCGGCTGCGGGCAGGGGTTGGGATCACAGGACGTGTCGGGGTACCAGACACCGGTGCCGCACTCGGGCTCCAGCACGTACTGGCAGGTTCCGTTCGGATAGCAGCACGCCCCCTGGTGGACGACGCACGGGTTCGGATCGCAGGGCACATCCACCCGCCAGCTCCCGGTCGGGCAGTCGGACTCCTGCACGAACTGGCAGGTCTCGTCCGGGTAGCAGCAGGCGCCGTAGGGCTGCGGACAGGGGTTGGGATCGCAGTCGCTGAAGGCGCCCTGCCAGATGCCCCCGTGGTGCTCGCAGTCGGCCTCGGTTTCGAGCGTGCACACCCCGCCGGGGAAGCAGCATGCGCCCCGCGGCTGGGGACAGGGATTCGGCATGCAATCCTCCGCTGGTCCCAGCCAGAGCCCGCCGAGATTGTCGCAGCTGTTGCTGGTGATGTACTCGCAGTGTCCGTCCGGGAAGCAGCAGGCGCCGTCCAGTTCCGGACAAGGGTTCGGATCGCAGGGCACCTCCATCCGCCAGTCCCCGGTAGGACAGGCCCATTGCGTCACGTACTCGCACGCCCCGGTCGCATAGCAGCAGGCCCCCAGCGGCTGCGGGCACGGATTGGGATTGCAGGGAACGTCGGCTCGCCAGTCGCCGGTCCCGCAGGCGCGCTCCGCCGTGAACACGCAATGGCCGTCCTCATGGCAGCAGGCCCCCAAGACCGGTGGCGGACAAGGATTCGGATCGCAGGGAAGTCCCTCGGTCCACTCGCCCGTGGGGCACTGATCCTCGGTGACGGTGCTGCAGCGTCCCAGCACGTCGCAGCAGGCGCCCCACGGCATCGGACAGACCACGAGTCCGCCGGTGTTGAAGCCCATCGAGCCGAACCCGGCGATGTCGTCGAGAATCGAGGGTATGGAGTCATCACCGAACATGCCGCCCAGGACCGGATTCGGGTGGGCGGTGAGCTCGAAGGTCCCGGCCGCGCCCGTGGCGGCGTAGCCCGCAAACCAGTAGCAGGGGATCAACAAGTCGGTCTGCGTGTGCTGGAAGACCAGGACGACCCCGGTGTCGTTGTCCGGCCAGCAGTCATCGGGCATCTCGAACGCCCCCTGGCTCGGATCGCCGATGCAGGCGCCCCAGGCCGTGACGAGGATCTCCGGCGCGTAGTGGACCCCCCACGTCATTCCTTTCAGGCGGGGCTGGGATCCCGGATAGAACGCCGCATAGACCCGCCATAGCCGGGCATTCCCTTCACTCGATTCGTCCAGGCGGGTGTCGGCGCCGGCGCAGTCCGAAGGGTGCGCGCCGCTGGCGCAGGGAGCCGGATCATCGCTGGTGTAGGTCACCCCGGCGTCGTGCACGATGATCGTTCCCCCCTGGTTGGGCCCGGTCCGCCTCTGACCGTCCGCGAAGAAGCTCGTCCGCCCCCGGGACCCGGAAGGCGCCCGGTGGGCGCAGTCGCATGGATTCGGTTCACAAGAGGTGTCCGGTCCCAGCCAGCGCCCCGCGCACTCGTGCTCCGGAACGACCGTGCAAACCTGGCCGCGGCAGCAGGCCCCGGTCACCGCGCAGGGATTGGGATCGCAGTCCGTCCCCGCTCCCAACCACATCCCGCCGCAGTCCTCCTGGAGCGTCACGTGGCACGCGGTCTCCACACAACAGGCTCCGGTCAAGATCGGACAGGGATTCGGATCGCAGGGTACCCCTTCACGCCAGTCGCCGGTCGGGCAGTCCGGTTGCGCGACGTACACGCATGCCCCGCTTGGATCGCAGCAGGCCCCGAGCGGTTGCGGACAAGGATTCGGATCGCAGAGTACCCCTTCGCGCCAGTCGCCGGTCGGGCAATCACCGTCGGGAATCCACTCACAGTGGCCATCCGGGAAGCAGCAGGCTCCCACGGAGGGAGGACAGGGGACCAGTCCGTCCCTTTCGAAGCCGAGTTGGCCGTAGCCGAAGATCGGATCGAGAAGAGCCGGTACGCTGTCATCCCCAAACATGCCGCCGAGAACGGGATCGGGGTGTTCACCCAGCCAGAAGCGCTGCGGCTGCGGAGCGCCGTAGTTGTACCCGGCAAACCAGTAGCACTCGATCAACAGGCTGGTCTGGGTGTACTGGAAGACAATGGAGGTGCCCGTGTCCGGACCCGGCCAGCCGCCTCCGGGAAGTTCGACCGCCCCTTGGTTCGGATCGCCAATGCAGGGTCCCCAGGCCGCGAGCACGAGGCCGTCCGTATAGCCGACGCCAAAGGTCATCCCCTTGAGCCGCGGGCTGCTCCCTTCGGGAAAGGTCGCAAACACCTTCCAGACCTGGATGTGCTCGGGATCACTGCCGTCGAGACGGGCGTCCAGGTCCTGGCACTGGCCGGGCATGTTCCCCAGCCCGCAATAGCTCGGCAGGTCGGTGGTGTAGGCCAGCCCGGCATCGTGGACCTGGATCCCTCCCCAGGCATTGGGACCCGCCGAGGCAATGGAAAAGGACAACGGCAGGAGGAGCAGAGCGAGCAACCCATGAATTCGCATGGAGGACTCCTTTCGCGTCGTCACTCCATGGGAGGATCGCCAGATGATCCAGGCGTGGAGGGGCGGCAGTCGAGCGCCACGGGAATGATCTGAGCGATTGCAATTATACCCTATCGACCAGCGGACGGGGAACCTGGGTCCGGCGGGCTCCGGCGGGCGGCGGGCTACCCGATGACTCGAACAGCGAAGCCCGCCGTCCCCGGTAGCCGGGAGCCGGCGGGCTCAAGACGTGCCAACTCGCGGAAGCAACGCCCCGACCTGGGCGTTTCCGCAAACGAATCTAATCGAAGCGCCAGTTCACGATCGGCAGCACCGGCAGGCTGTCCTTGCTTCTGATCACGTTGACCAGGCCGATCTGCAGGCCGTTCATGTCCCGGGTCATGTTGACGAATCCGACCTGCAGGCCGCTGAAGGACTCGGAGACGTTGACGAAGCCCCACTGGATCCCGTAGGCCGTCGCCGTCTGGTTGTAGAGCCCGCTCTGCAAGCCGTCGAAGCGCTCCTTGGTCAGGTTGATGACGTTGTCCTGCCAGCCCAGGAACCCGCCATCGGCCATGCCGATCAGTCCCCATTGCACGCCGGCCGCCGCGCCGGTGGTCCGGTTGGCCAGGCCCAGGTCGATCCCGGTCAGGTCACGGTTCACCCCGTAGATGAGATTCAAACGGATGCCCGTAACCGAGGTCTCGGCCGGAAAGAGCTGGACAGGATGGACCAGCGAGAGCTGGATCGGACGCGTCTCGCCGCTCTGAGCGAACGCCGGAGCGCTCACGAGACTTGACATGACCAAGACCGCCAAGACGGCGGAAAGCGCCGCTGCATATCGAACAGACATCACACCAACCTCCTTGTATCGATACCCCGGGAACAGGACTGTTCCTTGTTCCTGTTCGTCTTCCTGTCCCGCCCCGTGGGTAGCTTTTATTGCCCACGGCAGGCGTTTCTCTCCGTCATCCCTGCTCATAGCTTACCGCTCACTGCTCTCTGCTTCGCTGTTCACGGCCCACGGCTCACGACTCATGGCTCAACTGCTCGCTGCTTGCTGCCTCTTGCTCACTGCTCCTTCCTCGTTCCGCCGGGTTCCGGCTGTCCATGACCGGTCAGGCTGTGGTCAAGCCTCCCTGGCCGGCGCCATCGCCGCCCAGAGCGGCCCAGAGCCGCCGCAGGGGTACGCGGAGCCACTGCGGGCGATTCTCCAACTCGTACTCAACCTCGTACAACAGCTTTTCCAGGACGAGGACGTCCAGCAGCAGTCCTCGCGCCTCGGCCTGCGCCGGCAGCAGCCCGGAGGAGTCCATGACCTCGAGGTAGGCCCGCAGGAACACCTCGCTCACCGCGCCGACCCACGCATCGATCCGCTCCCGGACACCCGACTCCTGGCCTCGAAGGACCAGCCCCGCCTCCTGCGCGCGCCGCATCCCCATCGTGCCCGCGTATTCGAAGGAGCGCAGCATCCCGGCCACGTCCCGCAGGGGCGATCGCTTGGTCCGCCGCGCGCTCAGGCTCAAGCCCGGCTCGCCTTCGAAGTCGATCACGACGAAGTCCGCCCCCGTCCGCAGCACCTGCCCGAGGTGATAGTCGCCGTGTGTCCGGATCCGCATGCCCCCGAGGTTGGTCTGCGCGACCGAGCGCAAGCGACGAAGGATCGATTCCCGGCGCTCCAGCACCCCGGCCGCGACCGGGCGAAGATCCTCCTCGAGCGACGGCTGCTGCGTTCGCAGCAGACGCAGCGTCCGTTCGGCGCGGTTGCGCAGCGACTGGTAGAGGGACCGCTGGTAGAAGGGGGTGAAGGGCTCCGGAGCGAAGCCGGGATCGTCGCTGTCCGCCAGCGCCAGGTGCACCTCCGCAGTGCGGCGGCCGATCAGGCGAAAGTCATCCAGCACGTACCCGATCCGCTCCCGCGCCTCCGCCGACGGCTCGGCGCGGCCCAGGGAGAGATCCAGCTCGGCCGCGGCCAGCAGAACCCTGGGAGAGTGGAGATCGATCGCCGGAGGCGTCGCGGGTGCGGCCATGGACGTGAGCGCGAGCGCGGGCGCGGCGGAATCGGCCTCGCTGGCCGGAGCCGTCGCTTCGGCCCCGGCCGCCCCCGAAACTGGCGAGTGGGAAGCCAGAGAGCCCGGAGGAGCCAGGTCCGGACCAGAGAGGCTCGCCGCGTCCACCAGGACCCGTTCGACATACCGATCGATCGCGTCCAGGGCGAAGGACCAGGCATCGCCGACGTTGGGGATGAACCCCAGGAGGAGACCCACGGTCATCGGGTCTCGCCTCTCGGTCCGATACTCGAACCAGCCGGCGATGCGGGGCGCGGCCGGAAAGTGCCGCTCGGCGAGGTGACGGGATACCTCGAGTTCCGGATGGACGCCGGGCTCGAGCTTCCGGTACAGCTTCAGGATCATCTCGCCGCCCAGCACCGCGTTGGTGTTGCTCTGCTCGGCGGCGGGGATCAGCGGTTCCGGAAGCGGCCGGCCGCGCGGTCGAATCTTGCGCCACGCGTCTCCCCGCTCTCCGGCCAGCTCCCCTTCGAGGCCGCGGAGGATCTTGCGGCTGCCACAGACTTCCACCAGGGCCTGGATCGCCGAGGGGACCACCATGGCATCCACGAGCCACTCGGGTTCGGCCCGCGGTGAACGACCGGCCGCGGCCGGGCGCACAATCCTCAGCAACGCGGCGCGCGGCCGGTCGCGGCGGATCTGTTCCGCGGCGGCCGCATCCAGCAGCGCGATCGGGAGGGCGTAGACGTCGGACTCTCCTTCGACGTACTCGACGCAAACCACCAGCAGGTAGGGCCCCGTCTCGCGAGGGGCGACGGGCACAGAGTCCATGACCGTGAGCGCCTTGACGGTTCTCGCCTTGCCCCCGAACCAGCGTTGCCCCGCCAGCCACCGCGCCAGGTGGGGATCGAGGAGGCGGCCGGGATCCTCCAGGACCGCGGCTGCCCCGGCCTCGTGCCGCAGCGTCGGCACGTCCTCCCCCCGCTCCGGCGTGGTGGCCGACAGCGCGGCGGGCGCGGCCGCCGGCACCAGATCGAACCAGAGAAACGAGTGCGGCCCCAAGGTCAGCACGTAGTTGGAACCGTCGATCCGCGGAAAGCGGGTGCCCCCGAACATCTCCAGCGGCACCAGACCGCGCCAGCGCTCCAGATCGAGCTGCACGTACTGGGCGAAGCGCGAGAGGTTGGCCACCACCAGCACGCGCTCCTCCTCGTAGGTGCGCACGAAGGCGAGGACCTTGCGGTTCTCCGGGCTCAGGAACTCCACCGCGCCACGGCCGAAGGCCCGGCGCTGCCGCCGCAGGGCCAGGACCCGGCGCATCCACCACAGCAGCGAGTGCGGATTGCGCAGCTGCCCCTCCACGTTGACCCGCTCGTAGTGGTAGTCGGGATCGATGATGACCGGCAGATAGAGGCTCGAGGAGGGCGCCCGCGAGAAACCGGCGTTGCGGTCATCGCTCCACTGCATCGGCGTGCGGACGCCATTGCGGTCTCCCAGGTACAGATTGTCCCCCATCCCGATCTCGTCGCCGTAGTAGATGACCGGGGTCCCGGGAAAGGAGAGCAGCAGACCGTTCATCAGCTCGATGCGGCGCCGGTCGTTGCCCAGCAACGGGGCCAGCCGGCGGCGGATGCCGAGGTTGATCCGGGTCCGCGGATCGGCCGCGTAGACCCGGTACATGTAGTCCCGCTCCTCGTCGGTGACCATTTCCAGGGTCAGCTCGTCGTGGTTGCGTAGGAAGATGGCCCACTGGCAGGCGTCCGGGATCGGGGGCGTCTGGCTCAGGATGTCCACGATCGGATGGCGGTCCTCCATGCGGATGGCCATGAAGAGCCGCGGCATGACGGGGAAATGGAAGGCCATGTGGCACTCGTCCCCCTGCCCGAAGTAGGCCACCGCGTCCTCGGGCCACTGATTGGCCTCCGCCAGCAACATGCGGTTGGTGAAGCGGGCATCGACGTGGGCCCGCAGTTCCCGCAGGAACGCGTGCGTCTCGGGGAGGTTCTCGTTGCTGGTCCCTTCGCGCTCGTAGAGGTAGGGGACGGCGTCGAGACGGAGCCCATCGACGCCCATGCCCAGCCATCGCTCCATGATCCGGCGCACGGCCCGCCGCACCGGCGGATGATCGAAGTTCAGATCGGGCTGGTGGCTGTAGAAGCGGTGCCAGTAGTAGGCGCCGGCGACCGGATCATAGGTCCAGTTCGAGGACTCGAAATCCTTGAAGATGATCCGGGTCCCGGTGTAGCGGTCGATCGTGTCGCTCCAGACGTAGAAGTCGCGCCACGTATCCCCGGGCTTCGATCTGCGTGAGCGCTGGAACCAGGGATGTCGATCCGAGGTGTGGTTGAGGACCAGTTCGGTGATGACCTTGAGGCCGCGCTCGTGCGCCGCCGCCAGGAACCTCTTGAAGTCGCCCATGGTCCCGTAGTGCGGATTGACCTTCCCGTAGTCGGCGATGTCGTAGCCGTCGTCGCGCAAGGGAGACGGGTAGAAGGGAAGGATCCAGAGCGCGGTCACCCCCAGGTCGCTCAGGTAGTCGAGCCTCTCGGTAAGGCCGGCGAAGTCCCCCACTCCGTCCTGATTGCCGTCGGCAAACGCCCGGATGGGGATCTCATAGATCACAGCTTCCTTGTACCAAAGCGGTTCCAGCATCGATCGCGCCTCCGTGGATGTCCCGTTCCCTGGCTAGATGGAGTCTATGGGATCTCTCGTGCCCTGCTGCGACGCCGCGCCCCCTGGCGCCATCGTCAACGATGTGCCTGCATTCACCGCGTTTCGCCGGCCCCGCCTCATCGACACGCTGCATCGAGCGTGCCCGGGTGGGCCGCTGCCTTCCCACGGCATGGTCGGCACGGCCGTCCGCGTCTCGTGGCGCCGCGCTTGATGAAGGCCATCCATGGAAGGCCAATCAATAATAGTCAAAGTCCCTTTCCGTCCGCGGCCGTCCTTGCACACGGAAGATCCTCACCGGCGCCGGCTCGGCCGGCAGGTCGACCAGGTGGCGCCGCCCGGACCAGATCTGTTCTCCGCCGCCGAGGAGATCCGTGGCCCCGAACGCCTGGGAGCGCTCCAGGCCAACCCACTCCGGATCCAGGTCGACCATGACGGAGCGGCCGCGCGACGGATCGAGTCCGGCGACGACCACGACATGGTTCTGGCCGTCGGCCGAGGTCTTGACGAAGGCCACCGCCTGATCGTGGGAAACGTTCAGGAAGCGCAGTCGATGGTCCTGCTGCAGCGCGGGATTCTCCCGCCGGATGGCGTTGAGCCGCGCGACCCACGGGACGAGGCTGTCAGGGCGCTCCAGGTTCCACCGCTTCAGCTCGTACTTCTCCGAGTCCCGGTACTCCTCGGCCCCGGGGCGGATCGGCTCGGCCACCGCGTGTTCGAAGGCCGGGCCGTAGATGCCGTAGTTCGCGCCGAGGGTGCCGGCCAGAAAGAGCCGGATCAGGAACGCCGGCCGTCCGCCCGCCTGCAGGTAGAGGGGCAGGATGTCCGGCGTGTTCGGCCAGAGGTTCGGCCGGAAGTACTCTCGCAGCTCTGAGGTCGTCAGCTCGGTGAAGTAGTTCCGCAGCTCGGCCGCCGTGTTACGCCAGGTGAAGTAGGTGTACGACTGGCTGAACCCCAGCCGCGCGAGCTGCGCCATGACGCTCGGCCGGGTGAAGGCCTCGGACAGAAAGACCACCTCGGGATGCGAACGCTTCACCCGTGAGATCAGCCACTCCCAGAACGGATAGGGCTTGGTGTGCGGGTTGTCCACCCGGAAGATGCGCACGCCCTGCTCGATCCAGAAGAGCACGACCCGCTCCAGTTCTTCCCAGAGCCCCTGCCAGTCAGGGTTGGTGAAGTCGAGCGGGTAGATGTCCTGGTACTTCTTGGGCGGGTTCTCCGCGTACTGCACCGACCCGTCGATCCGCCGGCGGAACCACTCCGGGTGTTGCGCCACCCAGGGATGATCGGGCGAACACTGAAACGCCAGGTCGAGCGCCATCTCCAGCCCAGCCTCGCGCGCGCGTTCGAGAAGGCGATGAAAGTCATCCAGGGTGCCGAGCTGCGGGTGAATGGCGGTGTGCCCTCCCTCCTCGGCGCCGATCGCCCAGGGGCTTCCGACGTCGTCGACCGCGGCGGACTCGGCATTGTTGGGCCCCTTGCGATGCGATCGACCGATCGGGTGGATCGGCGGGAGATAGAGCACGTCGAAGCCCATCCCGGCGATATAGGGGAGGACCCGCTCAACATCGGCGAACGTCCCATGCTCACCTTCGGCGCGACCGAAGGAACGGGGAAAGAGCTCGTACCACGAGCTGAAGCCGGCTTTCGGTCGGTCCACCACTACCGGCTGGCGATGAGAGGTGGTCACGGAGGTTCGCAGGAGAGGCGAGGCCGGCATCAGGGAAGAGCGGGCGTCATCGAGCACAAGCAACACGCCGTCGGGCGAAGCGGAGGCCGCATCCTCCAGCGCCTGCGCCCAGTCCAGAAGCGCCGGCGCGATCCCCGACTCGGCCCTGGCCGCAACCCGCCGCACCATCGCCGCGCCGGCGCGGAGTTCCAGCGGGACGCCCAGACCGGCTTCGGCCTTACGGCGAACCTCAGCCTTCCAGGTAAGGAAGACGTCGATCCAGGCTTCGACCTCATAGGCGTGGCGCCCAACGGAGTTGACGATGAAGGATCCTGTGTACTGGTCGTTGCCGGCCGACTTCAGGGAGATCGTCCGGGTATCGGCCTCCCCCGGATCCGTCACCCGCAGTGCGGCGCCGATGAGATCGTGGCCATCGGCATGGATGCGCGCCGAGACCCGCACCACGTCTCCGACGATGCGCTTGATGGCGTAGCGTCCCTGCTCGATGGAAGGACGGATCACCTCGATGACGACACGGGACGGCGCCTCCGCCTGGTCGGCGCCCCCGGATGCCGTCCCCTGTGGCGACCCGTGCTCGGATCCCGAGAGAACATGGCCTCCGGCGGAGACACCCTCGCCAGCGGAAGGCTCTCCGTGTCGGTCTCCCGCCCTACCCATCGCCTTGTTGCCCACCTCGTCACGCGACTGGGCACCCGTTTCGGCTGTGGAACCGGGCCGCTCGCCCCCACTCGCTCCCGAGCCGCTGTGATCCATGAATCCCATCTTTGGCGCCCCCGTGTTGCATTCAGCCGGCGTGGCGAAAGCGTCGAAGTTCCCGGCCACACCAAGATCGACTAACCACATTACGATGGCCCGACCACACCACGATGGGCCAACCGAACCACCATCACCCGCCACACCACGATCCCCGGGCTCACCCGCCCGGGGAAGCGCGATCATGGATCTCCACAGAGTAAGTGTGGGATCAAGATCAGTGCCGCCCATGGCGGTGCGGCCGCGGAGGCATGACGGGCAGCCCCCGAAATGCGGCGCCAGCGTGATCTACCGGTCAACCGCGACTCCCTGGCCGGATCAGGGACGCTGGGGTGGGTCCTCCGCGGCCAGTGAGAGAGCCGTCAAAGCGCGCCACGCTTCGACGGGATGGGGCGCGCGGAAGACAGCGTTGCCTGCCACCAGCCAGTGTGCCCCCGCCTCCGCCGCTGCCGCCGCGGTGGACTCGTTGATGCCGCCGTCCACCTCGAGGATCGGGTTCACATCCAGCCGCCGGCAGATGGCGGCGGTCTCCCGCAGGCGCTGCAGGGAATCCGGGAGAAAGCCCTGCCCTCCGAATCCCGGTTCGACGCTCATCACCAGGATCAGGTCCACCCAAGGAGCCCAGCGAGCAACCGGCTCGGCCAGCGGTGTCGAGGGGCGAATCGCCACGCCCAGCCCCACGCCCGCACGCGCGGCCTCCTCCGCGAGGGCTCGCGGATCTTCGCCGGTCTCGCCGTGCACGGTCAGCAGATCGGCGCCCGCGCGCGCGAACGGTTCGAGATAGCGGAGCGGCTCGGTGATCATCAGGTGCGTATCGAGAAAGGCGGTGGTGCAACGCCGCACCGAAGCCACGAGCGGAGGACCGAAGGTGATGTTGGGCACGAAGTGGCCGTCCATCACGTCCAGGTGAAGAACTTCCGCGCCGGCTTCCACGAGAGGAGAGACTCCCTCCGCGAGGCGCGCGAAGTCAGCGGAGAGGATGGAGGGAAGGACCCGGCGGACGTGGCCGAGCCTTTCCAGGTGGGACCGGGAAGGGGACGGCTTGCGCGGGGATCCCATCACCAGGCTCCATCGGGGCGCGGCGCCGGAGTTGAAATCGATGAGGTGTGAAGGATCACCCGGCCCCCGGGCCAGACCGGCGATCCCGGCGCCGGCTCCTGCGCCGTCACCAGGCCGGCCAGGGCGGAGGCGACACCGGCCTCCACGCGCACGCCGTGCGCCCGCAGGAGGGAAGCGCTGCCGCGCGCATCTCGGCCTTGTAGATCGGGAAGCCAGAAGGGCGTCGCCGATGGACGCTGGCTGACCAGGAGGGCAAGGACGCCCGACTCCGGCGCCGGCGCTCCCGACTCCGGAAACGAGGCGAGGATCTGCTCGGGTGGCACACGGTCGGTGGCCACGTGACGGACCTCGGCGACGGAGAGGCCGGCCCGGGCCAGCATCAGGCGGGCCATCCGCAGAGTAGAGCCGCTGACGTCGGGGACCCGGCGGTCGATCGCGCCAAGGCTCGGGGTCAACGTCACCTGCCTTCCCCGCTTCACCATCATGCCCGGGGGAGGCAGCACCTCCAGCACCGCGCCCGCCGGCACGCCCGGATTGTGCCGCGCCTCGCCCCGTGCGGCCTCGAGCCCGGCCTCGCGCACCGCGAGCTCGGCCTCGGCCAGGTCGAGCCCCGCCACCCGCGGGACCCGCACTTCGTCACCGCGGCGGACGACGCGCGGCATGATGACCAGGTCGAAGAGAAAGATCCCGGCCACACCGCCCACGAGCGCCAGGAGCACTCTTTTGAGGATCTCGAGCAAGGTTCAGCCCCGTCGTTGCAGGACCAGCGCATAGGTCCCGTCCGTCTCGTGTTCGCCCGGCAACAACAGCATCTCTCCCGGCCGCAGCCGCGCGTCCTGCGGCAGGAACGCCGGGAATTCCGCCGGCACGAGATCCGGGTGCTCCGCGATCAAGGCGTCATAGTGCCGGGTCGACTCCTCCGGTTCCACCGTGCAGACACTATAGACCAGCCACCCCCCCGGGGCGACCACGCGCACGGCCGAGGCCAACAGCTCACGCTGCAAGGCGGCCAGGCGCTCGATCTCCGATTCCCGCGCGCGCCACTTCACGTCGATCCGGCGGCGGATCACTCCCAGGTTCGAGCAGGGAGCATCGAGGAGAACCAGGTTGAAGGGACCGGCGGCGGGCAGGTTCCTGCCATCGGCCGCGGCCAGCAGGATCCGGCGGCCCCGCGCGTCAGAGGCCTGCGCCAAGGTCCCCCCTGCGGGGCCGGAATCGTTGCCCCGCACGGCGCGCCGTCCCGCCAGGTCGGCCGCCAGCTTGCGCAGACGCGACGACGAGCGGTCCAGGGCCAGGATCATGGTCCCGTCGGCGGCCCGCTCGTAGAGGTGCGTCGTCTTCGTTCCCGGGGCGGCCGCCATCTCCAACACGCGCCCGGAGACCTCGGGAGGAAGCATCCCCACCACGATCGCGCTGCCGTCCTGGATGGTCCATTGGCCGGAAGTGAATCCTGCCTCCAGCGCCGGTCGCGATCCCGCGGCGACCCGGGCCGTGCCCGGGATCCAGCCGGGCGTCGCCTCGGGAGGTCCCTCCGCGGCCTCGAGCCGGAGCCAGTAATCGGGAAGGGAGTTGTTCCAGGCGAGCATGCGGCGCGTCCGCTGCGGGCCCCAGCGCCCGAGCCAGCGCGCCACCAACCAGGCGGGGTGGGAGTACCGCACGCTGAGTCCCTCGACCGTGTCGGGAAGCACGTCGATCCGGCTCCAGGCGGCTGGTCCCTCGCGCGCCACGCGACGCAGGACCGCGTTGACCAGGGCGGCGGTGCCCCGATGGCCGCGGCGGCGCGCCAGGGTCACCGACGTGTCCACCGCCGCGTGCGGCGCCACGCGCAGCACCAGGAGCTCGGTGGCGCCGAGACGAAGGACATTGCGCACCGGCGGCTCGATCGCTTCGAGCGGACGCTCGAGCATCTCCTGGAGCACGTGATCGAGCCGTCGCCGGTGGCGGACTGTCTCCAGGAAGAGGCTGCGCAGGAACTGCCGGTCCTGGTGGGCCGAAAAGCGGGAGGCCGCTTCCTCCAGATCGCCCGTCATCGGGTGCCCTTCGTGCTCCAGGCGCATGAGCAGCCGCACCGCGGCGCCGCGGACAGGGTCCTCCGTCCGCGCGGAGGACTCGGACGGAAGCTCCTGGTCTCCGGCGCGGCCGCGATTTCCGCGATCCCCCGCTCGCTTTTCACTCCGTCCGGCCGCCGCTCCCCCCTCTGGCGGACCTAAGGTCCGTCGCCCAGGCGGGCCCCGTCGGCCTGGCGGCTTCCGCGCAGCCATTCTCTCGCCTCCTGGCGTTTGCGCCCCTCGGCCTGGACCTCCAGCAACGCGACCGCCCCGGGAAGACACGTCACCTGCGGAATGCCGTCGACGACGCGCAGGACGCCCGGCTCATCGTCCCCGGGCAGGCGATGGACGCAACCCACCCGGTGGACCCGCAGCCGCTGCCCCTGGATCCAGGTAAAGGCCCCAGGCCACGGGTCGACCGCGCGGACATGCCGCTCCACGTGCTCGGCTGGACGGGCCCATTCGATCCTTCCCGCATCCTTCGTGAGGATCGGGGCATGCGTCACGCCCCAGACCGGCTGCGGTCGCCGCGGGATCGGGGCGCCCGCCTCCGCGTTCAGGGTGCGGACCAGGAGATCTCCGCCCAGCGTCGCGAGCTTCGAGGTCAACTCGCCGCACGTCTCCCCGGGGAAGATCGGGATCATCTCCTGGCTCAACAGGTCGCCGGTGTCCAGCCCCTCATCCAGTTGAAAGATCGTGACGCCGGTCCAGGCATCGCCTGCCTGGATGGCGGCGCTCACCGGGGAGGCGCCGCGGTGGCGCGGCAGCAGGCTGG
This sequence comes from Candidatus Eiseniibacteriota bacterium, assembly GCA_029569475.1. The sequence goes on along the minus strand of JAKQSZ010000034.1, from coordinate 28,656 downwards.
CGTGAACGTTCCATGCGCCCCGAGGCGCGAGTTGCAGCAGCGACGGGCGCAGGATCCGGCCGAAGGCGGCGGTGACCGTGAGATCCGGCTCCAACGCTCGCAACGACGCCAACGCCTCGGTCGCGTGCGGCCTGGCGGGTTGGAAGACCGGGAGCCCGGCTTCGCACGCGCGGCGCACTGCCGGTGGGTCGTCCACCTTCAGGCCGCGTCCCCGCGGCCGGCTCGGCTGCGCCAGCACGCCCACGACCTGGTGGCGTGTACGCAGAAGCGCATCGAGGACCGTGGACGCGAACTCCGGCGTCCCGCAGAAGAGGATGCGCAGACCGCTTCGAGAGGCGGCCGGAGCGCCGGCGGGCCCACCTCCTGCGGGACTCCCCATGGCCTTGCGCCGGTCAGGCCTTGGGGATCACGCCCTGCACGGACGACTTCGCGAACTCGACCTTCACGTCGTCGGAGATCTTCACCACCACGACTTCGTCCTTGATCCCGACGATCTGGCCGTAGATACCCCCGGAGGTGAGCACCCGGTCGCCCGGCTTGAGGCTCTTGAGCATCGCCTGGGCGGCCTTCTGACGCTTCTGCTGCGGACGGAGGATCAGGAAGTAGAAGATCAGGACGAACAAGAGGATCATCAAGAGCTGCGCTCCCATCCTCCCTCCCGCGCCCGGAGCGGCCGTACCGTCCTGGGCCATGGCCATGGCCGGCCCCAGCAGATCGAACATGAGCACTGTCCTCCCTTGTCTTCGCCGCCCGGGTTGCCCCGGCGTCAGCTTTCGTCGCCGCTCCCCGCGGCGAGTTTCCGCAGGACGTCCTGACGGAATCGTGGGAAGGTCCCCGCTTCGATGGAACGGCGGATCTCTTCCATGAGGGCCTCATAGTAATGGAGAGAATGCAGCGTCGCCAGACGCATCGCCAGGATCTCACCGGCCGCAAAGAGGTGCCGGAGGTAGGCCCGGCTGTACGTCCGGCAGACCGGGCAGCCGCAGTCAGGATCCAGCGGCCGCGGGTCCTCGGCGTAGCGGGCGTTCTTGACCACGAGCTTGCCGCGGGAGGTGAAGACCGAGCCCTTGCGGGCATTGCGGGTGGGCAGGACGCAGTCGAATAGATCCACCCCCCGCGCCACCGCCTCGAGAATGTCCTGGGGACGCCCCACCCCCATCAGGTAGCGGGGCCGCTCCGGCGGCAGATGAGGCAGGGTACGCTCCAGGATCTCGAGCCCCAGCTCGAGCGGCTCGCCCACGGCAAGTCCGCCCACCGCGTACCCCGGGAGGTCCAACGCTACGAGTTGCTCGGCCGATTCACGGCGCAGGTCAGCGAAGGTCCCCCCCTGGACGATGCCGAAGAGGTTCCCCTGTCCTCCCCCCTCTTCCAGCCAGACGCGCCGGCCGGCCGCGGCCCAGCGCGTGGTGCGCTCCAGGTCTCGGACGGCGCGCGCGTACTCCGATGGGTAGGGGGTCATGGTGTCGAGCGGCATCATGATGTCCGAGCCAAGCGCGAGCTGCACCTGGATGGCGAGCTCGGGCGTGAAGAAGTGACGCGAGCCGTCGAGGTGCGACTGAAAGGCCACGCCGGCGTCGTCGATCTTGTTCAGACGCGCCAGGCTGAAGACCTGGTATCCCCCCGAGTCCGTCAGGATCGGGCCGTCCCAGGCCATGAACCGGTGGAGTCCGCCGAGACGACGCACCCGCTCGTGCCCCGGGCGCAGGTAGAGGTGGTAGGTGTTGGCCAGGATGATCCGCGCCCCGGTGGAACGGACCTCTTCGGGGGTCAGGGTCTTGACCGTGGCCTGGGTCCCGACCGGCATGAAGGCAGGCGTCTCCACCACCCCTCTGACGAGATGGAGCCGCCCCCGTCGCGCTCCGAGGCCGCGCGAACCGGACGGCGGGCCCGGCGACAACTCGAAGCGCAGACTCATCGACCGCCCTCCGGCGCGAAGAGCAGCATGGCGTCGCCGTAGCTGTAAAAACGCAGGCCGGCCTCGATCGCGGCGCGATAGGCGGCCAGGACCCTCTCCCTCCCCGCGAAAGCGCAGACCAGGAGCAGGAGGCTGGACCGGGGCAGGTGGAAGTTGGTCACCATCGCATCGATGGCGGCGAATCGATGGCCCGGAAGGATGGTGAGACCGGTCCATCCCCGAGAACCATCGCGATAGGCCGTCTCCAGCGCCCGCACCGTGGTCGTTCCGACTGCAACCACGCGGTGTCCGCGGCGGCGTGTCTCATCGACAGCCGCGAGCGTCGCCTCCTCCATCTCGTAGCGTTCCGCCGCCACCCTGTGTTCCTGCAAGGATGTCGAACGGACCGGCACGAACGTGCCGGGCCCCACATGAAGGATGACGCGGGCGGTGCGGATCCCCGCGTCGGCCAGTTCCGCCAACAACTTCTCCGTGAAGTGCAGCCCCGCCGTGGGGGCAGCCACCGCGCCATCGACGCGCGCAAAGACCGTCTGGTACGCGGCGCGATCCCGCTCGTCGTCCGCCCGCCCGAGATACGGAGGAAGCGGCACGTGCCCCGACCGCCGCATCCAGTTCTCGAACGGCGCGCCATCGCCGGGGACGATCGACCAGAGTCCACCCTCGAGCCTCTCCAGAAGGATCGCCGAGGGCGCCGCTTCGACCATCGGTTGGTTCTCGGCCGGCGACGCGGACGTGGGAAGCGCCCCACGTCCGATCAACCGGTCGCCGGCGCGCAAACGCCGGCCCGGGCCGATCATCGCGGCCCAGGCGCCGGCCGGCGCGGGCAACGGATGCGCCAGCAGGATCTCGATCTCGCGGCCGGTCCGCTCGAGCAGCGCGAAGAGACGCGCGGGAATCACGCGGGTCTCGTTGAGGACGAGGAGGTCCCCTGGATCCAGGAAGGTGCCGATCTGATCGAAGTCGGTCGCGACGCGGGAGCCATCGGGACGAACCACGAGCAGACGACTCCGATCGCGCGGTTCGGCCGGCCGCCGCGCGATGGCCGAGTCCGGCAGTTCAAAGTCGTAGGCATCGAGCCAACTCGCCGGCCTCGGGGGGTCGGGGTCCTCCGAGGGGCGGTCGGGCGGTCCCGGAGAACCTTCACGGTGGTTCCGGGCGCCCTCCTCCGCGGGATCCTCGGGGAGATCCGCCGGGCCGCCCCGGTCAGAAGAGGCGTTCCTGGCGGACTTCGCTTCCACGCGGCGGTTCCTGGCCCAGCACCCGGTAGGTCCCCGCGGTGGCGACGCGGCCGAGCCTCGTGCGCTGCAGAAGCCCCTGTTGCACCAGGTAGGGCTCGTGCACTTCCTCGAGCGTGTCAGGCTCCTCACCTACGGTGGCCGCGAGCGACGTCAACCCGACGGGTCCGCCGCCGAAGCGATGCACCACCGCTTCCAGTATCCGGCGGTCCATGTCGTCGAGTCCCTGCTCGTCGACGTCCAGGAGGGCCAACGCCTCGCGGGCCGCTTCGCGGGTGGCGCAGCCGTCGCCACGGACCTGGCAATAGTCCCGGACGCGACGCAACAGACGGTTGGCGATGCGGGGCGTGCCCCGGCTCCGGCGTCCGATTTCCTCGAGCGCATCCGGTTCGGCCTGGAACTCGAGCAGAGCCGCCGTCCGGGCGAGGATACGCATCAAATCAGGCACCGGATAGAAGTCCATGCGGCCTGCCATGCCGAAGCGGGATCGCAGCGGAGCGCTGAGCAGCCCGGCCCGGGTGGTCGCGCCGATCAGGGTGAATCGCTCGAGCTTGAGCTGGACGCTTCGGGCGCTCGGTCCGCGATCGAGAAGGATGTCGAGGCGGAAGTCCTCCATGGCAGGGTAGAGGTATTCCTCGATCACGCGATTCAACCGGTGGATCTCGTCGATGAAGAGGACGCCGCCCGGGGGCAACGAAGTCAGCAAGCCGGCCAGGTCTCCGGCCCGCTCGAGCGCCGGGCCGCTGGTGGGCCGGATCTCGACGCCCATCTCGCGAGCCAGGAGCAGAGCCATGGTGGTCTTGCCGAGGCCGGGCGGACCGGTCAGCAGGATATGCTCCAGAGTCTCGCCGCGCAGGCGCGCCGCCTGGACCAGAATGGAGAGGTTCTCCTTGAGCCGATCCTGTCCGACGAACTCCGAGAGGCTGCCGGGACGCAGCCCGACTTCCCAGGAGCGCTCCGCATCGATGGCATGCGGATCGGCCCAGGGTGATCGGTGGCCGCCCTCGGCGGAAGGGTCTCTTCTTCCGGACAAACGCTCCTCCACGACGGCGTTGCCCGAGCCCCGCACATGGCCGGCCCGGGAACCTGGCTCGGACGCGAGCGTATCATGCCTCCCGCGGCCCGCCAACTCGCGGCCCGTCGGCATGCTAGTTACTCGCGTTTCGGGCGCTCGACCGCTCCCTCCGCTCCGACGAGAGCGGGGCCGGGTGCCCGGGCGCGCTGCGTGTTCGGCTGCGGCGCCTCGACCGCTGCGGCGCCTGCCTCGGAGCGACGGCGAGCAACGAAGCGAGCGCACCACCCCACGCGTACGCGCGAACCGAAACGGCCGTTCGGACGAAACGGCGTTCGGAGAGAAGCGGGGCGTGGGGACCGAAGCGGGCCCGCCTTCGAAGAGAACGGCGCGAGAGGAATGATCCATTGATTCTTCCCCGCCCGCTCAAGAGAATGATCGTGGAGGGGCCCTCAAGAGGGGCCCCGATGCGGCCGGCAGACAGATCCGGTGACGCTCTCGCCGGATCGAGGATGGAGGTCCCATGGCGACCAGCTTTGACGTCAACCAATTCGTGTCCCAGCGCCTGCGCCGCGACCTCTTTCTGGAGCTGAACTGGCAGGGGTCGTTCCAGGACTACATCGAGATCGTGATCCAGCAGCCGGAGGTGACACGTACGGCCTTCCAGCGAGTCTACGACATGATTCTCTCGCACGGGGTCGAGGAGTACGTCGAGTTCAAGAAGAAGATCCTCCGCTACCGCTTCTTCGATGACCCGATCGACGACGGGGCCGACGGCATCTTCGGTCTGGAGATCCCCCTGATGAAGCTGGTGGGGTTCTTCAAGGCCGCCGCCCTGCGCTACGGTCCGGAGAAACGCGTCCTCCTTCTGCACGGCCCGGTGGGGAGCTGCAAGTCGACCATCGTCCGGCTGCTCAAGAAGGGGCTGGAGCAGTACTCGCGCACCCGCGAGGGAGCCCTCTACACCTACAGCTGGCGCCTCGATCTTTCTAGCGACCACCTTGAGCCCTGTCCGATGCACGAGGAGCCGCTGCACCTGGTCCCGCTCGAGGTCCGGGCCGCCTTCGCCGAGGAACTCAACCAACGCAGCAACAAGAGCCACACCGTCCAGATCGAGGGGGATCTCTGCCCCGCCTGCCGGCGCACCTTTGAAGAGCTGAGCCGCCGCTACGACGGCGACTGGGACAAGGTCATCTCCCATGTGCGGGTCCGCCGGCTCCTGGTGTCGGAGAAGGACCGGGTCGGCATCGGCACCTTCCAGCCCAAGGACGAAAAGAACCAGGACTCGACCGAGCTGACCGGCGACATCAACTACCGCAAGATCGCCGAGTACGGCAGCGACTCCGATCCCCGGGCTTTCAACTTCGACGGCGAGTTCAACGTGGCCAACCGGGGCATCATCGAGTTCATCGAGGTGCTCAAGCTGGACGTGGCCTTCCTCTACGACCTGCTGGGGGCCTCCCAGGAACACAAGATCAAGCCCAAGAAGTTCGCCCAGACCGACATCGACGAGGTCATCATCGGGCACACCAACGAGCCCGAGTACCGCAAGCTGCAGAAGAACGAGTTCATGGAGGCGCTGCGCGACCGCACCGTGAAGATCGACATCCCCTACATCACCAAGCTCGACGAGGAGATGAAGATCTACCGGAAGGACTACAACGAGAAGAAGATCCGGGGCCGCCACATCGCGCCGCACACCATCGAGATGGCCGGCATGTGGGCCGTCCTGACGCGCCTGGAGGCGCCCAAGAAGGCGGACCTGACGCTGCTGCAGAAGATGAAGCTCTACAACGGCAAGACCCTGCCGGGCTACACCAGCGACAACATCCGCGAGCTGCGCAAGGAGACCGAGCGCGAGGGGCTGGAGGGGATCTCCCCCCGCTACGTGCAGGACAAGATCTCCAACGCCCTGGTCTCCGACCGGGCCGGCACCTGCCTCAACCCCTTCGTGGTCATCAACGAGCTGGAGAGCGGCCTGCGCCACCATTCCCTGATCAACAGCGAGGCGCAGCGCAAGGCCTACCAGGAGCTCCTCACCGTGGTCAAGGAGGAGTATGAAGCGATCGCCAAGAATGAGGTCCAGCGCGCCATCAGCGCCGACGAGGAGGCGGTCACCAAGCTCTGCTCCAACTACATCGACAACATCAAGGCCTACACCCAGCGCGAGAAGGTCCGCAATCCCTACACCGGGCAGGACGAGGAGCCGGACGAGCGCCTCATGCGCTCCATCGAGGAGAAGATCGACATCCCCGACAGCCGCAAGGACGACTTCCGGCGGGAGATCATGAACTACATCGGCGCCCTGGCCATCGACGGCAAGACCTTCAACTACCGGATGAACGCGCGCCTCATGAAGGGGCTGGAGCTCAAGCTCTTCGAGGACCAGCGGGACTCCATCAAGCTGACCAGCCTCGTCTCCTCGGTGGTGGACAAGTCCACCCAGGAGAAGATCGACGTCGTGAAGAGCCGCCTGGTGCAGAACTACGGCTACTGCGACATCTGCGCCACCGACGTGCTCAACTACGTGGCCTCGATCTTCGCGCGGGGCTCCGGGAGCAAGGAGTAGCGCGGCCGTGCGCATCGAGCGCGATCACAACCGATTCCGCGAGATCATCCGCGGCCGCATCAAGCAGGACTTCAAGAAGTACATCGTGAAGGGAGAGCTGATCGGCCGGCAGGGGGGCCGCATCATCTCGATTCCGGTGCCGACCATCGACATCCCCCACTTCCGCCACGGGAAGAACCAGGGGGGCGGCGTCGGGCAGGGGCCGGGCGAGGCCGGAGATCCGACCGACCAGGGGCAGCCGGGCGAGGGCGCCGGCGCCGGGGACGAGCCGGGACAGCACCTGCTCGAGGTCGACGTCACGCTCGATGAGCTGGCGCAGATCCTGAGCGAGGAGCTCCAGCTCCCCCGCATCGAGCCCAAGGGAGACCGCCATCTGCCCGAGCGGCAGGAGCGCTACACCGGCATCCGCTCCACCGGCCCCGAGTCGCTGCGCCACTTCCGGCGCACCTACCGGCGGGCCATCAAGCGCCAGATCATCACCGGCACCTACGATCCGGACAACCCGGTGATCATCCCGGTCAAGGAGGACAAGGTCTTCCGCGCGGCCCGGGTCACCCGCTCTCCTCGGGCCAACGCCGTGGTCATCTACATGATGGACGTCTCCGGCTCGATGGGAGACGAACAGAAGGAGATCGTCCGCATCGAGTCCTTCTGGATCGACACCTGGCTGCGGCACAACTACAAGGATCTCGACATCCGCTACATCGTGCACGACGCGGCCGCGCGGGAGGTGGACCGGGAGACCTTCTACCACCTGCGCGAGTCGGGGGGCACCAAGATCAGCTCGGCCTATCACCTCTTGCACGAGATCCTCGCCCAGGACTACCCCAGCTCGGACTGGAACATCTACCCCTTCCACTTCTCCGACGGCGACAACTGGGGATCGGGGGACACCGAGGTCTGCCTCAAGCTGCTGGAAGAGGAGTTGCTTCCGCAGGTCAATCTCTTCTGCTACGGGCAGGTCGAGTCCCCCTACGGCAGCGGCCAGTTCCTCAAGGACCTGGACTCACACTTCGCCCAGCACGAGATCCTGGTCACCTCGCACATCGCAGGCAAGGAGCAGATCTACGACTCCATCAAGACCTTCCTGGGACGAGGGCAGTGACGCGATGACGGCGCTACGGCCTGGGACAGGACCTTCGACCCATCGACGCGGGTTCTCCACCTGGGGCGATGGGCTCCCCTCGCGGCGAAGCGGGTTCTCCTCCCGGCGAAGCGTCGTGGATCGAGGCCGGCCATGACGCTCACCCGCCGGCTGACCCGGGCCCGCGACGAGATACGCGAGACGGCACGTTCCTTCGGGCTGGACTTCTACGAGGTCATCTTCGAGATGGTCAGCTGGGAGCAGATGAACGAGGTGGCCGCCTACGGCGGGTTCCCCATCCGCTACCCCCATTGGCGCTTCGGCATGGAGTACGAGCGCCTCAGCAAGGGGCACGCCTACGGGCTCTCCAAGATCTACGAGCTGGTCATCAACAACGACCCCTGCATCGCCTATCTCCAGGAATCCAACGAGGCGGTCGACCAGAAGCTGGTCATGGCCCACGTCTACGGCCACTGCGACTTCTTCAAGAACAACGTCTACTTCGCCCACACCAACCGCAAGATGATCGACGCCATGGCCACCCATGGCCTCCTCATCCGCCGCTACATCGACCGCTTCGGTCTGGAAATGGTGGAGACCTTCCTCGACCAGGCCTTCTCCCTGGAACACCTGATCGATCCCAACCGGGTCTTCCTGGAGCCCCGCCGCGCCCCCGAGCCCGGAGGCGAGGAAGAGGACGATCGCGCCGCGCCGGTGCCACGCCTGCGCTCCAAGGAGTACCTGGACTCCTTCGTCAACCCGCCCGAGTACCTGGAGGAGCAGAGGCGGAAGCTGGAGGAGGAACGCCGGCGGCGGCAGCGCTTTCCCGAGCGCCCCGAGCGCGACATCCTGCTCTTCCTCATCCAGCACGCGCCGCTCGATCGCTGGCAGCAGGACATCCTCGAGGTCATCCGGGACGAGGCCTACTACTTCCTCCCGCAGATGCAGACCAAGATCATGAACGAGGGTTGGGCCAGCTACTGGCACTCCCGCATCATGACCGAGAAGATCCTGGACGACCACGAGGTGGTCGACTACGCCGACCACGCCGCCGGCGTTTTCGCCATGCCCCCCGGGACCTTCAACCCCTACAAGGTCGGCCTGGAGCTCTGGCGCGACATCGAGCAGCGCTGGAACCGGGGGCAGTTCGGCCCCGAGTGGGAGGAGTGCGACAGCTACGAGGAAAAGATGAACTGGGACACCCAGGCCGGCAAGGGGCAGGAGAAGATCTTCGAGGTCCGGCGCCTCTTCAACGACATCAGCTTCATCGACACCTTCCTGACCCCCGACTTCTGCGACCGCACCCAGCTCTTCGTCTACAAGTGGAACGAGCGGACCCGCCGCTACGAGATCAGCGAACGGGAGTTCACGGCCATCAAACAGCAGCTTCTCTTCCAGCTCACCAATCATGGCCAGCCGATCATCCGGGTGATCGACGCCAACTTCGAGAACCGCGGCGAGCTGCTCCTGGAGCACGACCACCAGGGCATCGACCTGGACCTCGGCTACGCCCGCGACACGCTCCGCAACCTGACCCGCCTCTGGCGGAGGCCGGCCAACATCCGCACCCGGATGGGAGAGCGGGAGCGGCTGCTGATGCACGACGGGCAGGAGTTCAAGGAAACCAAGATCTGAAGCCGGCCCCGAAAGTCCACCACCTCGCCCCGGCTCCGCTCAACACCTCGTCTCCGCTCAATGCCCCGGCTCCGTGCTCAACGCCTCGTCTCCGCTCAACGATAGAGCGCTTTGATCTTCCCCCAGCTCCCCACCTGGCTCCGGAAGTCCCCGCCGCTCGAGGACGTCCCGGCCCGATGACCGTGATAGCCGATTCCCAGGGCGTTGGTGGGTCCCCAGACCACTTCGCAGTGCTGCCAGCCCGAGGGATAGCCGATACCGGGCGCGATCTTGGTGTAGGCGCAACCCTCCGCTGATCCCTCAATGTCCGCGGCCATGAACCACGGCGGAGTAATGTTCTGGAAGGCCCCCCAATGCCCGACCCAGAACGGGCCATCCACCACGACCACCAGGGGAACGGCATGGCGGCTGACCTCGGGCCACCTCGCGACCGGCCAAGGGTCGAACTGCGTCGTCACGGCGAGAACCTGGCCCGGAACGCCGTCGTCGTCATCGTAGAGATAGGCATCCAAGGTCGCGCCGAAGCCCGAGTCGAACACGCTCGTGAGATCGAAGGACACCGCGCAGACTTCCCACTCCTGAGGCGGCGTGAAGCACTCCGCGAAGGAGCCCCAGTCCGGCGCCTGGGTGCCGCCATAGTGCCAGCTGTAGCCGTTCTCGTACTGCTGATCCGAGTTGAGCACGAGGTTGCCGTAGCCACACGGCCCGTCACGGGATCCATCGTCCCGCAACACCCCATACCCGTATCCCGCCGCGCTGTGGGGTTGGACGGCGTGGGCGGTGGCGGCGAGGAAAGAGCTGCACAGCCAGACCACCGCCAGAATCCAGGCCCCGGCCATGTACGGTCTCAAGGTGCGCATGGGAACCTCCTTCTTCCCTCCTGTCCCGGAGATGAGTCAGGACAGAGTGTTCACCGTATCGAGCGTCGCTTGCGCCCGGGCCACCTCGACCGGAGAGCCGGTCTTTCGAGACATCCGGCCGGGTGCCGATGCTCTTGATCACGTCTTCGCGACCGCGCACGTCGCTGATGCCCGCGGACACAAGCTTACTCCCTTCCGAGAATCGTCACAAACAAGTTACACGGGCGTCGCCCGTTCGTCACATTCGAATGAAACACTCCCCTCGGTTACAGAAACGAAACGACGCTGCCACGGAGAGACCCGTGGACGTCCAGAAACCGCAACAGGAGGGGATCCGTGAATTCTGCGAAGTGGTGGTTGGCCGGGCCGCCGGCCGCAACTGTCCTCGCCGTCGTCTTGCTGGCCGCGCCCGCGGCGGCTCAGGACGGCGCGACAAGGGAAGCCGAGTTGGGGGCCACCCAGGGTCGGGTCGAGGCGATGGGCGAGCAGGTCGCCGCCCTGCAGTCCGACGTCGACAGGCGGAAGAAGTTCAAGTTCTCCGGCTACGTCCAGGCTCGCTACGAGGTCAACGAGTCGAGCAAGGACGACGTCACCACGACCTCATCGAGTTCGGTGACGCCCGCCAACACGAACCGGCTCTACATCCGCCGGGGCCGGATCAAGCTCACCTATGACTCCAGCCCCCTCAGCCAGGGAGTGGTGTACCTCGACGCCGGCGAAGACCGGGCCGTGACGCTCCTGGAGGCGTACGTGACGCTGCGGGACCCCTGGACGACGAATCACCGCCATGCCCTCACGGTAGGCCAGATGAACATCCCTTTCGGCTACGAAATCGAAAGATCCTCCAGCGTCAGGGAGCTGCCGGAGCGTTCCCGCGCGGAGAACATCCTCTTCCGCGGCGAACGTGATCGCGGGGCCATCCTGACCAGTCAGTGGCTGCCCCGACTCCAGACGGTGGTCGGCCTTCTCAACGGCCCCGGCATCCGCCACGCCGACTTCCCCAACTCCGCCCCACGCCAGGGAAAAGACCTCGTGGGACGGATCCGCTGGACGCAGGGAGTCTTCGACGTCGCGACCTCGATCTACTCCGGGGAGAACGTGATCCCGCTCGCGGACAGCTCCTACACCCGCGACAGGCACGTGACCCACGACAAGAGCCGCTTTGGCGCCGACGCGCAGTTCTACTACCAGCTTCCCCACCTGGGGGGCGGATCCCTCAAGGGGGAGTTCTACGTGGGGCACGAGGTCAATCCGGACTCGGTCAGGACGCTTGCCCCCGGGCGGGTGCTGCGGGGGGGCAAGGATCCCGAACACCTGGCCACGGACTTCTCCGGCTGGTACGTCATGTGGGTGCAAAACATCCAGGAGAGGTTCCAGGTCGCGGCCCGCTACGACGTGTACGACCCCAACACCGACGTGGACCGCGACCGGTACGAACGGATCGGAGGCGCCCTCCACTACTTCTACGATGCCAACGTCCGCCTGACCGCCGCCTACGACGCGCCCACGACCGAGAGGTTCCGCCGGTCGAACGCCACCTGGTACGACCCGCAGGACAACGTCTGGACCATCCAGTTCCAGCACAAGTTCTAACCAACCGTCGCCCAACGGCGGCGACGAATCGCGCAAGGCCCGAGAGGCGTTCCCCGCGCGGCTTGCCCTGCGACCCCGCCAGGGAAGCGCTCCTCGCGCCGCGGCCCGAAGAGCGACAGAACAACCCGGAACTTTCGAAGGAGATCGACATGAACAACCGGAGGATTGTCACCCTCACCGCCGTTTCCGGCATTCTCGCCACCCTGGCCGGCTTGCTTCCCGGCGGCACGGCGCTGGCGCGCCCTCTGACCATCAAGGGCTCCGACACCATGGTCATCCTCGCGCAGCGCTGGGCGGAAAAGTACATGAGCGTCGACCATGACGCGGTCATCCAGGTCACCGGCGGCGGTTCCGGCGTGGGCATCGCGGGACTGATCAACGGCACCACCGACATCGCCACCGCCTCGCGCATGATGACCCAGGACGAGAAGGTGAAGCTGCGCGACCGCTATCAGACGATGGGCACCGAGATCCCGGTGGCCCGCGACGGCCTCTCCGTCTACCTGAACGACAAGAGCCCGGTCAAGGAGCTGAGCTTCGACCAGCTTCGCGATATCTACGTCGGGAAGTTGACCAACTGGAAGGAGGTGGGCGGCCCCGATCTGAGGATCAACCTGTATGGCCGCGAGAACAGCTCCGGCACCTATGCTTTCTTCAAGGAGGTCGTCCTGGGTGGGGCGGACTATGCTCCCCACTGCCAGACCCTTCCCGGCACCGCCGCGGTGGTCAACGCGGTCGCCCAGGATGCCGCCGGCATCGGCTATGGCGGCACCGCCTACGCCAAGGGAATCCGGGAGTGCGCCGTCCGTCGCCACGCCGGCGAGCCGGCGGTCCTGCCGAGCGCCGAGGCGGTGAAAGACGGCTCCTACCCGCTCTCCCGTCACCTCTTCTTCTATCTGCGCAAGAGCCCCCAGGGGGACGCGAAGAAGTTCGTCGACTGGGTTCTCTCCCCCCAGGGGCAGAGCCTGGTGACCGAGGTCGGGTACTTCCCGGTCTAGGCGGGGTCTCGGGTGCGAGAGTCCCAGGCGCGCATCGACGGCCACACCGCGCCGCGGGTCCGGCGGAGCACCCCGCTTCCGCCGGCCGCCGGCTCCGGTTCGCGTTCCCGGTGGGAGCGGTTCATCGTCTTCCAGCTCGGCCTCTGCGCCTCCCTGGCGGTGGTCGGGCTCGGCCTGATCATCGTCTTCGTCTTTCGCGAGGGCCTTCCCATTCTCTTCGATCCGGAGGTGCGCGCCGAGGCCAGCCTCCGCCACTTCTTCGCCACGCCGATCTGGCAGCCGATCAGCTCGATCCCCAAGTACGGCCTGTTGCCGCTCCTCCTCGGCACCCTCAAGGTCACCCTGGTCTCGATGGCGATCGCGGTCCCGATCGGCGTCCTGGCCGCGGTGTACACCTCGGAGTTCGCCCCCGCCCGACTGCGGGAGATCATCAAGCCGGCCGTCGAGCTGCTCGCCGGCGTCCCCTCGGTGGTCCTGGGCTTCTTCGCGCTGGTCGTCCTGGCCACCTGGCTGCACGACCTGACCCATCAGGGGACCCGGCTCAACGCCTTCAACGCCGGCGTGGCGCTGGCCCTGGCGTCCTTGCCGACCATCTTCAGCGTCTCCGAGGACGCCCTGCGCGCGGTGCCGCGATCGTACCGGGACGCCTCCCTCGCCCTGGGGGCCAACCGTTGGCAGACCGCTTGGAGCGTGACGCTGCCCGCCGCCAGCGCGGGGGTGACCGCCGGGGTCCTCCTGGGCCTGGCGCGCTGCGTCGGCGAGACCATGATCGTCCTCATGGCCTCGGGCAACGCCTCCATCGTCTCGGGCAGCATCTTCGACTCGGTACGCACGCTGTCGGCCACGATCGCGGCGGAAATGGGCGAGGTCGTCATCGGGAGCCCCCACTACGCCACCCTCTTCTTCCTCGGAGGCCTTCTCTTCATCACTACCTTCATCATCAACACCCTGTCCGGTCTCTTCGTGGATCGGATGCGGCGAAAGCTGGGGAGCTCATGACGACGCGCACCGGCATGACGACGCGCGCCCTCCCCTACGGCCCGGTGACGGCGTCCCCAACCTGGATCACGCGCTGGACGGGACTTGGGTTCAGCGCTCTGGCCGGGATCGCCGCCGGCCTGATCGTGCTCTTCCTCGCGATCATCCTGGGGAACATCGCCGTTCACGGCTCCGGCGTCCTGACCTGGGAGTTCCTGACCACGGCGCCACGCGAGGGCATGACGGAAGGGGGCATCTTTCCGGCGATCTTCGGCACCGTGGCGCTGGTCATCCTCATGGTGGTGGCGCTGGTCCCCTTCGGCGTGGGAGCGGCGATCTACCTGCACGAGTACGCCCCGCAACGTTGGTGGATGACCCGCCTCATCCGTCTCTCCGTCACCAACCTGGCGGGCGTGCCCAGCATCGTGTTCGGTCTGTTCGGGCTGGGGTTCTTCATCCAGTTCGTCGGCCGTCAGATCGATCGCGGGCTCGGTCTCGACGTGGTCTGGGGACGACCGTCGCTGCTCTGGGCATCCCTGACCCTGGCGTTGCTGAACCTGCCGGTGGTGGTGGTGACCACCGAGGAGGCGCTCCGCGCCGTTTCCCGTCAGATGCGAGAAGCGTCGCTGGCCCTGGGGGCGACCCGGTGGCAGACGGTGCGCCATGTCCTGCTACCGCAGGCGCTCCCGGGGATCCTTACCGGCACCATCCTCTCGGTGGCTCGGGGAGCCGGCGAGGTGGCGCCGATCATGTTCACCGGCGCGGCCTACTTTCTTCCCTATCTGCCGAAGTCTCCGACCGACCAGTTTATGGAACTCGGCTATCACGTCTACGTGCTGGCCACCCAGTCCCCCGACATCGACGCCACCCGGCCCCTCCTCTACGGAACGGTCGCGGTGCTGCTCCTGATCACCTTCCTCCTCAACCTGGCCGCGGTGCTCTTGCGCGGGCGGTTGCGGGCCCGGATCTCCGCGAGAGGATGACATGCTGAACACGGATGCACGTCCCATCGATCAGCCCGGCTCAGCCGCCCGTGCTGGCGCCCCGCGAGCCGACGCCGCGCGAGCTGCGGCCGTCAGGTCCCTGGCGGATCCGCCGGAACACGCCGGTTCCCACAAGGGAGCCGAAGGAACACGGACGACTCCGGCCCCGGTGGTCGGCCACGGGGTGCGGCCCAGCCGCCTGGAGGGCGGTCCGGCAGCGACGGAACAACCGACGCCCATCCTCCGCGTGCGGGACTTCAACTTCTTCTACGGCGCGCAACAGGCTCTCTTCTCGATCTCGCTCGATGTCCAACCCAGGACCGCCACCGCCATCATCGGGCCCTCCGGGTGCGGCAAGAGCACGCTGCTGCGCTCCTTCAACCGGATGAACGAGACCATCCCCGGCACCCGGGGAGACGGAAAGATCTTCCTCCGCGACCTGGACATCTTCGACGCCGGCACCGACCCGGTCGCGTTGCGGCGGCGCGTCGGAATGGTCTTTCAGCGGCCGAACCCGTTTCCGAAGTCGATCTTCGAGAACGTCGTCTTCGGTCTGCGGATGATCGGCCTGCGCAACCGGGCCGAACTGGAAGGACGCGCCGAGGAATGCCTGCGCCGGGCCGCCCTCTGGGCCGAGGTCAAGGACAGCCTCTCCCGGTCGGCGCTCGCCCTCTCGGGGGGACAACAGCAACGTCTCTGCATCGCCCGCTGTCTGGCAGTGCAGCCGGAGATCATCCTCATGGATGAACCGACCTCCGCCCTCGATCCGAGCGCCACCGCCCGCATCGAGGAGCTGATCACCAGCTTGAAGGCGGACTACACGATCGTGACCGTGACGCACAACATGCAGCAGGCGGCGCGCGTCTCTGATCGCACGGCCTTTCTCCTGGACGGCCGCCTCATCGAGTACGACGACACCCTCCGGATCTTCACCAACCCCTCGGTCCGCGCCACCGAGGACTACATCACCGGGAGGTTCGGCTGATCGAGGGGAAGTTGCCCGGGGAAGGCCGGCTGGGGCGGTTGGCGCCGTTGCCCCGTCTCTGGTAGCATCAGGCACCAACATGGCGTCGATCCTGATCATCGAGGACGAGAAAGATCTGCAGAAGGTCCTGGAGTACAACCTCCAACGGGAAGGCCACCAGGTGACCGTGACCGGGCGCGGCAAAGAGGGGCTTCGCCTGGCCCACGAGATCGGCCCCGACCTGATCCTGCTCGACCTTATGCTCCCTGATCTGCCGGGCACCGATGTCTGCCGGAGCCTGCGAGCCGCCCTCGCCACGGCTGAGCTGCCGGTGATCATGCTGACCGCCCGCGGCGAGGAGGTCGACCGGATCCACGGACTGGAACTTGGGGCCGATGACTACGTGGTCAAACCCTTCAGCTTGCAGGAGCTGCTCCTCCGGGTGCAGGCCGTGCTTCGCCGCGGGAACAGGGGGCGCGCTCCCGAGCAGGAGATCCGTTTTGGCCGGCTTCGCCTCGACCGGGAGGCCCACCGCTGCCGGGTCGACGAGGAGGAGATTGAGCTGACCGCCCTGGAGTTCCGGCTGCTTCTGCGGCTGTATGACCGCCGCAACCGCGTGCTCACGCGCGAGAGGCTTCTGGAGGAGGTCTGGAGCATGTCCCCCGAGGTGGCCACGCGCACCGTCGATGTCCACGTCAAGCGGCTGCGGGAGAAGCTCGGCGCCGCCGGACGCTACATCGAGACGGTCCGTGGGGTCGGCTACCGCTTCGCCGAGTCCCCCACGGATGGAGAGGGCTGACGGTGGGGGTGCGGCGCAAGCTCTTCCTCGTCTCGCTGGGTTTGATCATCGCTTCGGTGATCGCAGCCCATCTGCTCGTGACCAACCGCATCGTGCCCGTCGTGGTCGCGGGGATCCAGGAGGACCTGGAGATCCGGCTCGGCTGCGTGCGCCAGCTCGTCGAGCGCGCGCCCCTCCCGCTTGATGACCTCGCGTCCTGGGATGCGCTGGCCGACACCCTCGGGCGCGCCTCGTCGGCCCGGGTGAGCATCATCCGCCTCGACGGCGTCGTCATCGGGGACTCCGAAGTCGAGGCGCGACGCCTCCCCGATCTCGAACCACATGGCTCCCGGCCCGAGATTCTGCGTGCCCTGCAAGGGGGGCGCGGGGCCGACCGGCGCGACAGCCAGACCACGCACGAGCAGATGCTGTACGTCGCGCTGCCGTTCTCCTCCGGTGGGGCCAGGGCCGGGACCATCCGGGCGGCCGTGCCGCTGACCGCGGTCGACGAAACCGTGGCGCAGTTCCGGGCGGTGCTCGCGCTGGGCTCGCTCCTGGCCGTGGGCGTGGCCATCGTCCTCTCCAGCCTGGCGGTGACCTGGGTGACAGCCCCGCTTCGCGCCCTGACCGCCTCCGCCCGGCGGCTGGCCCGGGGAGATCTCACGCTCCGGATCGGCGGTTCCAGTCGTGACGAGATCGGCCAGCTGGCGGCGGCGCTCGACGAGCTGGCGGATAATCTCAAACAGACGCTCGATCGGCTCCGTGCCGACCTCGCCCTGCAGGAGCACATCCTGCACGATCTGCGCGAGGGGGTGATCCTGCTGGATGCCGACGGACGGATCGCGATGGTCAATCCGGCGCTGCGCGAAATGTGGCTTCTGGCCGGCGACCCGGTCGGCCGGCTGCCGCTGGAGGTCACGCGGCAAGCCGAGATCCACGGCCTCTTCCAGCGCACCCGCCAGACCGGGCTTGATCAATCCACCGAGATCGAGACCGGCGGACTGCGTCCCCGGCGCCTCCTGGCGCACGCCGCACCGCTCAGCGGCGACACCGGCGGCGTGCTGGGGGTCTTTGTCGACGTGACCGACCTCCGCCGCCTCGAAACCGTGCGCCGCGACTTCGTGGCCAATGTCTCGCACGAGCTCCGGACCCCCGTCGCCACCATCCGCTCCGCCGCCGAGACCATCCGCCACGCCGCCCGTTCGGATCCGGAAGCGGCCGACGGCTTCCTATCCATGATCGAGCGGAGCGCCGAGCGCATGGGGCGCCTGGTGGATGACCTCCTTGAGCTCTCCCGGATCGAGGCAGGGGAATACCGTCTGCGGCCCCAACCCATCGAGCTGGCCGAGGCGGCCGAGTTGGTCCTCGCCGCCTACCGGCGTGAAGCCGAGGAGAAGGGGATCCGGCTGCGCCAGGAGATACCCGCCTCCTTTCCGCCGCTCTTCTCCGACCGCGTGGCGCTGGAGCAGATCCTGGGCAACCTGGTCGGCAACGCGGTCAGGTACTGCGACCGCGGGGCGGTCGTGACCGTGCGGGCGGCCGAGGGGCAAGGGACCGTCCGCGTGGAGGTCCACGACACCGGGCCCGGCATCGAACCCCATCATCTGCCTCGTCTCTTCGAACGCTTCTACCGCGTCGATCCGGGCCGCTCGCGCGAACTCGGCGGAACCGGACTGGGGCTCTCCATCGTCCGGCGCCTGGTCGAAGCGATGGGCGGGCGGGTAGGAGTCGAAAGCCGGCTGGGGCTGGGCAGCGTCTTCCACTTCCACCTCCCGATCCACGAACCTGCCGCGGCCCGGCGGGAAGAAAGAGAGTAAGCATGTATCCGCATACCGACCGCGAGTACGAGAACGAGCTGGCGCGCCTGCGCGAGCAGATCCTCTTCATGGGGGCGGAGGTCGAGGCCATGATCGAGGGAAGCGTCCGAGCGCTGGTCGAGCGCCAGAGCGAGCTCGCGCATGCCGTGATGGAACGCGACCGCCAGGTCGACCAGCTGGAACTGCTCAACGACAGTCTTTGCCTGAACCTGCTGGCGCGGCGTCAGCCGGTCGCCTCGGACCTCCGTTTCATCACGGTGGTCCTGCGTATTGCTCGCGACCTGGAGCGGGTCGGCGATCAGGCCGTCAACATCGCCGAGCGCGTCCTGGAGCTCAACCAGGAGCCGCCCCTCAAGACCTACATCGACATCCCGCGTATGGCTGAGCAGGCCCAGTCGATGCTGCGCGACGCGCTCGACGCCCTGGTTAACGGCGACGACGTGAAGGCGCGGGCCCTCATCGATCGAGACGACCAGATCGACGCGATCTACGACCGGATCAACCGCGTCCTGTTGACCTACATGATGGAGAACCCTCAGAACATCTTCCGCGCCACCCGCCTGCAGTCGATCGCCCACAACCTGGAACGCATCAGCGACCACGCGACCAACATCGGCGAGATGGTCGTCTTCTACGTCAAGGGAACCGACATCCGCCATCGCGGCGACGCCGGCGCCTGATCCGGCGCCGCGCCGGGCTCGAGCCGGGCTCGAGCCGATCCCGCCGGCCTGAGACGGCGGCGGCTTTCGCCGCTTTGCAGGCTTTTTCCACGCCGATGAAGCCGGTCTCCGGGCGCTGCCGGGCGGCGCGGTTGTCGACGTTTGCGCGTCACCGCGCCAGCGAGCGGAAGGATCGAGGAGCACGGCTCCCGATGGGCGGCCTCGCGGCCCGCATGGAGGTCGCCGCATCGAGCAAAGATCCTCCTGGGCCGGCAGGAAATCTCGATGTCACTATGACTTACCGGCTTTCGTCATTGACGGAACGCGTTTCAGGGAGCTATGATTGGTTGGGTTCTTTCGCTGGCGAATGACGCCGTGAGTGGACTCCGCCTCCGGAACTCGCACGGGGATCGTTCCGCCGCATGCCAATCGCCCGCGACGCGGGTGCCGCCCTATCGCCCACAAGGGAGAGATCAATGAAACATCTGCTATGGATACCGGTGTTCCTCCTCGGACTCGCCGGTGGAGCCGCCTCCGCATCCATGCTCCTCCAGGAGGATTTCAGCTACGATCCGGGCACGCTGCTCAGCGCGACCGGCAACTGGGCCCCGCATAGCGGGACCGGCACCAACCCGATCGCGGTGACCGACGGAGGGCTCGACTACTCCGGCTATCCGGGATCGGGCAGCGGCAATGCCGCTACCATGACGACGAGCGGCGAGGACGATCACACGACCGCCACGATGTCCGTCACCAGCGGCTCGATCTACATGGCTTTCCTGGCCAACTTCTCCAATGCGCAATCGGGCGACTACTTCGCCCACTTCTACCAGACCTCCTCGCAGTTCTATGGCCGCGTTTTCGCCAAGCTGGTTTCCGGCTCGTTGAACTTCGGGGTGACGCGCGGTTCCGGAACCGCCAACTACTCCAGCGTTCCTTTCGACCTTGGCACGACCCACCTGATCGTCGTGAAGTACACCTTCGTCGACGGGACGCTCAATGACACGGCCGAGCTCTTTGTCAATCCGGTCATCAGTCCGGTCGAGCCCGCCCCGCTGGTCAGCGCCACGGATACCGGCAGCACCGATGCCAACAACATCATCGGCATCTCCCTGCGCCAGGGCTCCGGCAGCGCCGCCCCCACCCAGTGGGTGGACGGCTTCCGCGTGGCGACATCCTGGGCCGAGGCGGTGGCGGGTATCGCCGCTGGCGCGTGCTGCCTTGAGGACGGGACTTGCTCCCTGACGATCGAGGCGGACTGCTTCGGCACCTGGCACGGCGAGTGGACGACCTGCGCTCCCAACCCGTGTCCGCAGCCGCCGGGCGCGTGCTGCTTCGAGGACGGGAGCTGCGTCTACGTGGCCGAGAACGAGTGCGAGGGCGCCTGGCAGGGCGCCGGCACGGCCTGCGATCCCAACCCCTGCCCACAGCCCAACGGCGCTTGCTGCTATGCCGGCGGGATTTGCGTCCTGACGAGCGAGGTGGAGTGCCTCGCCGGCGGCGGCACCTGGCTGGGCACCGAGATCGGCTGCGATCCGAATCCCTGCGAGGTCCCCATCGGCGCCTGCTGCGCCCCCGATGGCTCCTGCGCCATGGTCCCCGAGGCCGGCTGCGAGCCTCCCAGCGTCTGGCATCCGGAGTGGACGACCTGCGCGCCCAATCCCTGCCCGCAGCCGCAAGGCGCCTGCTGCCTAGAGGACGGAAGCTGCACCTTCGTCACCGAAGCCGAGTGCGCCGGCGATTGGCACGGCTTCGGCTCCACCTGCGATCCCAACCCCTGCCCGCCGCCTTCCGGAGCCTGTTGCTTTGAGGACGGCACTTGCACCTTCGTCACCGAGGCCGACTGCGGCGGCGTCTGGCTGGGCTACGGCACGACCTGCGACCCCAATCCCTGCCAGCAACCGGGAGCCTGCTGCTTCGAGGACGGCACCTGCCAGGTCCTCAGCCGCGTGCTTTGCCAGCAGGCCGGCGGCGACTACATCGGCGACGGCATCTCCTGCTCGCCGTATCCCTGTCCGCCTCTCGAGGTCACGATCTGCGACGTCGCCGAGGACGACGAGAACGGCCTGCCCGTGCTCAACGGCCGCCTCGTCGTGGTCGAGGGCGTCTCGCTGGTCAACAGCGGAACCTGGAGCCCCACCACCCAGGAGTTCCAGATCACCGATGGAGAGTGCTGCGTGGATGTCTTCGGCGGTTCGATCAACCCGTCGGTCCAGATCGGGGATCGGGTCCGCGTGACCGGCACGGTCGCCGATTACAGCGGCAAGACCGAGATCACCTCCCCGGGCCTGACCGTCACCATCCTCTCGCAGGGCAACCCGGTTCCGCCGCCGACCTTCATCACCACCGGTGAACTCGCGGCCAACGGCGAGCCGTATGAGAGCTGCTACTTCGGCCTGCGCTGCGTGCGGGTCGTGGGGGGCGACCCCTGGCCGGCCGATGGGTCCAATGCCAACGTGCTGATCGATGACGGCACCGGCCCGGTGCAGATGCGCATCGACCGGGACACCGACGTCGACGGATCCCCCGAGCCTCAGGGCGAGTTCACCGTCGTCGGCATCGGCGATCAGTTCAACCAGAACTATCAGATCAAGCCGCGGTCGCTCGCCGACCTCATCTTCGACTGCGGGGAGCCGACCGGCGCCTGCTGCTTCGAGGAGGGCATCTGCCAGGTCGCCACCGCCGATTCTTGCGGCACGGCCGGCGGCTACTTCCAGGGAATCGACATCCCCTGCGAACCGAATCCGTGCCTCCTGCACGTGGGCGCCTGCTGCTACGAGCACGGCATCTGCGAGGTGCAGCCGGACTACATCTGCGCGGCGAACGGCGGGTTCTTCATCGGCGACGGAAGCACGTGCGCTCCCAACCCGTGCCCGTCGGGCGACGGAGCCTGCTGCTTCGAGAACGGCGTCTGCGAGCTGTTGCCGGTGACCCCGTGCGAGTTCTCCGGCGGCGTCTGGCTGGGTGAGGGCGTCCCCTGCGATCCCAATCCCTGCCAGCAGCCACAGGGAGCGTGCTGCGCGCCCGACGGCGCCTGCACCGTCACGGAGCAGTCGGGCTGCCAGCCGCCCAACGTCTGGCAGGGCCCGGACACCGTCTGCGACCCCAACCCCTGCCCGATCCCGGTGGGCGCCTGCTGCTTCGCCAGCGGCGAATGCCAGGTGCTGACGAGGGTCTTGTGCGAGCAGCAGGATGGCGCCTACCAGGGCGACAACACTGTCTGCGACCCCAACCCCTGTCTGCCGCCGAATCCTACGGAAAAGACGAGCTGGGGGCGCATCAAGCAGCAGTACAACTAGTCTGATCTGATCTGACCTGACCTGACCTGATCTGGTCTGGTCTGGTCTGATCTGACGATCCAAACGCGTCCGGCCTGTGGCGCCCGCCACGGGCCGGACGCTTGCTTCAGGGCTCCTTACCGCCCGGAGGCGTTGCTGTCTCACCCCCAACGGCGCCGGCGGGGCGCGGGGGTCAGCCCATCCGTCTTCCTTGGGGCCTCGTCCATAAACCTGCCCGGACTCTCCCGGCTCGTACAGGGTTGCTTCCGGGCGCCGCGGCGGCTCGTCGCGCCACCGGAGGCCCTGAGGTGTTGGAGCGCCGCATGTGTCCCTCCATCCTGGTGGCCGGCCACGATCGTTTCGGAGTCGAGGCAAGAGCGGTGCCGCGATCGCCGGCGGGCGGCAATCCACCGGCCGCCCTGGCGCGGTCGTCCGCTGCGAGCGCCGCGCGGAAGAACGGGCGTCCACTTGTGCGCTCCAGAATCCGCGGTTACCTTTGACCACAATGGCCGAACTCCCGCAAACACCCGCGTCCATCTCCGCAGGCGCCGCCGTGGCCGGACGCGCCGGCTCGGAGGGTCGCATTGCACTCCACCGGGGAATGCCGCGCTCCTTCGGACGATCCCAAGCCGCGCCAGCCGCCGCAGGTGCGCGCGGTCTCCCGAGACGGCACGAGCGCCTCCGACGCCGGCGGAGGATCGAGGGCGGCCGCGGACAGCCTCGGAGCCTGCGGGCGGAATGAGAACTCTCGCCACGGCCCGCCCGCTCTTCCCCTATCTTCGCGAACTCCGTCCGTACCTCGCCAGGTACCGAGGACAGATCCTGCGCGGTTATCTCTGCATCCTCTTCCAGAGCGCCGCGGTCATGGCCATCCCCTGGCTTACCCTCCAGGCAATCGACGGCCTGCGTGGCGGAGCGGACTCCAGCTTCCTGCTCCGCATCGCCGGCTGGATGCTTGCGGCCAGCGCCTTCGCCGGGGTGTTCCTCTTTCTCAAGCGGCAGATCCTGATCGGCGTCTCCCGCGAGATCGAGTTCGACCTGCGCAACGACTTCTTCGACCACCTGCAAGCGCTCTCCGCCTCGTTCTACCAGCGTCACCGCACGGGCGATCTCATGGCGCGGGCCTCCAACGATCTCAACGCCGTCCGCGATGTGGTCGGGCCCGGACTGATGTACGGCCTGACCACCGCGACCAACGTGGCGGCGGCCGGCTCTCTCATGTTTCGCCTGGATCCGGCGCTGAGCGTGGCCACCCTCCTGCCCTTCCCCCTCATGGCCTTCGTCGTCTCGCGCATGGCGCGGGAGGTGCACCATCGCTCCCGGCGGGTGCAGGAGCAGTACGGCGCCCTCTCCAACGCCGCCCAGGAGAACATCGCCGGGATCCGCGTCGTGCAGGCCTATGGGCGCGAAGAAGCGGAGAAGGCCCACTTCGCCGGCGTCAACGAGGACTACCTGGAGGCCAACCTCGCGCTGGCGCGGTACCGTTCGTTCTTCCAGGCCACGATCGCGTTGTTGCTCGGCGCCGGCGGCCTTCTCCTGCTCTGGGTAGGAGGGGCCCGCGTCATCAGCGGGGCGGTCTCGCTGGGCGAACTGGTCGCCTTCATGGGCTACCTCTCCCAACTCACCTGGCCCTTCGTCGCGATTGGTTGGGTGATCTCGATGATCGAGCGCGGCGAGGCCGCGATGCAGCGGATCCTGCAGATCATGCGGCAGGAACCGGAGATCCGCAGCGGCCCCGGGCAGGGGCTGGGTCTTTCGGTCCATCGATCTTCCGAGGCGCCCCGATCGGTGCTTCCCCGCATCGGCGGGCGCGCGGATCCCCCGCTCGTCGCCACCGCGTCGGGGTCAGCGCCAGGGCGAGCGCCGGGACCGGCGCTCGGGCGGGCGTCAGGGCCGGTACTCGGACGGTCGTCAGGACTGGATCCAACTTCGGAGAGCTGCACGGCGCGGCCGCCGCTCGCCGATGTCGTCTTCGAGGGTGTCTCCTTCGCCTATGGCGATGGCCCGCTCGTCCTTCACGACGTCCACCTCCACGTGCCGGCCGGACAACGGCTCGGCATCGCCGGCCGCACCGGATCCGGCAAATCAACCTTGGTCCAGTTGCTGGCCCGCCTGCATGACCCGACCCGAGGAAGGATCCTCCTCAACGGCCGGGACATCCGGGACCTGGACCTGGCGGAGGTGCGCCGGACCTTTGCCTTCGTCCCGCAGGATCCGTTTCTCTTCTCCGATTTGCTGCGAGAGAACATCCGTTTCGGCCGATTGGACGCCACTCCCGAAGAGATCGCCGAGGCGGCGGCCCAAGCTCGTCTCGAGGACGACCTGCGCGCCTTCTCCCATGGTCTCGACACCCCGGTGGGCGAACGCGGGGTCACCCTTTCGGGAGGGCAGCGACAGCGCGTGGCGATCGCGCGGGCGTTCCTGAAGGACGCGCCGGTGCTGGTTCTCGACGATGCCCTCTCCAGCGTGGACAAGAGCACGGAGTCGATTCTCCTGGAGAACCTTCGGCGCCGGACCGCGGACCGCACCCTCGTGCTCATCGGCCATCGGGTGTCGACCTTGCAGACCCTGGACCGGGTCCTCTTCCTGGAGGAAGGACGCATCGTCGAGGAAGGAACGCCTGGGCAGCTCCTGTCACGGGGCGGTCGGTACGCTGATCTGGCACGCCGCCAAAGGCTGACCGACGAACTCGAAGCCACTGGGGCGGGAACATGAGCGCCCGAGGGAGGGGAGCGGAGCCGGGGCCTGAAGCCGAGAGGATCTACCAGCCCAAGGTCGATCGCGTCGTCCTGGCGCGACTGCTGGGCTATGCGCGCCCCTTCCGCGGCCACATTGCCGTCTCCGTGGTCCTGCTGCTGCTCGTGTCCGCCGGCGAGCTGCTCTTCCCTCTGCTGGCGCGCCGGGCCATCGACGTCCACGTCGCCGCCGGAGACGTGGCCGGCCTGGGACGGCTGTCGATCCTCTACCTGGCCCTGCTGCTGGCCGTCTTCGCCCTCCGCCACTTCCAGCTGACCCTGACCGCCTCGACGGGCCAGCGCATCATCCGGGATCTGCGGGGCGCGATTTTCTCTCATCTGCAGCGGCTCGACCATGCCTGGTTCGCCCGCAATCCGGTGGGCCGGGTCATGACCCGGTTGACCGGGGATGTTGAAACGCTCAACGAACTGTTCTCCGCCGGGCTCGTCTCCATCTTCGGCGACGTCCTCACCCTCCTGGGCATCGCCACCGCGTTGCTGTGGCTGAACTGGCGGCTGGCGCTCATCACGATGATCGTGATCCCGCTTCTGCTCGCGGCCTCGCTGATCTTCCGCGCCAAGGTCCGCCACGCCTTCGCCCAGATCCGGGTTCGCGTCGCCGCCCTCAATGCCTTCATGCAGGAGAGCATCACGGGGATGCCGGTGGTGCAGCTCTTCACGGCGGAGCCGTGGCGGCGGCGGAAGTTCGTGGAGCGAAACCTGGCGCACCGCGACGCCTTCC
Organism: Candidatus Eiseniibacteriota bacterium; assembly: GCA_029569475.1. The sequence goes on along the minus strand of JAKQSZ010000034.1, from coordinate 2,821 downwards.
TGAAGTCGGTCTTCTACTTCGCGGTGTACTTTCCGGTGGTCGAGTTCCTGGAGGTTCTGGCGCTCGCCCTCATTCTCTACCATGGCGGCGGCGAGAGCCTGCGCGGCGCCCTCACCCTGGGCTCCCTGGTCGCCTTCATCCAGTACAGCGAACGCTTCTTCCGGCCGATACGCGATCTGGCCGACCGGTACAACATCCTGCAGAGCGCCATGGCATCCTCCGAGCGCATCTTCGAGCTGCTCGATACCCTCCCGGCCATCGTCTCTCCGGAGACCTCTCCGGACGCTGTGGTGACTGCTTCGCCATCATCAGCCCGGCACGAAGTCATCTCGGGGCAGGCCAGCTCGACGCGGTCGAGCTCGGTGCAGTCGAGTTCAGCGCAAGTCAGTTCGGCCGAAGTCAGCCCGGCGCGGTCGAGCTCAGCGCAAGTCGGTTCGGCCGAAGTCAGCCCGGCGCGGTCGAGCTCAGCGCAAGCCGGTTCGGCCCCATTCAGCTCGCCGCAACGGCGGACGGTCCAACCGGCGGCTCTGGAGTTTTGCGACGTGCGCTTCAGCTACAAGCCCGGCGAGGAGATCCTGCGAGGCGTGAGCTTCCGGATCGAGGACGGGGAGTCGGTCGCGCTGGTGGGCCATACCGGGGCCGGCAAGACGACCATCCTGAACCTTCTCGTCCGGTTCCACGACGTCGACTCCGGCCGGATCCTCGTGCGCGGCCGGGACGTGCGTCAGTGGAACCTGGGAGAGCTGCGGCGGCAGGTCGGCGCCGTTCCCCAGGAGACATTCCTGTGGAACGAAAGCGTGCGGCGCAACGTGGCCTTGAAGCAGAACCGGCCCGCCGAGGAGATCGATCGGGTCCTCCGCCTGGTTGGTCTGTATCCCAACGTCCTCGCCGGCGCCGGGTCCGTACAGGCCGGAGACAACCTGGAGGAGCCGGTCGGCGAGAGAGGGACCCGGCTCTCCGCCGGACAGCGGCAGTTGGTGTCCTTCGCTCGCGCCCTGCTGGTCGACCCGCCGATTCTCGTGCTGGATGAGGCCACCTCCTATGTCGACACGGAGACCGAGCAGCGGATCCAGGCCGCGCTCCTCACGCTTCTCGGCGGTCGCACGAGTCTGGTCATCGCGCACCGGCTCTCCACCATCCGCCACGTCGACCGCGTCCTGGTTCTGCATCGCGGCCGTCTGGTCGAGGAGGGAACCCACGACGACCTGCTCCGGCTCGGCGGCATCTATGCCCGCTACTACGAATTGGAGTACCTTCGCCAGGGCGTCGATCCGGACGCCGGAGAGAAGCCCGAGCCGGTCCAGTCGGCCGGCGCGGAGTGAAGAGAGCCATGGTCCGCCGAGCCGGGGAGGAATCTTGAAGCGCCGGTCGTCCGTCACGATCCTCGTCCTGACCGGCTGCGTTCTAGCCTGCGTCCTGGCCGAGGTGGGAATGCGTATCTACCTGAGCATGCCGCTTCCCGCCAACCGCGGCTCCTGGATCCCTGATGCAGCAGCCGGTTACCGGCTGCGCCCGCAAGGCCCCGGAGAAGTCGACCGGTCAGGAGCGGACTACCACGTCAATTCCCTGGGATTCCGTGACCGGGAGCATCCTCTCCCCAAACCGCCGGGGCGACGGCGGATCCTGGGAATCGGCGACTCCTTCGTCTTCGGCGAAGGCCGTCTGAGCGAGAGCTTCCTGCGAGTCGCGGAGGCCGCGCTGGTCTCCCGCGGGGACTCCGCGGACATCGTTCTCATGGGCCTAGGCGGCTACGGCCCGGACAACTACGTGGGCGTCCTGCAAGGACACGGACTGGGCCTGACGCCCGACGGCGTCCTGCTCTGCTTCTACGTCGGCAACGACGTCACAGGACAGCAGACCCGCCACGCCGTCCGGCGCGGGGAGCTCTATCCGGCGACCTCCGCCCGGCCGTGGCTGAACCTGGCCCGGCGCTCCTATCTCTTCGGCTACCTCGAACGGGGCCTCTTCTTCCGCCTGCGCGCATCCCGCCTGGTCCGCGACGGGGCAGGCGACGGAGCGGGCCGCCCCAGCTTCACGCGGAAGCTGGCGAGCTTCTACTACCGGCAGGTGCAGGAGAACCGGCTGGCCGTCTACCTGCGCAGCCCGACGCCGGAACTCGAGAGCCTCTGGAGGTCCGCCGAGTCGTCGCTGCTCACCTTCGACCGCATCTGCCGGGAAGCGCAGATCCCCTGGGGCATGGTCCTCATCCCCGACGAGATCCAGGTGGATCCGGCGATCCGCCGGACGATCCTCGAGTCCCGCACCGACCGGGGGCGCTACCACATCGACGAGCCCCAGCGGCGGCTGGGGGACTTCTCCGCCCGCTACGACGTGCCGGTGCTGGACCTCCTGCCGATTCTGCGTGAGGCGCACCAACCCGACTCCAGTCTCTACCTGCCCGATGACACCCACTGGAGCCCACGGGGCAATCGCGTGGCCGGTCAAGCCGTGGCGGCATTCGTGCAAAAGCTCTTCCCATCCAAACCGGCCAGGTCCCGGCGGCCCCACGGCACGCACGCTGGCGGCGCACGTCCACAGACTTCCGAATGACCTGGCGAAGTGGCGAAGAATCCGTTGTCGCGTGCACGCCAGCCAATGCCCCACAACCCGATCGTGATCCGAGGCATGGTCTGTTCATGGATCGCTTCATCGAGTGCCGACTGGGGTCTTCGGACGCACCTCAGACCCTATGGAACGGCTGGACTCCCTCGCTAACGTGGGTTAGTTGAGTTGAGTCCACAACAACCAGAGCCACAAGCGATCGTCGAGATCGCCGACTGGAAGGAGTCCAGCCATGTCCAAGATGATCTGGGTCGGTCTC
>JAKQSZ010000014.1 GCA_029569475.1 Candidatus Eiseniibacteriota bacterium | reverse complement strand
ACCCGAGATCACCCATGCCCGCACTTCCTCGAAGGACCCGCGGACGCGCGGCAACGCCTTGTTCCCGGTCAACCTGGCCGACCTGCTCCTGCGTCACAGCGAGGCGGATCATCGGCGGGAGACGATCGCCTTCGACAAGCGCCGTCAGGGTGGGCTGGAGCGGATGGCGATCTTCGTGGTCTGGCGCAACCTGATCAAGTGGCGGCGGGAGAACCAGCCGGGAGAGACGGCGGCCATGGCCGCCGGGGTGGTTCAGCGGCGGTGGCGTTGGAGCGAGGTCTTCGCGAGGCGGCGGTTCCCGCGGCGGGCCGAGTTGCCCGGCTCCTGGTGGAGCTACTACTGGCGGCGGGTCAAGACGGCCGCGCTGGGGGAGAGGCAGACAGAGAACCTGCTGAAGTTCGCGTTCTAACCGCTAGGACTCGCTGCGACCGATCAGCCCGGTTACCGATCGACCCGGGTACCGCTCTGCCCGGCCACTCACTTGGCTTCCCGCAGTCCTTCTCATATTCCCTCTTCGGGTCTGCACTCCCCACGAGAGCCTCAACCGTCATTCGATTGGAGCCAAACCTTACGTCCCCAGGCGTGGGAGCGTCCGGCGGGACCACCGTCGAACGCTCGTCGCGACACGCCCAACACAAATCCTTCCACAACCCAGGTGCTATACTCGTAGCGGCTGTTCCGGGAAGGAATGGGTACCACAGAAAGAGAGGCCGCTCATGTCAACGTCAGGGATTCCGGTTCGCGCCCGCCCCGCTGGCCTCCGGACCACCCCCGCTATCGTCTCATCGCTTGCCCTCACCATCGCTCTGTCCCTGACCCTCGCCGCCGCGCTGCTGTCCGCGGGCGTCTGCCGAGCCGACTGGCCGAGCGATCCCAATGAGAACCTGGCCGTGGCCGACGGCGCCGGCGAGCAGGTGTTGCCGAAAATCGCTGTCACGCCCGACGGGGGATTCTACATCGGTTGGTTTGATACACGCACCGGCGCCTACCAGGTGCGCTTGCAGCGGCTGACCGCGGCAGGGGCGGAAGCCTGGCCTCACAACGGCATCCTCGTCAGCGACCACCCGCAGAGCTCGTCGTTGGTCGAGTGGGATCTGATCGCCGACTCCCAGGGCAACTGCGCCATGGTCTTCACCGATACGCGGGGCGGCGACGATCTCGACGTCCATGCCTACAAGATCAGCCCCGAGGGCGCCTTGCTGTGGGGAGAGGACGGCGTCACGCTCTCCGCCAACAACGACTACGAGCCAGGCCCGCAGCTTACGGAGGCGGGCGACGGCGATTTCGTCTTCGTGTGGCCGCAAATGCCCGATGCCGGCAACGGGTCGATCCGCATGCAACGGCTCTCCCCCGCCGGGGAGGCCCGCTTCGCTTTCGGCGGGATCCCCATCGCTTCGGAGTCCGGCCGCCTTCCGGCCTTTGCCGACGTCGCGCCCTCGCTGGCCGGCGACGTCATCGTCTCCTGGGTCCGGGACATCAGCAGCTTCAACAGCCCGCGCCACATCCGGGCCCAGCGCTTCGACAGCGCCGGCGCGGCGGTGTGGCCCGCATTCGTCAGCGTGCTCGACGAAGCGCCCGTCCCGCTCGGCTACTTCCCGCGCGTCCGATCCGATCAGGCCGGCGGGGCGCTTTTCGTCTGGCACCGCAGCCTGGGGAACATGTACAACGCTGCCGTCCAACGGCTCACCCCGGCGGGAACGGAGATGTTCCCGCACAACGGCGCATTCGTGTCGACCAACACCACCCGCCATCACCTCGACCCGACGATGGCGTATCTACCTTCGACTGGCGAGATCTTCGTCTTCTGGAACGAACGGAACCAGAACCAGAGCCAGTGGGGCATCTACGGCCAGAAGTTCAGCGGGGGGATCCGCCAATGGACCGACACGGGTATCGCCTACCTGCCCGTCGACGATACCTACGAGTTCCTTCCCCAAGCCGTCGCGTGGGACACCGGCGCGATCGTGATCTGGGGCGATGAGCCGACCGGGCAGTCCATGCGTGACAGGCTTGTGGGCATGCGGGTCGACGGCAGCGGAACCAGCCTCTGGCCGAGCATGCCGCTGGAGGTCTCCAGCGTCCTCAGCAGCAAGAGCCGGCTGCCGCTTGTGATCTCCCCCGCCGGCACCGCCGTGATCGTCTGGGAAGACGACCGCAACGACACGCAGGACGTTTATGCCCAGAACGTCAACGCTGACGGCACGCTTGGCTCGTCCCCGACCGGGATGGAGTCCGCACCGGCGACGCCCCCTGGCGCTGGCCTGGCTCTGACGTGCCGCCCCAGCCTCTTCTCCGATCAGACCGAAATCGCGGTCATTCACGCGTCAGGGGACGCGCGCCTGCGCACCACGCACGGACTGGAATCCGGCAACGCCGCCGAAGGCTCCCTCTCGATCGGGATCTATGATCTCGCGGGCAGCCGCGTGCGTTCGCTCGCGCTCGACCACGCCGGAACAACTGTGATCTGGGACGGCCGGGACGAACGAGGCGGGTTGCTCCCCTCGGGCGTCTATCTGTGCCGTTCTGAAGGCAGCCGAGCGGCGCTCGCCCGAGTCGTGTTGATCCGCTAGTACGGGCCCCTGGCACAAGCCATGAAACCAGACTAGGAGGCTCCACCGATCGCTGCGCTTTGTCGATGAAGCACTTCCAGCCGTCGGCGGTAGGGCCCGTCGAGTTCCACGCCCCGGCGGGCTAGAACGGTGCGGGCCACCTCCTCGAACTTGTCGTAGCGATAGGGAAGGCTCCCCGCGTCGGTGATCCAGCGGAAGGGGGCCAGGCAGCCCGAGAGCGGCGCGGTGGCGGCATACATGGTCCCTGTGTTCACGACCGCGCCGGTCATGACGCGCGTGCCGATGGCCAGCTTCACGTGATCTCCCAGGATCGCACCGAGGAACTGTTCGCCGGAATCCTCCGCCGGCATGCCCGGCCGGTTGGTCGTTCGCACCTGACCGTAGGTGTTGAGGAGGTTGGAGTTGACGGCGCCGGCGCCGAGGTTGACCCACTCCCCCAACCAGGAGTCGCCCAGATGGCCATCGTGCGCTTTGTTGCTGCGCCCTTGCACGATCGTTCCGCCGACTTCTCCGGCGATGCGGCAGAGCGATCCGAAAGCCGCCGGGCCCTTGATCAGACACCGATCGGCCAGCGTCGTTTTTTCCCCGACGTAGAGTGGCCCGATCAGGATCGCCCCCGGGCGGACGATCGCACCCGCGTCGATGACAATGTCGCCGTTGCCGAGGTCGAAGATCACGCCCGGCAGGATCTGAACCGAGGGATGCACGTGCAGCGCCCCTGTTCCGAACATGCAGCAACCGGCTGGCGCCGCACCGAGGGCCAACAGGTCGGTCCGGGCGGCGAGCAGACGCAAGTCCGTCTCCAGCGCCTCGCGGAAGAAACGCCGGAAGTGCCAGGGCCGCCCGAGCAGGACGGGACGAGCCAGCTCGACGGTCTCCCATCCGGAGAGATCGGCGGGACAGTCGTCCAAGCCGTGCCCGATGCGGGCGATCGCGGCGCGAACGGACTCGCCCGAACCGGCCAGACCAGCGAGGGCGACCACGCTTCCGGAGCCCCTCTCCAGCAGAACCTGCCCGGGCTCCAACCGGTCGATCTCGGGCGGCGGCAACACGCAGCGGCCGTTGATCGCCAGGACACGATCCGAGTCGGCGGCCCGGACGGTCAGCCGGCGCTCGAACGGCTCCACCTCGAGTCCTCGAAGTTCCTCGCGGGAGATGGGCGTGAGGGCCCCGGCTTCCCGCAGCAGGCCGATTCGCTCGAGGTTGGAGAGAGCTCCGATGCGCACCGCGTAACTCGGGCGCAGATCTGCCATGGGAGACAGCGGGTTCAGCCCCGTGGCGTCCGGAGAGAGATCGTCGAAGATGTAGAGCTCGCTCATGCCGCACCCCCCTGCCGCGAACCTGGTCGTCAGACGACCGCGCCGGTCGCCCCCGGGCCGGCGCCGCCGGCCGGCCCGCCTGCCATGTCAGCGCCCCTCTCCGCCAGCAATTCTCGCAGAATCGACCGGTGGCATCGGGCCTCATCCGCGCAGTAGCAGCCGAGGGAGAAATCCGTCTGCTTCGAGAGCGCCGCGAGGAGCCCCAGCAGCCGCTCGTTGTCCGGTTGCCTCATCTCCGCCCGGTACTTGCGGACGAAGGCGCTCCAGCCCTGATCCGTCGAGGCCTGCCGCGCTTCTTTCAGGAGCTCCTCGGAGGGCGCGAGCTGCGGCAGCCAGATGTCATAGAAATCGCGGGCGGCGAACTCGGACTTGGGCACGCCGCGAGGCGGCCGCCGCACCGTGCCCAGGCGCAGGCCTTCGCGCGCGCCCCTCGGATCGCCCAACCGGACAACATGGATGGACATCGGGCCTCCTGTCGCCCCTTCCTCCCCAAGCGGCTCTTGCGAGGTGGCCGCTCGCCCGCACTTGGCCTACCGAGGCCCCGGCCTTGCGGGGCCGGTCACCTCTCCGGGCCGCGTTACCTCGGAGGAATCGCCCCCGCTCCCGGCCAGTCGGTGTCGCCCACCCGTTCCAGGTTCATCTCGAAGAATTGCACCGGCTCCTGGCCAGGGACGATGCGATGCCCCACTTCCTTCCACTTGCCGTCCTTGACCACCGCTGTGTAACGGATCGTCATCGAGCCGGCTGGTATCTCCCACGTGAAGCCGTCCCCCGTGAGGTTGACGGGGAAGTCGCCGCTGTGCCCGAGAGCGTAGGAGCGCATCGTATAGCTCCTGTCCTGCGGGTTGTACGACACAATCCCCAGGGCGTTGAAGCTGACCTCGCCTTGCGCGTCGTAACCACGCCCCTCGATAACCTTGACCGCGCCCCCCAGGAAGGGACCGATGCGTTCGGTCTGGATGACCTCATGGCGGTCACCCGTGTGGATGATCGTCCAGGCCGGCCCACGCCATACCCCGTCCATGAACGCCAGCCGTTTCATCGCTTCCTGTTGGGCCGCGATGAGGGCCGGGGAGTCGGGGCCGCTTTGGGCCAGCGCCCGGCCCGCCGCGGCCGGGAATACACCGCTGATGAGGGCCGTGAAAACCACGAGCGCCCCGAGGACCGCCGGCGGGCGCGACAGGCGGCGCGAGAGAATGGCTCGAACCATGCTGGCTCTCCTTCCGTCCAGAACCCTTCTTTGTGGTCCGTAAAAACGGCCCGAACCGATGTGCAATACATGGCCGAAGAGGAATGGAATACACCGCTGGAACACGTTCGCAATACCTCTCTGGAACAAACCCCTGGCGAAACACCCCGTAATACACGGCTAGAACGGCAGTGACGTCTGGGTCGGAGACGCCCCCGGGCCGGGCGGCGATGACGGCCGCGCCGTTCCCAAGCCGGATCGCGGGGCGGCCGGACGGGACACCGGACCCGGCGGGGAAGACAACGATGGGGGAGGCGGGTCAGGCCAGGGGGACGGAGGCGGTGGAGGCTCCTCCTGGTCGGCCTCCGGTTGCGGAGGGGAAGCCGCCGGTTCCAGCCGCGAGGACAGCGGAGGAGAGTAGCCTGGCGCCGGCGCGCCGCTCCGCCTGGAGGGCTGCGTCCGAGGCTGGCTCTGACCCCCCGGCCGCCCCTGCGCCGGCGCGCAATCCACCACCTTCCAGCCGTACCAGGTCGCCGGCGAGCCGGTACGCGAATCGGTGCCGCACGTCTCCGTCGGGCAAAGCACGAGATCGTACAGCCCCTCGGTGCGCCAGAGATCGTCAGCCCGTTCCAGTTCGGTCCAGTCGGCGAAGAGGTAGCCGCGCCCCCTCCAACCGAAACCACCGGAGACGGCCCAGCGGCCGGTGCCATCCTTCCGCGTCCGCGGGCGCGGCCCCCAACGGAGCTGCGCGCGGCGGAGAATGAGGTTGGGCATGGGATGGCCGGCGCCGAAGGGTTCGAGCGGTCGCAGCAGTTCTCGCCAGGCCCGCGCCAGGTCGCGCTGGTCGCCCTGCTCCAGCACATCGGCCGCCGTGAGAACTTCATGGGTGGGCCGGAAATCCTCGAGCGTCGCGAGGCAGTTCCGCTCGAGAAAGCCGCGGAACTCCTCCAGGTGATCCGGCGAGACCTTGACGCCGGCGGCGACCCGGTGGCCTCCCCCGGCCAGCAACAAGCCTTCCAGGCGCGCCGCCATGACGGCCGCGCCGAGGTCGAAGCTCTCGGGGCTCCGGCCGGAGCCCTTCCAGTAACCGTCTGCATGCCATCCGCAAACGATCGCCGGGCGGCAGAAGCGCTCCCGCACGCGGCTGGCCACGATGCCGACGATGCCGGGATGCCACTGCTGGTCACAGAGGAGCAGCACCTTTCGCCCGGGATCGCGGCCCAGGAGATCCGCGGCCATGGTGTAGGCTTGCTCCTCCGCCGACTTCTGCAAGTCGCGCCGGCGCTGGTTTGTTTCCTGGCAATGCTGCGCCAGCGAACGGGCGGTCTCCAGGTCGCGGGCCCGCAACAGACGCACCGGGTGATCCGCATCCTCGAGGCGCCCTCCAGCATTCAGGCGGGGACCCCAGAGAAAACCGAACGTGCGCGCATCCACCGGACCGGCGCCGACCAGGTCGTGCAGGGCGCCCAGCCCGGGCAGCTCGCGCAAGGTCTGGCCGTCATTGGCCCGCTGCAGCGCGCTCTTGACCAAGGCCCGGTTGATGCCCAGCAGCGGCATGACATCGGCGACCGTCCCGAGACCGGCCAAAAGGAGCGCTCGCGCGGTTGACCAGCCTCTCACCCCCAGGTCCTGGCTGGCGCGCTCGCAGAACAGATACGACAGCCCCGCCGCGCTCAGGCGGGTCATCGCCGTGATGCCGGCTTCACCGCGGTCCCACGCCTTGGGATTGAGATGCCAGGCCGGATGGGCCTGGCCGCCTGGCTCGACCGCGTGGTGGTCGAGGACGATGCAGTCGGTGCCGAGCCCGCGGAGTGAGGCCACCACCGCGTGGCTGGCGGAACCGCAGTCCAGGGTGATGAGCAGATCCGGACGCTGGCCGGCCAGGCAGTCGCGCACGGCCGCCTCGGTCAACCCGTAGTCGTGCATCATGCGATCGGGCACGAACCAACGGAGGTGGCGGTGCCCCGCGGCCTCGAGGAAGTCCCAAAGCTGCACCAGCGAGGTGATGCCGTCGCAGTCATAGTCCGCGAAGAGAAGGATCGACTCCTCCTGCGCCAGCGCCCGGCGCAGGCGTTCCAGCGCCGGGGCGAAGTCGGGCAGGCGGTGGATCGAGTTGTGGATCGGAGGGCGCTCCTGGAGGAACTCCTCGATCTCCACTTCGGTCTCGCATCCGCGGGCGCGCGCCACCGCGGCCAGGAGATCGCGCGGGCGGTCGCTCTCGGGTTGAAGGGCTTTGATCCTCATCGTGTCTTCGTTCGCCGCTCTCACCCGTGCACCATCCTCCTTCGTGATCGGACGCGCTCCCGTCTTGAAGACCGGATGCCTCGCCGGTACCGGACCAGCGGCCACGCGGCCGCGAAGGTCATCTGAACGTGGCTCAACCCCCGGGGAGTCAGCCGCGGCACCGCCCGCGAAACCGTCGGGCCGCCTCCGGGAAGTTCGCAGGTCGAAGGAACGACCGGTCGCACCGCCTGGGGCAACAAGCCGCCTGTGCGCCCCTCGGAGTAGCCTAACCTGTGACATACCAAGCTGGCAAGGCGGGCCGCCAGCCCTTTTGCCGGCCGGCCCCGGCCAGATCGCCCCTGGCCAGAGGACCTCTTGTCGCGTATCGTGGACTTGAGTTCGGACCCGGCCCCGCGCGTCCTCCAGCCGGTCCGACGGAGAGGTGACGTAGGCTCGCTCTCCCTCAGTGGGTACGCGAGGATTCAAAGAGAGCAAGCAAAGCAGATGAGCAACGACCGAGAAATCGCCGCGGGCCGCTCTGCATCTCCGGGCGACGTATCCGTATCTTCGGGCAGTCTATCCCCATCCGCCGGCGACCTATCCGCGTCCGCGGGCGACCCACCCGTTGGCGTTGGGCGGGCGCTCCGATCCTGCCGCAGTTATCTTCCCAGCGAACCCCCGGGATCCGAGGCTTTCCTGACCTCGCGGACATCCGGGCAGGCGACGAACCGGTTATCCCATGGGCAACTCGCCGACGGCCTGCTCGCCGGGCTCTCCGCCGACGATCCGGCGCTGGAACGGATCGCTGCCCGGCTGGATCGCGGCGAGCGTCTCGGGATGGAAGATGGCCTGGCGATCCTTTCCACGCCAGATCTGACCGGCCTGGCGAGACTGGCCGATGCCGTCAAGACGCGGCTCTGGGGCGATCAGGTCTTCTTCGTCTTCAACCGCCAGATCAACCCGACCAACGCCTGCGTCCTGGACTGCCGCTTTTGCGAATACGCGCTGCGGCCGTCCGATCCGCGGGCATACTCCATGACGATCGACCAGGTGCTCTCGCGCGTCGATCCGCAGCTCCGCGAGGTTCACATCGTCGGCGGGCTCCATCACGAGTGGCGCTTCGAGCACTACGTCGATATCGTCCGGCAGATCCATCTCGCCTACCCCACCGTACAGATCAAGGCCTATACGGCCGTCGAAATCGACTTCTTCGCCAAGATCTCCCGTCTCTCGGTGGAGCGCGTTCTGGAGACGCTGGTCGAGGCGGGACTCAGCTCCCTGCCGGGCGGAGGAGCCGAGGTGTTCAGCGAACGGGTCCGCCGGGAGCTCTTCCGCCACAAGATCGGCGAGGCCGCCTGGTCGAGTGTCCATCGCACGGCCCACCGCATGGGGATCCCGAGCAACTGCACGCTGCTCTACGGCCACATCGAGACGCCGGCCGAGCGGGTCGAGCATCTCCTGAAGCTGCGCGCCCTCGAGGACGAGGCGCCGGGCTTCCTGGCATTCATCCCCCTGGCCTTCCAGGTCGGCACCACCGGCATCGTCGAATACCCGGCCTCCGCCATCGACGATCTCCGCACGTTGGCGGCCTCGCGGCTGCTGTTGGACAACATCCCGCACATCAAGAGCTATTGGGTGATGTTGGGGGAGGAGACCGCCTCCATTGGCCTGAACTTCGGCGCTGATGATCTCGACGGCACGATTCAGGAGGAACGGATTGCGCACGCGGCGCTGGCTTCGAGCCCTCTCGGTCTGGCGCGCGAGCGTATCCTCGGGCTCATCCGTGAGGCCGGCAAGCTGCCGGTCGAGCGTGATGCCCTGTATAATGTGGTAGCCCGCTATCCGGTCGGATCCGGCGGAGGATGACCCATGGCCGCACGCGCTCGCGCCAGCACCAAACCCGAAGGCAACGCCGCCGCCCAGGGACGCGGCGAACGTTACCGGGCCGGGCTTCTTCCCTATCTCAATACCGCTCCATACTACAAGCGTTGGCATGAACTCGCGCAGGCCTCCGAGGGCCGGTGGAGTTCCTGCGTGGACACTCCCCACCAGCTCGGGTTGGCGGCCGAGCGCGGCGAGGTGGACGCGGGCGTCATGTCCCTGGTCGATCTGCTCCGTTTGCACGAGGACTTCGAGCCCCTGCCGGTTCCTTCCCCCGAAGCGCCGGCCGGCTTCGGAATCTGTGGCCGCTCTCGCATCGACAGCGTCCTGCTTTTCATGCGCGGCGCCCCAGAAACCGGCAACCCGATCCAGGAGCCGCCCCGGGTGCTCTCCTGGTCCGAGGCCGACCGCCTGCACGGCACGGTGATCGGGATCACGGACGAGACCTCGACCTCCGTCCACCTGCTCCGGCTGCTGCTGGAGGGACGTTTCGGCGTCTTCCCGCGCCAGTACCGGCGGGTGGATCTTCCGCTCGGGCGCGAGGAGGATCCCGGCGAGGTCCTGCCTGCAGACGTCATCGCCGTCCTGGTGATCGGCGACACCGCCCTGCGCTGGCTCTCCGATCCTCCGCTCGGGTACGCGCTGCGCATGGACCTGGCGGCGGCGTGGAACCAGTGGACCGGCTTGCCCTTCGTCTTCGCCCGTTGGGCGGTGCGGCGCTCGGTCCAGCCCGAGAGCAAGGAGTGGCTCGGCCGGTTCCTGTTACGCTCCCTGAGTGAGGCCAAGGAGGACTTCCGGCCGATCGTGTCTTCACGCCTGAGCGAGCTGGCCGGCACGCCGGGCGTCGGAGCCGGAGCGCTCGGGGCGCCGTCCGCTCTCGTCGCCTATCTGGAGAACATCATCTACACCCTCGGCCCCGACGAACTGGCGGCGATCGAAGAGTTTCGTAAGCTGACGCGGCGGTTCGGCATCGCGCTCTCGGACGCCTGAGGCTTCGCCGGAGACGCTCCGGCGAAAGGACGGACGCACCGGCCAAGGGAGCGACCAGGGGGAGCGGCGCCCGGTGACCAGAGCCTCGCAGGCACGGCGGATGGATCGCACCTACCGCTGGCAGACCGGTTTCTATGACACGACCCGCGCATTTCTGCTGCCCGGACGCGACCGTCTGCTGCGCGGAGTCCTGGATGCGCTCCCTGGACATGACGGTTCCGTTCCACCGGCGGGCCTGGACGGTGGGGCCGCTGACGGGGTCCTCGCTGTTCTGGAAGTCGGCTGCGGTACCGGGCGCAACCTTGCCTGGCTGGCGCGGCATGCGTCCCTGCTCCCCTTCCCCTCGGCGCCTTCAACGCCTCCGACGACATCGACGGCTCCGACGGCTCCGACGACTTCGAAGCCGCTCCCTCGCCTGCGCCTCTGCGGCGTGGACATCTCCGAGGTCATGCTGGAGACGGCGCGCCGCCGCCTCCGCGGTCACCTCGGCGAGCCTCGCGCGACGAGTTCCGGAGGACTCCGTGACACCGCGGCCGCGACTCGACAGACCGGTTCGCCCCCGGAACGGGCCGGCTCACGGCGATCCGCCGAGCCTACGCCGCCACATGTCAGCGTCACGCTGGCGCGCGGGGCGGCCGAGGAGCTCCGCGGGATCCACGACCTCTGCGGGCAGGCGCCCTTTGACGCGGTCTATTTCTCCTACTCGCTCTCGATGATGCCGGAGCCGGCGCGGGCGCTGGCGGAGGCGTCGCGCCTTCTGCGCACCGGCGGGACCGTGCACGTGATCGACTTCGCGGCCTCCCGGAACGCTCGCGGAGGCTTGGGGCGGAGAGTGCTCGATGGCTGGCTCGCGCTCTGGGGCGTCCACGGACTCCAGGCGGAGACGCTCGGATTGGAGGCAGGCCTGCATTTCCATGAGGTCGAGTGGCTGCGCGGGGGCATTTCCGTGCTGGCGCGCGGGAGGCGATCCTGATCCGAGGCAAGCTTTGTCGTGAGGCAGGTCAATCCCGGCGGCCGCCCAGAAGTCCCAGCGCTCCGCCGGCCACGGATCTCCGCGAGGTGGGATCCTCTCCGATCCGCTCCTCCGCGATCCGCCGTTCCTCCGCTAGGTCCGCTTCCAGCCGGCCCTCCTCGATGGCACCGTCCGTTTCGCCACGTTCGAGCGGGCCGCCGCCGATCCGCCCCGCCTCCACCCCATGCTGCCTCGTGTACAGCTCGAAGTACCTCCCCTTCGCGGCCAGCAGCTCCGTGTGGGTCCCCCGCTCCACAATCCGACCTCCGTCCGTGACCAGGATCTGGTCGGCCTGCCGGATCGTGGAGAGGCGGTGGGCGATGACGAAGGTGGTCCGGTTCTTCATCAGGCTCGCCAACCCCTCCTGGATCTCGGCCTCGGACTCGGAGTCCAGGCTGGACGTGGCCTCGTCGAGGATGAGGATGCGGGGATCGGCCAGAAGCGCCCGTGCGATGGCCACGCGCTGCTTCTGCCCTCCCGAAAGCTTGACGCCTCGTTCGCCCACCACCGTCTCGTAGCCGTTCTCGAAGCGCGCGGCGAACTCGTCGACCCGCGCGAGCCGGCAGGCCCTCTCGATCTGGTCATCCGAGGCCTCCGGCCGGGAGAAAGCCACGTTTTCGCGGATGGAGCCGTCGAAGAGGAAGCTGTCCTGCAGCACGACGCCGAGGTGGGATCGATAGCTCGAGAGGCGCGCGGTCGACAGATCCACCCCGTCGACCAGCACCCGGCCGGTGAGCGGCGTGTAGAAGCCCGCGATCAGGCCGATCATGGTGGACTTGCCGGAGCCCGAAGGTCCAACCAGGGCCGTCACCGTCCCTGGTGGAGCATGAAGGTTGATCTCGTGGAGCACCTCCTGGCCGCCGTCATAGGCGAAGCCGACCCCTTCGAAGACGACGTCTCCCGTCAACTCCGGGAGATCGACCTGCCGCCGCGGATCCTCATCCTCCGGGCGCTCGCGGAGCACCTCGCGGGTCCGTTCCAGACCAGCCAGCGCCTCGGTGATGGTCGTCCCGACGCCGATGATCTGGAAAGCGGGCGCCACCAGGAAGCTGAGGAAGGCCGAGAAGGTGACAAACTCCCCCAGGCTGATGGCGCCGGAGAGAACCTGCCGCCCGCCGATCAGCATCACAACCGCGCCGACCGTGCCCATCAACGTGGTGCCGGAGAGGGAGAGCACGGCGATACCGGTCAGGCTGCGCAGCACATTGGCCAGCAGGCGATGCACCCCGGCAGAGAAGACCGCGGCTTCCCGCTCCTCGGCGCGGTATCCCTTCACGACCCGGACGGCCCCCAGCGACTCGGTGAGGCGGCCGGCGACCTCGGCATTGATCCGGCCCCGTTCGCGGAAGATCGGACGGATGGTCTTGAGCGCCCGCCAGAGAAACAGGCCGAAGAGGACAAGGGCGGTGAAACAGAACAGCGTCAGTTGCGGGCTGATCCGCAGCAGCACGACCAGGGCGATGGCCGAGGTGATGAGTCCTCCCGCCAGATCCACCAGTCCGGTGCCGAGGAGATTCCTGATGCCCTCGACATCGGTCATGATCCGCGAGACCAGCGCGCCGGTCTTGTTGGAGTCGTAGTAGGTGACCGGCAAACGGCCGATGTGCCTCTGCACCTTCTGGCGCAGCTCCGCGATGAGCCGCTGCGCCGCCTTGGACAGGAGCTGGGTCAGCGCAAAGGTCGTCGCCCCCTGGATCAGGGTCGCGGCCAGGACGATCGCCACCAGGGGCACCAGCTTCTCGAGGTTCTGCGCCCCGATCACGTCGTCGATGAGGAACTTGGAGGAGGCGGGAAGGACCAGGCCGGAGGCGCGGTTGATCGCCATCACGAAGAGGCCGGCGACCAGGATCCCCCGGCGCGGTTTCAGAAGCGCCCAGACGTCGGGCAGGAGCGCGCGCACGCGCTCCGCCGTCATCGGCTTCTTCTTCGGGTCTTCCGGCGGGAGGCCTCTCCGATGCTCGCGCACGGGCGCTCGACCGGCGGCTCTCATCTCCCGAAGATTCTGCCGAGCCTGTCCTTGACCTCTTCCTTGACCGCCTCCTTGCCCTTCTCGAGGACCGAGGTGCTGTCCGGCCCGGGAAGCCGCCGGGAAATCGCCTCCTCCGCCTTGCGGCGCGCCTCCTGCTCCAGGCGAGCCCTCTCCTGCGCCAGCCGCTGGGTCACCTGTTCCTTCGCGGCCGAAGCGAGCCGCTCGCTCGAGACCGACACCTGGGCCGAGCGGATGTTGCCGCCGAGTTCCAGCGGAACAAAGACCCGTCCATCGGCTCCGGTGACCAGGGCGGCGGCCCCGCCGGGGAGCCGTTGCTTGATCGACTCCGAAAGGTTCGCCGGGAGCAGAAGATCAAACTTCATGGCCAGCGCGCCGTCGAGCGCCTGGTAGCCGCTGGCGACGAGGTCCACGCCGCCGGCGGTCAATCCCAGCTGGTCGATCTCCAGACGGCCGTCCCGGATGTGGAAGCTCTGCTGCCACTGCGAGATTCCCAGGTCGCGCAGCTGGGGCGCGCTCAGGAAGCTGGCGACCGCGGTCTGTAGCGGGTAGTCCGAGAGACGGGCGTCGCCGATCGAGAGCGACCCGGTGCTCGTCAGCGACGCCGGGTCGAGCCTGAGGCTGTCGGTGAGCGATCCTTTCAGTTGGGCGTTCAACGAGATGTTCCCCTGGAGGTGTCCCGCGAGGGCGCCATAGCGGTTCAGGTTCGGCGCCGCCCGGAACAACTGGGCCACCGCCGCGTCGCGCACGTCCGCGGTGAGGTCCGCCAGGGGTGTGGCGGGCGTCGTCAGGTCCACACTGCCGTCCACCCGGGCGGTTCCGCCAAAGATGTCGCAGACCAGGTTCTCCGCCAGGATCCGCCCCCGGTCGAACCGGACGAGCCCGGAGGAGCGCAGGATCTCGATCTCCTGGAACAGGATCTTCTCGGCGGACAACCGCACGGCGCCGTCGACGGGCGGCAGGATGAGATCCGCGGTGCTCATCCCCTTGGCCCCGCCGGCGGCTTGGGCCCGCGCTTCGTTCTGCGCCATCAGCTCGTTGAGGTCCAGCAGGCCGGCGCTGACGGTGAGGTCAGCCCGCGCCCGTCCCATGTCCCGCGGAGGGGCGCCCGGCGCCGGCGGGACCAGCGCCATGTAGTTGCTGACCGTTCCTCGAGCGGCCAGGTCGCTCTTCCCGAAGCGCGTCCGGACATTGCGCAGCGACATCGCGGGCCCCTCGAGGACCACATCGCCTTGCAGGTCGCGCACCGGCAGGGGCAACGCCATGCCCTCGGCGCCGACGCCCGAGAAGGTCGCCGTTCCGGCGATCGCCATGTCCTCCGGTCGCGCCGCGGAGCCCTCGGCCACGATCTGCGCCGCCGCCCGTCCGGAAAGCCGGATCGAGTCGGGATTGGTGTAGAAGCCGTTGAGCATGGCCAGGTCCACGTCCGCGTCCACCGCGGCGAGATAGACGGGCGCCGGGGTCTGGTACTGCGTGAGCGTGGCCTTCGCGCGCAGGCGGCTCGAGCCCGCCCGGGCGCTGAACTCATCGATCTGGAGCGTGTCGGGGCCGGCGCGCATGGCCAGGCGGATTCCCTCGAGGGGTTGAGGCAGCATGGGAGAAGCGACCCGTCCGTCTTCCAGCAAAACGTGGACATCGAAGAACGAGCGTTCCGCCGGACCCGCGATGCGGCCGGAGACCCGTAACGTGCCGCTCGACTCGAGGTCGCCGACGCCTGGAGCCATCCCTGCGGGGATCAGCCCCGCGATCTCGCGGACTTCTCCCGGGCCTCCCTCGAGAGTCAGGTCCAGATTGGGCTGCGCGCCGCCGATGCTCGAGACGCGGCCGCTGACGCGGATCGGCAGTCCCGCCACGTCCAGGGTCGCCTCTTCTATCGCAAGCACGCTGTCGGTGAGCGAGTACGCCAGTTTCTTGTCGAGGGTCGGCCGCAGCCCCTGGCCGAGGCTGGCGCCCCCGACCATGCGCACGCGCACGCTGTCGATTTCGGTGCGCCCGCTCAGGGTGATCCTGCCTCCGGAACTGAGCGAGGCCGAGAGGTTCTCCTGCAAGCCGCCGATCTCCACCAGCGGCGAGCCATCGGGCAGGCGCACAATGACCCTGCCGTCCTGGATGCTCAGCTTCTGCACGCGCAGGTTCAGACCTCCCGGCGGCGGGGCCGTTGCCTCGCCGCTGGGCCGTTCCTGGGTTTCCGGCGCCAGGACCATGTCGAGCAACGGGCGCTCGATCTCGACGCCGGTGACCTCGATCTGCCGGCGCAGCAGGGGAAGTAATCCGACCCTCAGGTTGATCGAACTGGCCTCGACCAATGGTTGTCCCGGGGCAGGGCGGTCGCCGAGCCGGACCCCTTGCAGACGACACCGCAACGATGGGAAGAACGCCAGGTCCACCCCCTCGATGGCCACGGGCCTCTTCATCGCGATCTCGATCCGCTTGACGACGACCTGGCGCACCTGATGCTCGGAAAGCAGAAGCGGGGCAACCAGCAGCAACAACACGGTGAGACCCACCAGAACCGCGACGATGGCAATCACCGCCTTGAACGCCTTCTTCATACCTGTCCCCTCCCAGCAGGCCAACCGTGCGTCATCCGGAGGCTTCCGGCCGGCACCCGCTCACCACCAACGTTCCGAACCGGATCTCTGCCCTCCGAGACAGATGCTTGAAGGGATCATGGGGCGGACCATCCCGCCCTGCAACCTGTCCGTTCTCCCATGGGTTTCCTCTCTCCCGTGGGTTTCCTCCACTCCGAGCGCCCGCCGGACTCTCCCGGAAGCCGGGAAACGGCGGCGTCAACAGCGAGGGCGAGATCGCACGTCGCTGGCCGCCCCTATTGAAGCCGGCGCATGGCATCTCCTATCCTGGCCGGAACTCCTGGAAGAAGGGGGGCGGACCCGCGCGGGATGCAGCCAATGTTCGAGATGGACCATGTCCACAAACGACTCGGGGCGGCCGAGGTGCTGCGAGGGATTGGCCTCACGGTCGCTCGCGGGGAAACCCTGATCCTCATCGGCCCGAGCGGGTGTGGCAAGTCCACCATCCTGCGGCTGTTGCTGGGGCTCCTCGCACCCGACGCCGGTACGATCCGTTTTGACGGAGAACCCCTGCGCCCCGGGGTGCTGCAGTCCGTGCGGCGCCGCTGCGGGTATCTCATCCAGGATGGCGGCCTCTTCCCCCACCTGACCGCTCGCGAGAACATCCTCTTGATGGCGCGCGAGTGCCGCTGGCCGCAGAGCCGTGTCAGGGCGCGCCTGGACGAACTCCTGTCCTTGACCCGCTTCCCCCCGGAGGCGCTTTCCCGATATCCCGTCGAGCTTTCTGGCGGCCAGCGGCAACGTGTGGCCCTCATGCGGGCGCTCATGCTCGACCCCGATGCGCTCCTGCTGGACGAACCGTTGGCCGCCCTGGATCCCATGGTCCGGTTCGAGCTGCAAGAGGATCTCCGGTCCGTCTTCATCGCACTGCGCAAGACCTGCGTGCTGGTGACGCATGACCTGGCGGAGGCCGCCTTCTTTGGCGAACGCATCGTGCTGCTGCGTGATGGACGGATCGTCCAGATCGGATCGATCAGCGAGATGGCCCGGTCGCCCGCCGAGGCGTTCGTCACCGAGTTCCTGCGGGCGCAGCGGGCCGCGCCGGCGTTGCCGCATGGGAACTCCCCGGTGTCAACCCGCGGACCGTCGAGCAGCGACTCCTCGACCAGCGAGCCGGCGATCAGCGGGTCCGATATCAGCGAGGAGGCGATCCACGGGTCCGGTATCAGCGAGGGAGCGATCAGCGGGTCCGATATCAGCGAGCCGGCGATCGGTGGGGCCGACATCAGCGGATCGGTGACCGTCGAACCTTCGGCCGGCCGGCAGACCATCGGTCGATCCGCCACCGGCAGGCCGGCGAGTCTTTGAGCGGAACGCCGATCGTTGTGGACGAGAGTTCGTCATGACTCCACGCCTTGGCATCCATCGTCTCGTTGATGGGGCGTGGGCACCGGTAGCGCCGTCCCGCGGGAGAGGACACCTCGCCGTAACCACCGTGGCCGCCGCCATTCTGCTTCTCGCCGGCCTGTCCCCGCGGGCCGTGGCGCGGGCGGACCAACCGTCGCTGCGCATCGGCTCCAAGGCCTTCACGGAGTCGGTGATCCTGGGAGAAATCGTCGCCGCCGCCCTGCGCGCCGCGGACATCCCCGCGGAACACCGGCGAGAACTCGGGGGGACGCAGATCCTCTTCCAGGCGCTCGAGCACGGGGACATCGACATCTACCCGGAGTACACCGGCACGATCCGCTACGAGCTTCTGCCCGAACTGCGCCGCGCCGCGCCCGTGCCAGGTGCGCCGCCGGCCGAAGCCTCCGACCAGCAGCCCATGCAGCAGGCATTGGCACGGCGCGGCCTCGCCATGACACGTTCCCTGGGTTTCAACAACACCTATGCGCTCGGGGTGTCGTCCTCGACCGCGGCGCGTCATGGGCTGTTGTCGATCTCGGACCTGCGGCGGCATCCCGAATTGCGGTTCGGGTTGACGAGCGAGTTCCTCGACCGGGCCGACGGCTGGCCGGGGCTGCGTGCTCGCTATCGTCTTCCCCAAAGGAACGTGCGTGGGATGGTCCACGACGTCGCCTACCGGGCGCTCCTCGCCCGTGAGGTGGACGTGACCGACCTCTATTCCACGGACGCGGAAATCCCGGAGTACCGTCTCATCGTTCTGCGGGACGACCTCGAGTACTTTCCCGAGTATCACGCGGTCCTTCTCTATCGCGCCGCCCTCGAACGAACCCACCCGCGGGCGGTGGCGGCGCTCCAGGAGCTCGCCGGCGCCATCGATGAGCCGCGCATGCGGCAGATGAACGCTCGCGTCAAGATCGAACGGGCGTCCGAGAGCCTCGTGGCGGCGGACTTCCTCCGGGATGTCCGCGGACACGACGCCGCCGCGGCCGAGAGCCGCTGGCCGCGACGGGTGCTGCAACGCACCGCCGAGCACCTCGCCCTGGTCGGGATCGCGGTGGGCGCTTGCATCGCCGTGGCCGTCCCCTTGGGGGTCGTCGCGTTCCGGCGCCCGCGGACGGGACACGCCATCCTGGCGCTGGCCGGGATCATCCAGACCATCCCGGCGCTCGCCCTGCTCGTCCTGATGATCCCGATCCTGGGCATTGCCGCGCCGCCGGCGGTAGCGGCGCTCTTCCTCTACGGGCTCCTCCCGATCATTCGCAACACGCACGCGGGGCTCGCCGCCATCCCCACGCCGTTGCGCGAGTCCGCCCTGGCCCTGGGACTCGACGCGCGCGGGCGCCTCTGGCGCGTCGAGCTGCCGCTGGCCTCGCGCTCGATCCTGGCCGGCATCAAGACCTCGGCCGTGATCACCGTCGGCTTCGCCACTCTAGGGGCCTTGATCGGCGCCGGCGGTTACGGGCAGCCGATCCTGACCGGGATCCGCCTCAATGACCACCGGCTCATCCTGGAGGGGGCCATCCCGGCCGCGCTTCTGGCGCTGCTCGTCCAAGGGCTATTCGAGCTCATGGAGAGGTGGATCGTTCCCCGGGGCCTGCGGATCCGGATGGCGGCCTGACCGGCATCGTTTTGAACATCCGGTTTCCCGGGTCCGGCGAGCACCGGCCCACTCATGACCGGAAGCGGCCACCTACGGCAGGAAGGAGGATAGAGCGTTGTGCTGGCATTCGCTTTGCGGCAGAGACGAGAGGTGATTCTGCAGATCGCGATTGATCCGTTGGTCCGGTGCCAGGAGTGCCTTCGATCCAATGTTCCTACGGCCGCGCGCCGCGCCGAAGCATCCAATCAGGATCTCAGGCCGGCCTCGCCGGGGAAGGGAGCACGACCATGACATCGGACCCGGCACCGACCGGACTCCACTCGGAGAGCGCCCGCAGCAAGATCCAGGGTGATGCCAGCCGCTCTATCGAAACCGCACCAGGACCAATTCCCAAGATCGAGAGAACGCAGACCGATTTCGCCAGCCGGACTTCCGCCTCTCGGTCGAGCCATGCTGGCGGGGCGCCGGCCGATGCAGGCCGGTGCCGGGACGTGGAGCCACTCGCCGCCTTGTTCCGCGAGGTGCGGCGCTTCACCGAAACGATCTGCGCGCCCCTTCAGCCGGAGGACTTCGTCCCGCAGTCGATGACCGAGGCCAGCCCGGTGAAGTGGCAGATCGCGCACGTCACCTGGTTCTTCGAGCAGTTTGTCCTGTCCCCTTTCGCTCCCGGCTACGCCACCCCCTGGCCGGGATTCGCCTATCTCTTCAACTCTTACTACAACGCCGTGGGCGACCGCGTGGCTCGCGGCTCCCGGGGACTGCTGACGCGCCCTTCGCTGGAAACGGTCTGGGATTACCGGCGTGGAGTCGAGGAAGGTGTGCTCGATCTGCTGGCGAACTACGGCGGACCGCGGCGCCAGGAGATGCTGCGCATCATCGAGCTGGGCTGTCACCACGAGCAACAGCACCAGGAACTGATCCTCACCGACCTCAAGCACCTTCTGTTTCAGAATCCCCTCCGCCCGGCCTACCAGCAGCCGTGTCAGACGGCGGCTCACCGGCCGTCGCCAACCGCGGCCGATCGCGGTGAAGAGCCGCTCGCGCCTCCTCATTGGGTCGAGTTCGAGGGCGGGGTCCGGCGCGTCGGATACGACGGCCGGAGCTTTCACTTCGACAATGAGGGTCCGCCCCACCGCCGGTTCCTGGAGCCGTTCTCCCTCGCGGACCGCCCGGTGACCAACCGGGAATTCCTCGAGTTCATGGCCGGCGGCGGATACCGGCGCGCCGAGCTGTGGCTGGACGACGGCTGGTCGGCGGCACGGTCGGGACAATGGGAGGCGCCCTTGTACTGGGAACGCGACGGGGATGGCTGGAGTGTCTTCACGTTGCAGGGCATGCGCCCCCTCGTCCTGGAGGAGCCGGTTTCACACGTCAGTTTCTACGAGGCTGATGCCTACGCCCGTTGGGCCGGCGCGCGCCTGCCGGCCGAGGAGGAGTGGGAAGTCGCCTGCCGTCATCTCCCGGTCGCGGGCAACTTCGCCGAGTCCCGCCGCTTCCATCCGACACCGCTGCTCGGCCGGCCTTCGGCGGTCTCCGGCGATCCTGCGGCGCCAGGAGACGGGCTCGCCGCGGCGCCACCGATCCGTGAGGCGTTCGGCAACCTGTGGGAGTGGACGGCCAGCCCCTATCTCCCGTATCCCGGCTACGCGCCGGCGGCCGGCGCCCTCGGTGAATACAACGGGAAATTCATGTGCAACCAGATGGTGCTGCGGGGCGGCTCCTGCGCCACGCCGCAGAGCCACATCCGCTCGACCTACCGCAACTTCTTCTATCCCCAGGCGCGCTGGCAGTTCAGCGGCATCCGCCTGGCGCGGAGCGGCCGATGACCCCCGCCGGCGCGGCGCGTCCGGCGCCGCAGGCGTCCAGCGCGATACGCGAGAGCGAGCTCGGACAGCAAGCCGAGTTCCGCCAGGCCGTCTTGAACGGACTCTCCGGCCGGCCGCGGACTCTACCCTGCAAGTACTTCTACGATGCGGCGGGATCCGCGCTCTTTGAGAGGATCTGCCATCTGCCCGAGTATTACGTCACCCGCGTCGAGCTCGCGATCATGCGGGCGAGGATCACGGAGATGGCCGCCGCCCTCGGCCGCGGGGTCCTGCTGATCGAACTCGGCAGCGGCAACAGCTTCAAGACCCGCCTGCTCCTCGCGCACCTGGACAACCTCGCGGCCTACGTCCCCGTGGACATCGACAGCGACATGCTGGAAAGGACCGCCGCCGATCTCGCGGAGCGCTATCCGAAAACCAGGATCCTGCCCCTGCAGGCGGACTTCTCCTCCGAGTTCTCGCTTCCTGAAGGTCTCCCGGAGACCGGACGGCGGGTCATCTACTTTCCCGGGTCGACCCTCGGCAACTTCGAGCCGAAAGCCGCCGAGAGCCTGCTGGCAAGGATGGCGCGGCTGGCCGGACCCGGCGGCGCACTGCTGATCGGCATCGACCTGCGCAAGGATCCGGCCATCCTGGAGGCGGCCTACAATGACCGCGACGGGGTGACTGCCGAGTTCAACCTGAACCTGCTCCGGCGGATTCGCGACGAGCTCGGCGGCGAACTGGACCTCGGCGGCTTCCGCCACTTCGCCCTCTACAACCGGTCGCTCGGACGCATCGAGATGCACCTGCGGAGCGTGAAGGCGCAGGTGATCCGTCTGGATGGTCGGGTGTTTCACTTCGACGAAGGGGAGACGATCCACACGGAGAACTCGTACAAGTTCGACCCGGACGAGTTCGCGGCCCTGGCGGGCCGGTCTGGCTTCCGCCGCGAAACGGAGTGGACCGATGAGCGGAGGAGGTTCGCGGTCCAGCTCTACCGCGTGGAGTGACGGCACTCTCGGCGAACGCCTCCCCTCATCTTTTCTGAGCGCAATCCCCCCGAGCGGCAGGGCGCCGGTCTCGCAGGTGGGCGATCCTCTGCGTCGGCCGCAGCCTGGAGTGCCGGATTGAGCCGGCCGGGGGTGAGAATGATCGCGTCGTCGGCGCTCAGCCAGCTCCATCCCGGGAGACCGTCACGTCGTCCAAGAAGAACCCCGTACCCACGACGAAGGGGTCGGAGTGGAAACGGAAGCGGAGCTCGATGAACCGCCCCGCGAAACGTGACAGCGAGACATCCTCCTGAATCCAGGTGCGCAGTGCGCCACTGTAGACCCGGAGGACGGATTCAGCGTCTCCTTCCACGACCGACAGGACGACGTCGTCACATCGCTCGTTCGAGCATCGTTCGAGGTCGCACCAGTACCAGAACCGCAGCCGCGGTTCTTCGGCCGGGACCCAGATGCCGGGAGAGGTGAGCGCCCCGTCCCAGTAGCCCTCGTACTCCCCGGTCAGGCTCGTTGCCCAGCACGCGACCCCGGTGTGCACCCCCGGCCCGTGCCGGGGCGTGCCCCACGCCCAACCGAGTCCATCGGCAGTCCACTCGCCCGGGCCTTCCTCGAAGCTGGTCGCGACGCCGACATCGTGAAGCACGACGGGGTGGGGCAGGTTGCCGCTCAGCCGGTTCCCCGAGAGGTCCCGCGCTTCGCCCGGCCCGATCCCGATGACCGTGCCCGAGGCATCCTGGCCGGGAGCCAGGGTCCACTCCACTGTTCCTGCGCTCCGATCGGGGTCCCAGGCCCAGACGGTGGTCGCCAGGTCCGGTGGCATGGTCCCGGGGTCATGGGTCCCCAGGATCTCGAAGGACGGTTCCCCCTCTGCCATGAATTCATCGAACCATACGCGCATCTGCAACAAGGCCGGCCCCTCTTCGGGGTTTGCGGAGGAGTGGCACTGAGCCGTCTGGACGATCGCGGGAGCGGCCTCGTCACGGACCCGCAGCACCGGATGCGGTTCGCCCGGGAGGGAGATCGCGGCGCCGGCCGGCACGATACAGATCTGAATCTCCGTCCCGGCCAACGGGGTCCATCGCCCGTCGTCGGGGGGGTAATCGAACTGCGCTGGGAGGTTCAGATCCACATTCATCTCGATGGCTCGAGCGGGCGCAGCCAGCACCCAACGCCAGTCCGGGTGCCCCCTGTCGTCGTGCAGATAGATGTCGTAGTGCTCGGCACACACGACGCCCGTCCACGCCACCCTCAACCGCCTGGTGTCGAAATCAGGGGTTGGGGGACTCTCCCAGCGGAGATCCGAGACGATGTCGCCACACTCGCCTTCAAAGCCTGCGGCCGGCGGACAGCTTGGGCGCGGCGCCCAACGGAGCCGGCTGCTCCAGGTCAGGACCCGCCCGCGAGCGCTCTTGAGCTCCAGGGCGACGATGAGCTGACTGGCAGGATCGGGCAGGGCACTGGTTGGAAACAGCTCGAGATCGCAGTCCGAAGTCCATCGCGGCCGAAGGGGCGCATCAAGGCCCCCCTGGTTGCGCAATCTGAATCGGTTCTCGGTCGATGCCGTGTCGACCGGGCTCGCCAGCCGGAAGCGAAGGCCGCAGTCCCGCACCTCCCTCAGGGCCTCGGGCAGATCGGGGATGTTGGTATCGACCACCGTCATCGTCCCGGCCAGCTCGCCCGCGATCACGACATCGGTCGTGTCCGCCGAGGAGAGCATCCCCTCCCAAGGAGTGGTGCCGGCGAGGTCGTCGCGCCCGTCTCCGTCGGCGTCGAAGGGAAGAAGGTCGAGGACCACCGGCACGTTCGCCGGCAGACCGGTCAGGAAGATCCGTCCCAGGGAGTCGGTCTCCACCGATTCCGGAAGACCGTCCGTGCGAAGGGAGTGGCGGGCAAGGCTCCACCCGCTCCAATCGAGTCGGACCCGACAACGCGCCGCGGGCTCGGCTTCCGGGTCGCTGAGCGTCGCCACCAACGAGAGGCTCGCGTCAAGTGCCGGCATTTCGATCACCGCCGAGCAGCCGTCCGAACAGGACGGCGGCACGGAAAGCCGGTAGTCCACCGCGGCGTAATCGGGCGCGGTCACCTGGACGACATCGAAGCCCGGGTACAGCAGGAGCTTCACCTGCCCGGACGCGTCCGTCGCGCCCTGGCCGCCGAGGGCACGGCAGATCGCGCCGACAATCGGCGCGCCGGAGCCAAGCACGCGAACGGTCAGCATGACCGGGCTGGCGGAGGTGGGTCCGGAGATCTCCCTGGTCTTGTCCCCTTGGCACCCGGCCAGCAGAACCAGGAGACCGGCGAACACGACGAGCCGCTGGATGCAATCCCGACGCCGCTCGCCCGCGGAGGCGAGCCCAGGACCGCGCCGCGATGCGTACATCACTTCTCCTTCCTGTTCGCCGGTTCAGCCGCGCTTCCCATGAGGGTCACTCGCCGCAGTCTCCCGGTGGGGTCCAACGGAACGGGCCCATGTTGCGCATCACCATCGAGCCCAGCGCGGTGTGCACCTCGAGGTAGGCGCGGTACTCCTCTCCAAGCGATTCGGCCACGCGCGCCTCGAGACGGGTACGGGACACCCAGCGAAGCTGGACGGGCTCCGCTCCAAGATCCCTGACCCGGACAAGATCGAGCCGGGAGTTGACCGTCGTCGTGTCCATGTTCCTGGCGAATTCCCAATAGAGGAAGCAATCGCCGACGCTGGTGGTGTCAGGCACGTTGGTCG
Organism: Candidatus Eiseniibacteriota bacterium; assembly: GCA_029569475.1. The sequence goes on along the minus strand of JAKQSZ010000014.1, from coordinate 28,511 downwards.
CGCGGACGATCGGCGCTTCGTCCGGAACCGGGCGCAGCCGGATCGAGCAGTAGGTCGTGTCGGCCCGCGCCAGATCAACGTCCATGGCATCGCCCGGTTGAAGATCCGCCACCCCATCTTCGTCAAGATCGATCGGGACGACGGTGATCCCCACGCCCACGCGCGGCAGGCCGGAGAGGGTGGCTGTTCCTCCGGCTTCCGTCGTGAGGTCGTGCGGGAGCGCCGGCCACTCGATCACGGTCTCAGCCACGTCCGGGGCCGGAGCCGTTATCCAGCGATCCAGGCGCACCGTCGCGCGCGGCACCGGCCGCCCGTCCGCACCCAGCACCTCGAGTCGAAGCATTCCGTCGCTTCTCGGCAGACGGAGCACAAAAGCATGCGCCGTCGGTCCGTCCGTGTTCAGCGAGTCGAGATCGACGACATACCGGGTCGTCGCATGTCCCACCGCGGTGACGAGGATCGACTGCCGGCCGAAGGGAGCGCCGCCGATCTCCAGACGACCTTGCCGGTCGGTCGTTCCACCCAAGGTCGAGTCGATGCGACAGGCCGCCCCCGCCACGGCCTGGCCGCCGGGGAGCGACACCACGACGACTCCCACCAGCGAGCGCGTCGCCGGAGGCGAAACCACCCGTTTCTCGCCGTCCCCGCACCCCAGAACAAGCGCAAGGCATCCCACCCCCAGCCACACCCGGCCGCGTCTGTTGCTCATGGGAGCGTCCACCTAGAGGGCCAGCCCAAGACCGAACCGCCAGTACGCGCCGCTCGGCTGGAGATACGCCCCGTGCTGGTCCTCTGGACCTGTCCACCACCAGGCCAGGCCGTCCGACGTGAGCTTGATCCGGGTCACCGCCTGGACCCCCGCGGCGGCGTCAACGGTGATTGGACCCGCGGCTCGAAGGGCGCAGGAAACGCCTGCCCGCACCCCGCATCCGAACCCCATGTCGGTTCTGAATTCGTAACGCCTCGCTCCATCAAAGGCATAGTCCACCGTCATGCGATCCCACCTGGCGAGGGCGCCGACCGAGAGGCCGAAGGAACTCCGGTCCGCCGAGAAGTCCCTGACCACGTCCAGACCGGCCGCATGCGAGTCGATCAGCACACGCTGGCTGTCGCGCGCCCGCCGGGTCTCCCCGGTTCGTGGATCTTGCACTTGCCAGGTCTCGCGGTCGGTGGACTTGAACCTCGCCTGGCCGTAGGTACAGCGCGCCGACCAGCGAGCGCCGATCGAGGACTCGGCCGAGACCCCCCACCCATGTCCGACGTGGAGCTTTCCGTGGTTGCGTCCATCGCCGACGTTGAGTTCATAGCCCAGGAGACGATCGTTCAGGAATCCGAAGTGCGCGTACTCGGAGGTGCGGCTGTATCCCATCCGCAAGCCGTAGGGGACTCCCATTCGGGCTCTCGGCCCATCGGAGGCGCTGCCCCCTTGTCTCTCGCGGGCCGGACGCGTTCGACCAGCCTGGGAGGCGTCAGCGGGCGCCTCCCCCCAGGCCCGATCCCCGGTGTCGGTGGGCCGGAACAGCCCGGCGCCCTCGGACCCGACGGGAGCGGAAGCGCCGGACCCCACCGATGTCAGGTGCCCTGCTTCCATTGGGCCCATGAAGCCTCGGTTCGGGTAGAACTCGAGCGGCCATCGCGCGCGCAGTTCGAGCAGGGTGAAGAGTGAGATCCCCAGATGGTTGAGAAGGTGCGGGCCGGCCGAGGAGTCGCCCCGGGGGCCCGCAAAGACGGATTGCCCCAGCGGAAGCCCGAGAGTGGGCGACCTTCGCCAGATCCGACCGTAGCCGGGGTGCCATGACGGGAGCATGATGGCGCTGCTGGAGTCCGCAACGGACCTCCGAACGCGGATCCGGTCGGCCGACCGTTGGGGTGGCCGGATCACCGGGTGGCTGCTCGGAGCTTGTGATTCCGGAGGTTGGAACCTCGGAGGTTTGTACTCCGGCAGAGGCGGCATGGGAAGCGACGGGCCGCCTGAGCCGCTTCCCTTGGAGCCCGTGTCCGGCTTCCAGGTGCTCTGGGCAGCGGAGGAGCCAGCCATCAACAGGAGCGACAGAAGCGCCACGATGGGTCCCGCCCACAGGTGTCTGTTGGAATCACGGGAACACGCGAGGAGAACGCGGGATCGATCGACCCTGGACGATCTCGTCGCACCGGGATCGTGCCGATGGCGCGGATCGCTCGGTACGCCGCTGGACACTGTCGCGGCGCCGCGCGGGCAGGCGGGATGGCCGTAAGCGAGCGCTGCGCCCGATTCGATGACGTCCGGCTTCATGGCCCTCATGCTCCTCTGCGCGGGCTCCTAGCGCCCGCAGTTCCAGTGCCGACCAAGGGCGCCGATGAGACCGCAGCCCGTGTGCTCTGCCAGGCATGGCGAGTCGAAGGCCAGGCCCAGGTCCTCCGGGGGGAAGCAATAGCGGGGATCGAGCTCCAGGTTTCCGTCCGACGCATCCTGGCCTTCGAAGGCTCCGACATAATTCCCGCCCTCGTTGTCCCAGACATCGGAAAACGAGAGACGAACTGAGCCGGCGCCGAGGTTCGCGGCGGCGGGGCCACCTTCGCCGCCGCTCAGGATCGTGCTCGTGATCGTGGTGCCTGAGGCGGCCAGGATGGAACTCCCCCGGGCGGCCCCGTTGCGGTGGAAGGTGCAGTTGACGAAGACCGACCCGGAATCGCGCACGGCGCCGCCACCCTCCACCCCCGCTCGATTCGCGATGAAGCGACAGTAACGGAAGACACCTCCGCCAGTGGCAAGCACGCCGCCCGCGCCCATGTCCCCTTCGTTGGCCGAGAAGAGGCATTGCTCGACCTGGACCGGACCGAGCGACGCGCCGCCGCCGTGACCAGCGCGGTTGCGGAGAAAGTCGCACCCGAACACGCGCGCCCCGGACCCGGGCTCGATCACCGCGCCGCCCCCCAAGGAGGCTTCGTTGCCCTCGAAGAGGCAGGACTCCAGGTCGATGGCGGTGCCGTAGTCCACGGCCAGCCCGCCGCCGCTTTCCTGACAGGAGTTGCGGAAGAACGTGCATCCCCGGACCCGCGCCTCGCCGGACCCTATCCACGCGCCGCCGCCGCGGTACCCACCCCGGTTTCCACTGAATGTGCAGCCGGTCAACGACGTCACGGAGGAGAGTCGAGAGGACAGTCCGCCGGCCCGATTCCCGGTGAAGACGCATCCTTCCAGCTTCACCGCGCCCGACTCCGACTGCATCCCCCCGCCCAGGTTCTCCTCGAATCGGCAATCCACGGCGAGGATATCCATCCCATACACCTGCACACCTGGACCAAGGTTCGCGCGGAAGTTCGTTCTGTAGAGATCGATCGAGGAGTAGTACACCGTCAGACCCGAGTGCCCGTTCTCAGCGATCTCGCAGTCACTCACGGTGAGCGAGACCAGGTTCGAACCGGAGATCCCGCCTTCCCGATTGCCCGACACCGTGCCCCCCTCCACCCGAACGGAGCCCGTGCTACCGTGGTCTTCCAACGCGATCCCGCTTTTCCGGTTGCCGGAGAGCACACAGTATTCGAAGTACCTTTCACCGGAGACGGAGACGATGCCGTTTCCCTGGTTGAAACTCGCCGTACAGTTACGGAGGGTGGACCCGGAAGCGTAGACCTCGAGTCCGTTCCCGCCCGTCCGATCAAATGCGCAGTCGTAGGCGTCGAAGGTGGAGGTCTGAACCACCACTCCGGGCGCAGGGAGGGCGCTGTCAGTATCGGCGAACCTGCAGGAGATCAGGCGCAGGCCGCCTCCCGACGCTCCCACCAGCGCGGCCCTTTCCGCCCCGGAGTCGCCGGCGGGCATCCCCCGGGTGAACGTGAGGCCGGTGATGGTCACCTCCGTCGAGGGGTTCGAGCACAGGAGGACCTGCCCTTGCCCTTCCCCATCGATGATGGTCCGCCCTGGGTCGCCGCTCCGGCTGCGCAAGGCAACGCCGTCCCGCAGGACGAGGCCATGCTCATGCCAGGTGCCGTCCGCGACGTCGACCACATCGCCCGGTTCCGCCGCACCGAGCGCCGTCGCGATGGTGGCGAAGATCTCAGGCACGTGCAGGACTCGCGGCCCGCTCTCCTCAGGGACGGTGTAGACGGGGCCTGTCCCGGGCTCGCAGCCGGTGGACAGCGCGGCTACCCCGAGCACCCACACCCACACGGCAGCCCGGCGATCGGAGCATGCCCGGCGAGAGGAACCCGCGACGACCCCGCGAGGCGGGCCTGCCTTGCCATGGCTTCCAGCGGCGACCCGGAACATCTCGCCTCCCGAACCGGAGCGGATCGACCGCACTCGCTCTGGGTGCTCGGGGTGAGCGCCTGGAGCGGGGATGGGCGCCCGGTCTGGCCCGGGTTTCCGGTTCACGGGGGGTTCTAGGGACAGGTGGAAGCGGGTTCAGAAACTTCGTGGCGAGCCGGCCCAGGCCGCCCGTGATGCCGCAGGGTCGCTACTCCGGGATGGAGAGGGTCCCTTGAGCAGGGCCCGTTTCCGCGATGGTGTCGGAAGAGCCCCTACTTCCGTTCCCTCTCCGCCCCGGACAGAACCGGGCTCACAAAGACGTGCTCCTCCCGGACCACCAGACGCACCGCCGCGCCCGGTCCGGCTCCCAGCATGGTGAAACGCTCGTGCGACATCTCCACCTGAACCGCCTCGCCTCCGTCGCCGGAGAGCTCGAGCTTCACCGTCGGCCCCGCCGCGTGAACGTGCAGGATGCGGGCCGGCATTCCGCGCCCCGCGGCCGGCTCGCCGTCCAGGACGAGGTCGAAGCAGTGCGGCCGGATGTACACCGTCGCCGGACCATCCGGCAGGGAGAGCGAAGAGCGGACCGCCGTGTCTCCGAGGTAGGCCACCCCGTGGCTGACCCGGCTGTGGAAGAGGTTCACGCTCCCGAGGAAGTGGAAGACGAACGGGTCGGCCGGACGCTGGTAGATCTCCTCGGGCGTGCCCACCTGCACGACCCGCCCCTCATTGATGACCGCCACCCGGTCGGCCAGCTCGAGCGCCTCCTCCTGGTCATGGGTCACGAAGATGCTCGTCAGGTGCAGATCGTCGTGCAGGCGCCGCACCCAGGTGCGCAGCTCGCGCCGGACCTGGGCATCGAGGGAGCCGAAAGGCTCATCCAGGAGCAGGACAGCCGGCTCCACCGCCAGCGCGCGCGCCAGGGCGACCCGCTGCCGCTGGCCCCCGGAAAGCTGCGAGGGGAGATGTGCGGCCTGCGCTTCCAGCCGGACGAGGCGGAGCAGTTCCTCGACGCGGCGGCGGATCTCCGCTTTCGGCGGGCGCGTGTCGCGCGGGCGTACCCGCAGTCCGAAGGCGACGTTCTCGAAGACGTTCATGTGCCGGAAGAGGGCGTAGTGCTGAAAGACGAATCCCAGCTTGCGGTCGCGCACGGCGCGGCCGGTCACGTTCTCGGAGTTGAAGAGGATCCTGCCCTCGTCGGCCGTTTCCAGTCCGGCAATGATCCGCAGCAGCGTCGTCTTGCCGCACCCGGAGGGTCCCAGCAGGGCCAGCAGCTCTCCGGGCCGCGCTTCCAGGTCGATCTCCCGCAGGACCTGGAGCGCACCGAAGCTCTTGCTGAGCTTCTCCACCTCGATCTTCAAGACCGACCCTCCCGATCGCCGTTTATCCCGCTGCCGCCTCGCTGTTCCGAGGCGCCGCCGTCCGGGCGCGAAACCGCGCTTCCCGCCCCCTGGGTGGCAGCGCCTGTCGCGGCGGCCGGCGCCGCTCCCTGATCGGCAAACCTCTCCACGACCTTGCGCGCCACGATGGTCAGGAGCGCCAGGAGCGTCAGGACCGAGGCGACCGCAAAGGCCCCCGCGAAATTGTACTCGTTGTAGAGGATCTCCACATGGAGGGGGAGCGTGTTCGTCTTGCCCCGGATGTGCCCCGAGACCACCGACACCGCGCCGAACTCCCCCATCGCCCGGGCGTTGAGGAGAATGATGCCGTAGAGCAGGCCCCATCGCAGATTGGGAAGCACCACGCGGAAGAACATCTGCCAGCCGTTGGCCCCCAGGGCGATGGCCGCTTCCTCCTCGTCTCGTCCCTGCTCCTGCAGGACGGGGATCAGCTCCCGCGCCACGAACGGAAAGGTCACGAACATCGTGGCCACTACGATTCCGGGCAGGGCGTAGATGATCTTGATGTCGTGCGCCGAGAGCCATGCCCCCAACGGGCTGCGCGCGCCCAGCAGCAGGACGAAGACGAGTCCGGCGACGACCGGGGAGGCGGTGAAGGGAAGGTCGATCATGCTCAGGAGGAGCTTGCGGCCCGGGAACCGGAAGCGGGCGATGGCCCAGGCCGCGGCCACGCCGAAGATGGTGTTGACCGGCACCGTGATGGCGACGACCAGCAGGGTGAGGCGCAGCGCCGCCAGCGACTCGGGATGGCGGATGGCCGCCAGGTACCAGCCGATCCCCTTTTCGAAGGCCTGGGCGAACACGACCGCCAACGGCACGAAGAGAAAGAGCCCGAGGAAGCCCAGGGCGGCCGCGATCAGGATGATGCGCGTCACGCGGCCGCCCCCCGGCGATGCTCCCATTGCTGGAAGAAGTTGATCGCCACCAACAGCGCAAAGGAGAAGACCAGCATGACCGCCGCCAGCGCCGTCGCGCCCGCATAGTCGTACTGCTCGAGCTTCGTCATGATCAACAGCGGGGTGATCTCGGTCTTCATCGGCATGTTCCCGGAAATGAAGACGACCGAGCCGTACTCCCCCAGCGCGCGGGCGACGGAAAGGGCGAAACCGGTCAGCAGGGCCGGCATCAGCGCGGGCAGGATCACCCGCCGGAAGGTCTGCCAGCGCGAGGCGCCCAGCGTGAGCGCGGCCTCTTCCACCTCCTTGTCCAGTTCCTCGAGCACCGGTTGCACCGCGCGCACCACGAAGGGAAGCCCGATGAAGGTCAGCGCGATGGTCACGCCCAGCGGTGAGAAGGCGGCCCGTATGCCGAGGGCCTGGAGCGGCCGGCCCAGGATCCCCGAACTGGCGTAGGCCGACGTCAAGGCGATCCCGGCCACCGCGGTCGGCAGGGCGAAGGGTAGATCGACCATGGCGTCAATGATGCGCCGGCCGGGGAAGCGATAGCGCACCAGCACCCAGGCCACCAGCAGCCCCATGACCACGTTGATCAGCCCGGCGCTGAGCGCGGCGCCGAAGCTGAGCCGGTAGGAGGCCAGAGCCCGCGGGGAGACCACCGTCTCCCAGAAGCGTTCCCAGCCCATTCCGGCCGTCTTGAGGAAAAGCCCCGAGAGCGGCAAAAGGACCAGAAGGCTGAGGTAGAAGACGGTGAAACCGAGGGAAGGCCCGAACCCGGGCAGGATGCTCTGGCGCACGGCGCCCCCGGGCCTACTTCATGCCCTGCGTGATCTGATCGAAGATGCCGCCGTCGGCGAAGTGGATCTTCTGCGCCTTGGCCCAGCCGCCGAACTGCTCCTCGATGGTGAAGAGCACGACGTCCTCGAAGGCCACTCCGGCTTTCGCGGCAGACTGCGCATCCCGCGGCCGGTAGTAGTGGCGCGCGGCAATCTCCTGCCCCTCGGGGCTGTACAGGTGCTCCAGGTAGGCGCGCGCCAGCTCGGTGGTCTTGTGTTTGGCGGCCACCTTCTCGACCACGGCCACAGGAGGCTCGGCCAGGATGGAGATCGAGGGGACGACGATCTCGAACTTGTCCTTCCCCAGCTCCCTGACCGCCAGCATGGCCTCGTTCTCCCAGGCCAGAAGCACGTCTCCCATCCCCCGCTGCACGAAGGTGGTGGTCGAGCCGCGCGCGCCGGTGTCCATCACGGGCACGTTCTGGAAGATGCGCGTGACGAGATCCCGCGCGGCCGCCTCGTCCCCGCCGCGGCGGATCACGTAACCCCAGGCCGCCAGGTAGTTCCAGCGGGCGCCCCCGGAGGTCTTCGGGTTGGGCGTGATGACCTCGATGCCCGGACGCCCCAGGTCATCCCAGTCCGTGATCTTCTTCGGGTTTCCCTTGCGCACGAGGAAGACGATGGTCGAGGTGTAGGGACAGCTGTTGTGCGGCAGGCGGCTCTGCCAATCCGCGGACAGAAGGTCCGATCTCTCCGCGATCGCGTCGATGTCGTAGGCCAGGGCCAGCGTGACCACGTCCGCTTCCAGCCCGTCGATGACGGCGCGCGCTTGCGATCCCGATCCGGCGTGCGACTGGCTGATCTCGACCTTGACCCCCTTGGCCTTCTCCCAGTGGCGCACGAAGGCCTGGTTGAAATCCTGGTAGAGTTCGCGCGTCGGGTCATAGGAGACGTTGAGGAGCTGGGCCGGGCCGGCCGATGCCGTCGCGGGTCCGAGCGGAGCGGGGAGAAGGGAACCGAGAAGGACGAGTCCGAGGCAGAGCGCCGCGGCCGCGGCGACCCGCTTACGAAGGACCTCGCCGCCAGGGGAATGATGATAGCTCATGGTGCATGGCCTCCCGAAAGCGGTCTTATGGTATCAACATAATGTTGCCCCCGCAGCCCCCACCTGGCCGGTCTTGCGCCCCAGCCCCCACGGGTTGCGAACCTGGACCTGCTATTTCCTACTGATTCCATAGCAGAACTAGAGTTTACCACAGAACCCGGTTCCGCTCCAGAAGTCAGGGTCCCCGTTTCAGGAAATCGGTGCGACGGGCGGGGAACTCGACCGAATCCGACCTGCGACCCCTGGCGCCAGTGTCCCGGGCCGGGTCCGCGCCCTCGGGAGCTGCAGTCGCCACCGGGAAGTTCTCCCCGAATCCGCCCCCATGGACCCGACCGCAGGCGGTGTATGATGGCGCCATGACTTCCCATGCACCTTCTCGAGAACCTGGCGCCAATCTAGTCGCATCTGATCGTCTCAATACAGAGACAGGCCTGGCGCTCTTGCGCGAGTCTTCGCTGCCCGAACTCGGACAACGGGCCCAAAGAGAGCGCCGGCGGCGACATCCCGGCGATGACGTCACCTACGTGGTCGATACCAACCCCAACTACACCAACGTCTGCGTCACCGACTGCGCCTTCTGCGCCTTCTACCGCAAGCCGGGGCACGCCGAGGCCTACACGCTGACAGTGGAAGAAGTCATGGAGCGCATCGACGCGGCCTTGCAGGGCGGCGCGACCACCGTGCTTCTGCAAGGGGGCCACAATCCCGACCTGCCCCTCTCCTACTATCTCGACCTGGTGCGGGAGGCGCGGGGGAGGTTCCCCTCGATCACGCCGCACTTCTTCTCCCCTTCGGAAGTCGTCCAGATGGCGGAGGTCTCGGGACTGTCCACGCGCGAGGTGCTACGGTCCCTGCGCGATGCTGGCCAGGTATCCCTCCCCGGCGGCGGGGCGGAGATCCTGAGCGAAGGGGTCCGGCGGCGCATCGCGGCGAAGAAGGGGCCGGCTTCGACCTGGCTGCGCGTCATGCGCGAAGCCCACCAGACCGGACTCCGCTCGACCGCGACCATGATGTACGGCCACCTCGAAAGCGACGAGGACATCATCGAGCACCTCGAGCAACTCCGTTCCCTCCAGGACGAGACGGGAGGCTTTACGGCGTTCATCCCCTGGTCCTACAAGAAGGGGAACACGCCGATGCAGACCGCCCTGGAGGCCCGGGGTTTCCGCCCGGCGGGCGCGGCCCGCTACCTGCGGATCCTGGCCCTGGCTCGGCTCTACCTGGACAACTTCGACCACATCCAAGCCTCGTGGTTCAGCGAAGGCAAGAAGACCGGCCAGGTCGCCCTGCACTTCGGCGCCGACGACTTCGGAGGAACCTTGTTGGAGGAGAATGTGCACCTCGCCACCGGCCACCAGGTCCGCACTACCGTCGAGGAGATCCGGCGGTTGATCTCCGACGCGGGATTCCGGCCGGTGCAGAGGACGACCTTGTACGAGAGGGTACAGGAGGACAGTCGATGAGCGCGGAGGCGGGACAGGATAGCGCGCGCCAGGGGCCGAAGATCACGGTCTTGCTGGCCTCGGCAACACTGGGGAGCGGCTCCGATGAGCTCGGCGCCGTGCTGGCGCGGTCGTTCGTGAAGACGCTGAAGGAAGCGCGCCCTCGCCCCTGGCGGCTTCTGTTGATCAACTCGGGCGTCCGTCTCGCCCTGGATGATTCGCCGCTCCTCGAGGACATGAAAGCCCTCGAAGGCGCCGGCATCCAGATCCTCGCGTGCGGAACCTGCCTCGACTACTTCCACGCGAAGGACCGCCTGCGAGCCGGAAGCATCTCCAACATGGGCGAGATCGTGGCGTCGCTGCTCGAGGCCGACCGCGTCGTGCGTCCCTGACAGAGCCGTGGATACCGCCCTCGCCCTCTTCGCCTCGGTCCACTACGTCCTGGCAGCCGAGCGGGGGATGAAGAAGGCGGGGCTCTGGTACGACATCGTTCCCACGCCCCGCAAACTGACCTCGGAGTGCGGCCTGGCCGTGGAATTCCGCCTGCAGGACCTGGCCAGCTTCCGCGGCATCTGCGCCAACGGCGATCTCAGGCTCACGGGGATCTGGCGGATGCTGGCGGGAGAGCCGCAGGCGGTGGAGGAAGCGTGTTGAGCAGGGGACGGGCCACGAGATGCCGGCCGGCGGCCAGCTCCCGCGTCACGGGTGGAAGAGACATGTCGAGCACAGGACGGATGGCAGGTCGATGATCCATCTCGATCACGCGGCCACAACCGGCTACCGGCCACCCGAGGTCGCCGAGGCCATGCTGCGCGCCCTGCAGTCCGCTCCGGCCAATCCCGGGCGGGGCGGCCACATCCTGGCGCTCTCGGCGGCGCGCCTCCTGGAAGGGGCCCGCCTCGATCTGGCGGACTTCCTCGGCGTGACGCGCCCCGCGCACCTGGCCTTCACCAAGAACGCCACCGAGGCCATCAACATCGTCCTCTACGGCTTTCTGGAAGCGGGCGACACGGTGTTCGCCAGCCCCTTCGAACACAACGCGGTCATGCGCCCCTTGCGCGACCTGGAGCGCCGGCGCGGGCTGCGCATCGAGGCGATCCCCTACGCCCCCGAGGCGGGGATCGACCTCGCGGCTCTGCGCCGCCGCCTGGCTGCGGGCGGCGTCCGGCTGCTTGCCCTCACCATGGCGTCCAACGTCTCGGGGGAGATCTTCGCGACGGCCGAGGTGGCGGCGCTGTGCCGGGAGCACGGCGTCTTCTGCCTGATCGACGGCGCGCAGGGCGCGGGGGTCGTCCCCCTGGATGTGGACAAGGAAGGCTACGATGCGCTGGCCGTGACCGGACACAAGGCTCTCCTCGGCCCGCCGGGCACCGGCGCGCTCTACCTGAGGGAACCCGAGCGGGTACGGCCCCTGGTTCGCGGGGGGACGGGAAGCCGCAGCGATTCGGAAGAACAGCCCGACTTTCCGCCGGACTGCTTCGAGGCGGGCACGCAAAACGTCCCGGCCGTGGCCGGGCTGGGGGAAGCGGTGGCTCATCTGGGTCGCGTCGGCCTCGAGTCGATCCGCGCCCATCACCAGGAGCTCACCGGACTGCTCCGCCAGCGCCTGGGGCTCATCCCGGGAGTCACCTTACACGGGCCGGCCGATCCGGCGCGGCGGGTCGGGGTGCTCTCCTTCACCGTCGCCGGTCAGGAGACGCACATGGTCGCGCGAGAACTGGACCGCCGCGGGATCCTCTGCCGCGCGGGTCTGCACTGCGCTGTGCGGGCGCACCATGCCCTCGGGACGTTTCCCGGCGGCACGGTGCGCTTCAGCGTCTCCTGGTCGAATACAGCCGAAGAGATGGAGCAGGCGGCCGACGCGGTGCGGGAGATCGCGACGTCATGATCGCCTGCGGGCGACGAGCGGGCCGTGGGAGCGCGCGGGGCGGATGGCGATGGCGCTGCCCCGGCGTGATACCGGCGGGGCCGCCTCGGATGAGCTCTGAGTCTCCAGGCAGATGAAGCCGCACCGTCCTCTATCCCCCGCCCTGGCCGTCAGCAGCTCGAGGATGGGGGATCTCGTCTGCGCAACGGTGGTCATCAACGCGCTGCGCGATCTCTTGCTGCAGGAGTCTCGTCACTCACCGGCACGCGATGACTCGGGGCGCTCCGGCGACTCTCGGGAGCGCGGCGCCTCGAACGAGTCCGGTGTCTCTCAGGAGGATGGCGCCTTCGTCGAGGAGCCGGTACTCGATGTCCTGGTCGAGCCGCGCAATGCGGCGTTGCTGCGCGGCGAGCCGGGAATCCGGCCGGTATCGCTGAGTGAGGCGGCCGCCCGGCGCTATCGCACCATCGTCGACCTGACCTCGTCCTCGACCAGCCGCCGTTGGATCGGCGAACTGCGTGGGGGGATCCGGATCGGAAGCGCCGCGTCGCGGAGCCAGGCCTTGTACCGCCGCCTGTACTACCACCATGTTCTGCCGAAGCGTTTGCATGGTCACATTGTGAAAGACTTCTACGCCTATCTGCGCCACTTCGGGGTCCCGGGGGAGCCGCTTCCGGCCCTTGCCCGGGGTTCCGATCCGAAGACAAAAGCGGTCCTCGAAGCGCTGCGCGGCGGCGGAACCACGTCCCGGAGGCCGTTGGTGGGCATCCACGTGGGGGCGGGACGGCCCAAACGCGTGCTGCCCGAGAAGCTGATCGTGGAGCTGGCCGACCAGCTGGCGCGCCGCGACATCGCCCTGCTTCTCATCGGCGAGGAACCGGAACGGGTGGGACGGCTCCAGGACCTCCTGGGCGGGCGCGCCGCGCACCATCCCTTCACGCTGGAGCAGCTCAAGACGGCCCTGGGGGCGCTGGACGTCTATGTCGGCGTCGACTCCGGCCCGCTGCACCTGGCATGCGCCCTGGGCGTGCCCGCGGTCGGTCTTTACGGGCCCGCGCTCTCGGAGCGCTCCGCGCCGTTGACGCCCGCGTTCACCGCCGTGGAGATCGACGTGGAGTGCCGCCCCTGCCTGCAGTCGCAGCCGTGCGATTTCGCCCAACGGTGCTTCGCCGAGATCCCGGTCGAACGCCTGGTCGACGCCGTCCTGGCCCATGTGCCCGAGACCGCCCTCCCCGCCAGGGCGCCCGAATCAGACCAGAACCACGTCTGCCGGCGGCGTTAGTCCCGCGTCGGAAGCGGCATCGAGGAGGGTCACCAGGGCCCGGCGTCCTTCCTCTCCCATGTCGAGCGTCCAATCGTTGACGTACATGCCGACGAACCTGGCGTTGAGCTCTTCGTCCAGGTCCCGGCCGTACTGCATGGCGTAGCGCATCGCCTCCGCCTTGTGCGCCTCGGCGTACTCGATCGACCGGCGCAGCGCCAGGGAGACGGCCGCGGCCAGGTCGGGGCCGAGGTCTTTGCGCACCACGTCCAGGCCCAGGGGCAGCGGCAGGCCGGTCTGCGCCTTCCAAAGGCCGCCCAGGTCGACGACCTGATGCAGGCCGGTGGTTGTATAAGTGAGCTGTCCCTCGTGGATGATCACCCCCGCCTCTACACTTCCTTCCTTCACGGCCTCCATGATCCGGTCAAAGCGCATCAGGACCGGCCGGAACTCGCTCAGGTAGAGCTTGAGCGCGAGCATGCCCGTGGTCATGAGGCCGGGGACGGCGATGCGGGCGCCGCGAAGGGACTCCAGCGTCCGGGACTCGCGGGCCAGGACCTTGGGGCCGTAGCCGTCGCCCATGGACACCCCGGTGCGCATCACCCAGTAGCGGTCCGCCACGAAGGGGAAGGCGTGGGCGGAGATTGCGGTGATCTCCAGGTCGCCGAGCAGGGCGCGCTCGTTCAAGGACTGGATGTCCTCCATGACGTGCTCGACGCGCCAGCGGCGCGGCGGGGCCCCGATGCCCGAGGGCAGCTCGACGTGGACCGCTTCCTGGGCGAAGCCGTAGAACATGTAGGCGTCATCCGGATCGGGGCTGTGGCCGAAGCGGAGCGACTCGGAGATTGTCATCGATCCACCCGCGGCCGCGGCGCCTTCCGGAAGCGACGCCGGCGCGGACGGCCCGCGCGAACGCTCCGCTCCTGGTCCCCGTCGGGCCTCGTCGTCAAGCTCCGGCATGGCTGCTCCTTTCGGGCCGGTCTCCCTCCGTCCGGGTTGCCCTCCGCAGGGCCAGGGCGGCGCCGCCGGCGGCGAGCAGGGCCAGCGTCGCGCCGATGGCGAATGCCGCCATCACCCCCCACTTGCGGGCCATGGCTCCGGCCAGGAGACTGCCGACCGGAACCGATCCGGAAAAGACCGTAACATAGACGCTCATGACGCGCCCCCGGAGTTCGTCCGGAGTCCTCTGCTGGATCGCGCTGTTCGCGGTGGCGGTCATGCAGATCGCGCTGAAGCCGACCCCCACGAGGCAGAGGATGGAGACCGGGAGCGGCGCCGCGAGGCGGTGCCCGGCCACGAAGACCAGTTCGAAGAGGGCGAGTCCCAGAGCGCCGAGAAGCATCGTCCGTCCCGGACGGAGCCCGGTGTGGGTAGCCAGGAACAAGCCGGCCAGCACCGACCCGACACCCAGCGCGGCCATCAGCATTCCGAAGCCGGGCGAGCCGATCTGCAAGACGTCACGGGCGACCACCGGCAGCAGGACCGTGTAGTTCATCGCGAAGGTCGCCACCAGGCCGACCAGCAACGTCGCCACGCCGACGAAGCGGTCGCCCCGAACGTAGGCCACGCCCTCGCGGAGGCTGTTCCAGACTCCGCTCTCCCGCGCCCGGCGGCCCGTCTGGAGCTCCGCCCCGCGCAGGAAGAAGATGGAGGTGAGAACGGCGAGGTAGCTCGCCGCGTTGATGATGTAGAGGGGCCCCACCCCGAAACGGGCGATCAGCACTCCTCCGATGGCCGGACCGATGATGCGGGCGGTGTTGAAGGCCGAGCTGTTGAGGGCGATGGCCGACATGAGATCGCGGCGTCCCACCAGCTCCACCACGAACGACTGCCGCGTCGGAATGTCGAAGGCATTGACCAGTCCGAGCACCGCGGCCATTGCGATGACGTGCCCCACGGTGATGTTGCCGGAGACGACCAGGATGCCCAGGGTCAGCGCCTGCAACGCCGCGACCGTCTGCGTGACCATGATCACCCGGCGTTTCGCGCGGCGGTCGGCGAAGACGCCGCCGAGAAGGCTGAAGAGCAGCACCGGCGTGAACTGCGCCGCCGTGACAAGGCCGACCTGGAACGCCGAGTTGGTGAGCTGCAGGACCAGCCAGGACTGCGCCACCGACTGCATCCAGGTGCCGATCAGGCTGACGAGCTGGCCGCTCCAGAAGAGGCGGAAGTTGAAGTGATCGAACGCGCCGGGAACTTTGGCGCGCCACCCCGTGCGCGGGGGAGGCACCGCCGGGCCCGCGGCGGGAGGGCCGCCACCGGTGTGGACCAGCCTCTCTTCGTTCACGGCGTCGATCGGCCCGCGGCGAGTTCGCTCATGAGGCGCGCGGCTCGCTCGATGCCGAGGATGCCGGTATTGAGGACCAGGGCGTAGTGGGTCGGGTCTTCCGGATCCGCGTTGAAACGCTGGCGAAGGAAGGCGGCCCTGTCCCGGTCCGCCTTCTCGATCAGGCGGGCGGCTTCCTCCTCCGCGCACCCTAGCCTCTCGATGACGCGCCGCAGGCGAGCGGCCTTCCGAGCGATCAGGCGGAAGTGCAGCGCCCCCGGCCAGTCCGCCAGGATCATGGCCCCCCCGCGGCCGATGATCACCGCCTTTCCCGATTTCGCCTCCTCGCGGATCACCTCGCAGGTGGATTCCCAGACGCGATCGGGATCCGTGGACGGCTCAAAGGCCGATGCCGTGGCCGGCGCTCCCATGGCCGACTCCGGGTGGGCGTCCTGCAGCGTCCGCAATAGCCGCAGGATCAGGCTCTCCCGCCGCTCGTCCCAGGCGCGCACCGCCTCCTCGGGTAGCTGGAGCCGCCGCGCCACCTCGGCGCAGACGGCCGAATCGACCAGGTCCAGCCCCAGCAGTTCCGCCACCCGGCGCCCCGCTTCACCTCCGCCGGCGCCGAGTTGGCGCGAAATGGTGATCACCGGCATGCTCAACGCCCCTTCCTTGCGAAGTATACGAAGAACCCTCCCGGAGTCTGCCCGATCCTGGGTTCGTAGGCGGCATGGAATTCCTGCGATAGCAGCAGATCCCGCTCCACCGGGTAGCCGGGCGTCACGATCTGCTCCGGCGGGGCCGCTTGCGGCATGAGCCCGTAGATGCCGATGACGAAGTAGGTGGGCGCCCGTTGGAGCAGGTAGGGCACGTTGTACTTCTCGTGCCCCGCCTGCCCCGTTCCCATCGTCACCTTGGTGCGGGCGATGGTGGTGTCGTTGAGCCCCAGCATGTCCACCGCGGTCAACCCCGAGTAGTACGGCATGGCCCCGGCGGGCAGGACCGCCAACGACTCCCCCGCGCTCGCGTGTTGCCGGAACCACCGGCCGATCTCGCTCCACGCCGCGACCTCGCGAACATCCTGCTCGACGTAGGCGTGATCGGGGCCGGCGAAGTTGGGTCGCGCGGTCCAAAGCAAGGCGGCTCCCAGGACCACCACGGCGGGCAGCGGCACGCCCCGGGGCCATCGCGTTTGCCAGCCGGCGATACCCCAGGCAAACAGCAGCCCGGCCAGGCCGAGCACCGGGACGAAGAACCGGTACATCGGCAGACCGTCCCCGCCGACGTAGACGACATAGGCCGTGTACAATCCCGCGGCCGCCGCGATCACCATGGCCTCCCGGCGGGTCTTCAGAAACGCGATCCCCGCGGCGGGCAGCAGCAGCCAGTAACCGGTGTTCCACAGGAAGGCGTGCAAGTAGGCCAACCCACGCTGCACCGCGCCCCCCGCATCGACTTTCGCATGGAAGGTGTTCGGCAGGAACTGGCCGTAGTACGACCAGCGCCAGAGGAACCAGGGCAGCCAGATCGCCAGGAACACGGCAGCCCAGGCGGCGAGTTGGCGAGTGGACGGAGCGAGGGAGGCGGCACCGCGGCGTTCCCGCGACCCCGTGGCCACCGCAACTGCGGCGACGCCCCCGACGGCGATCGCGAGGAGCACCCCATCGGGGCGCGTCAGCGAGGCCAGGCCAAGCAGGGCGGCGCTCGCCGGCGCCAGCCTGCCCCGAGCCAGCTCGCGCGCCCCCATCGCCACGCCCCAGGTGACGAGGGCGGCGAAGAGCGGCGTCTCCAGCCCGCCGACCGCCCAGACCGCCAGGGCCGGGTGCACCGCCACGAAGACCGGCGGGATCCAGGCCACCCGGCGCGAGCGCAGCGTCTGGGACGAGAAGAACGCCACCGCCGTGACCAAGGCCGCCCCGGCCAGGAAGCCCAGCACGCGCGCGGCGGACTCCGGCGCGATGCCAAGCTTCATCCCCCCCGCCAGGAGCAGCACCCAGAGGAAGTTGGTGTACCCCTCCACCCGTTCGCCCGCGTTGAAGACCGGCCCCAACCCCGACGACAGGTTCGCCGCGTAGCGGAAGCTGATAAAGGCGTCGTCGACCAGGTGTCCGGCGAAGCGCAAGGCGAGTATCGCATGGAGGGCCAGCGCGGGGACGAGGACCGGGAGGATCCACCACGAGCGCCCCCTCGCGAACAGGCTCTCTCCACCTCGGTCCATGTGGCCGGCTCCTCCCCCAAACCCGCAACTCACGGCGCTCCGGCGGCGCCGCGCTCGCGGTCGATCCGCCGGCTATCCGAAGATCTCGGCCAGAAAGTCCATCATGGCCCGCCACGATCTCCGATCCGCGCCCTCGTGGTAGGCCGACCCTTTGCTGGGATCGCCGCCGGCCGCGCGCTGCGTGAAAGAGTGCACCGCGCCGCCATACATGATGAACTGGTAATCGACGCC
Organism: Candidatus Eiseniibacteriota bacterium; assembly: GCA_029569475.1. The sequence goes on along the minus strand of JAKQSZ010000014.1, from coordinate 10,821 downwards.
CGCCTCCTTGACCTCCTTCAGGAAGGCCGCCACCTGCTCCGGCGGCACGTGCGGATCGTCGGCGCCGTGGCAGACCAGAATCTTCCCTCGAAAGGCCTTCATGTCGGCGGGCCGGGGCGTATCCAGACTTCCATGGAAGGAGACCACGCCGGCCAGAGGCGCCCCCGAACGCGCCATCTCCAGGGCCGCTCCGCCGCCGAAACAGTAGCCGATGGCGGCGATCCTGTCGCCATCCACGCGCGGGTCGGCCTTCAGCCGTTCGAGCCCGGCCCGCGCCCGGGCCCTCATCAGCTCCCGGTCCGATCGGAAGGATCCCGCGGTCCGGGCGCGCTCCTCCATGGACTCCGGCCGGTTCCCCTGACCGTAGATATCGATGGCCATCGCGACGTAGCCCTCGCCCGCAAGCTGCTCCGCTCGCTCACGGACGTAGGGACCGACGCCGCTCCAGTCATGGATGACCAGGATGCCGGGCAGCCCCTTGCCCGCCCCCTCGGCGCGGGTATCGCCGGTGCCGGCGGAGGCCGGAGCGGCAAGGTATCCCTCCAGGACCGTGTCGCCATGCTTGTACAGGATCGTCTCCGTGCGCACTTCCATCCCCCCGCCGGCTTGGGTCTCTTCCCCGCGGGCCGGCTCCGCTTGCGAGATCAGCGCGGCGCACAGCAGCAGCGCGGCTGCCATGGCGCCCTGTCTACGAGGCCTCCGTGTTGCTCGGGCCTGAGGCCAGACCGCTCGATCCGGCGCCCCGCGCCGGCAGGTCGTGTTCATTGGTGTCCATCCTCCATGAGTCGGCGGGGCCCTGCTCGTCAGCCCGCCGGTGGTTCGTGCCTCTCGGGAACGGGTATTGAGGATCCGGCCGGCCGGATCCCGCGCGCCGCGAACGGGCCTCCTTGGAATGATCGTGAGCCCCGTCCGGCCAGCCCACCAGACTACCTGCCACGGGCTGATATCGCACGCAAGGCCAGGTCGGGCCGGCGGCCGGGCACGAATGACAAACGCATGTTTGACGTCCGCCCGCCGCTCGTGGTACTTTTTCACGAATCCATGTGTCAGGCATGCTGAGATTGTCGGTTTCCAGCCCAACGGGAACTGATCCCTTCGCAGCTTTCCGCACGATGAGACAACCGGTCAGCGCGGCATCCGCATCCGACCAGTCAGGCACAGACCGGAAACCGGCACCAAGACAGAGGAGGAGACTCTTGACCACCCTCGCGGGCGGCCTTGCCATGATGCGCAACATCGGCATCAGCGCCCACATCGACTCGGGGAAGACCACCCTGACCGAGCGCATCCTTTTCTACACCAAGCGCATCCACAAGATGCACGAGGTCAAGGGCAAGGACGGCGTGGGCGCCACCATGGACTCGATGGAACTGGAGCGCGAGCGCGGCATCACCATCGCCAGCGCCGCCACCCATTGCGCCTGGAAGGATCACCACATCAACATCATCGACACCCCCGGCCACGTCGACTTCACCATCGAGGTCGAGCGTTCGCTGCGCGTGCTCGATGGCGCCGTCCTGGTGCTCTGCGCGGTGGCCGGCGTCCAGAGCCAGTCGATCACGGTCGACCGGCAGATGCGGCGCTACAACGTCCCCCGCATCGCTTTCGTCAACAAGTGCGACCGGACCGGGGCCAACCCCGTCCGCGTCGCCGAGCAGCTTCGCACCAAGCTCCACCACAACCCCGTGCTCATGCAGATCCCTATCGGCCTCGAGGCGAGCCACGCCGGGGTCATCGACCTGGTGAAGATGAAGGGCATCCTCTTCGAGGGGCCCAACGGCGAGACCATCCATGAGGTCGAGATTCCGGCCGCCCTGAAGGTGGAAGCGCATGCGCGGCGCGAGGAGATGCTCGATGCTCTCTCCATGTTCAACGACCAGCTGATGGAAGCGGTGCTGGAGGGGGACGTCCCCGAGGATCTGATCCGCCGCACGGTGCGCCAGGCCACCATCGCGCGCTCCATCACGCCGGTCTTCGTGGGGTCCGCCTACAAGAACCGTGGCGTGCAGCTCCTGCTGAACGCCGTGGTCGACTATCTTCCCAATCCCGCGGAGGTGGTGAACGAGGGCATCCTGCTGGACAACGGCAAGGAGAAGGAATCCTTCGTCGTGGAGCCCGATCCGGAGAAGCCGCTGGTCTCCCTGGCCTACAAACTCGAGGTTAGTCCGTACGGGCAGCTCACCTACCTGCGCATCTACCAGGGCACGCTCCGCAAGGGCGACCAGATCGTCAACAGCCGCTCCCACGAGCGGCTCAAGGTAGGGCGCCTGGCCCGCATGCACGCCGACTCGATGGAGGACATCGAGTCCGCGTCGGCCGGGGACATCGTGGCGATGTTCGGGATCGACTGCGCCTCGGGGGACACCTTCACCGACTCGAGGATCGAGGCCTCCATGGCGCCGATCCACGTTCCCGACCCGGTGCTCAGCCTGGCCATCCAGCCGGTCGACAACAAGGCCGCCGGCAACATGTCGCGGGCCCTGCAGCGGTTCACCAAGGAGGACCCGACCTTCCGGACCTCCACCGACGAGGAGACCGGCGACACCCTGATCAGCGGCATGGGCGAGCTGCACCTCGAGGTCTACGTCGAGCGGATGAAGCGCGAGTACAACGCCGCGGTGTCGGTCGGCCGGCCCAAGGTGGCCTATCGCGAGGCCATGACCCACGGGGTGGACTTCGACTACACGCACAAGAAGCAGACCGGAGGCTCGGGCCAGTACGGCAAGATCCAGGGCCGTCTCGAGCCGCTCGAGGCGGGCGGCTTCGAGTTCGTCAACGAGGTGGTCGGGGGCAACATCCCGACCGAGTTCATCAGCTCGATCGAGAAGGGATTCCGCGCCTGCCTGGACCGCGGCGAGTGGCTCGGCTACCCGGTGTGGGGCGTCCGCGTCGTGCTCAAGGACGGCGGGGCTCATGCGGTCGATTCCAGCGACAACGCCTTCCAGGCCGCGGCCCGGGGCGCCTTCCGCGAGTTCTACATCAAGGGCAACCCGGTCGCCCTGGAGCCGATCATGAAGGTTTCCGTCGAGGGTCCCAGCGAATTCCAGGGGGACATCATGGGGACGATCATGAAGCGGCGCGGCATGATCCACGGGACGACGGAGGAGCAGGGTTTCGTCCGCATCGAAGCCGACGTGCCCCTCTCGGAGATGTTCGGCTACGCCACCGTGCTCCGCTCGGGCACCCAGGGCAAGGCCGAGTTCACCATGGAATTCGCCCGGTACGGCGTGGCGCCGTCCGACGTGACGCAGGAACTGCGCAAGGCCTGGCTCGAGAAGCGGGCCGCGGGCAAGTAGAGGAGGGCGGAATGTACAGCAGGGAAATCGCGGAGAGAAACCCTCTCCGCATTTTTGAGCGGTCCATCCACGGGGGCCTCGGCGCGGGCAACATCGGCGTTGTCCTCAGCCGCCCCGGGGATGGCAAGAACGGTTTCCTCGTGGCGGTGGCGACCGACGACTGCCTGCGCAGCCGCAAGGTCCTGCACGTCAACCTGCGGGACACCGCCGGCGAAGTGCGGGAGTTCTACGAGGAGGTCTTCCGCGACCTGGCCGAATCCAGCGGGATGGTGGACCGCTCGGCGGCGCTACGCACGATCGAGCAGAACCGCCGCATCCACTCCTTCCTCGGCGGCAGCTTCGCGCTGCGCAAACTGGAGACGGCCCTCGAGTACATGCGAGCCCACGCCGACTTCAACCCCAGGGTCGTGATCCTGGACGGTTTCCCGGACTGGGAGACCGCCACGGATGAGGACCTGGAGGGGATCCGGCGTCTGGCGCAGCGGCACGAGTGCGAGTTCTGGCTCTCCGGCGAGTTGCATCGCGAGGGGCAGACGCTCGACGCTCGCCGCGTCCCCACCGAGATCGCCCGCTTCGACCAACACCTGGCCGTGATCGTCCGCCTCGACCCCGCATCGGACCACGTTCGCCTTCGCCTCGTGAAAGACCACGACAACCCCGACGTCGCGGATCTTCACCTGGAACTCGACCCCGCGACATTCCTGATCCGCTGGAGATAGCCGGGCAAGTCCTGAGTCAGGACGGCGGCCGTTGGAACAACAGCACGGCCGCCGGGTTCGAGTCCTGTTCGAATCCTGGCAGTGGGGTTCCCGGCCGGGCGATGGAAACGACGCCAAGGGCGCCCCGGCGCTTCATCTCGCCAGGGCAAAACGCTCTACGACCTGAGTCCTTCCCTGGCGCAGGCGGCAGAAGTACACCCCGCTCGGCACGGCCATCCCCCGTTCGTCCCGCTCGTCCCACGAGATGAGCGCCTCGCCGCCGACCGGGTGCGCGGCATCGAGGGAGCGGAGCCGGCGGCCGTGCACGTCCCACACGTCCGATTGGACGGGAGTTCCGGCATCGGAGACCACGCGCACCAGCACGCCCTGACCGGAGGACACGAATACGCTGGCCCGCAGGGCCGGCCGCCCTGCGGCGCCGGAGCCGGCGAATTCCCCGCCGTCTGCATGGCCGCGATCGCCATCGGCATTGCCATCGCCCTGATCGTCGCCGCCGCTGCCGCCGTCGCCGCCGCTGCCACCGTCGCCGCCGCCTACGATGTCCCCACCGCCACTGCCGCCGTAACCCGGTTCAGGATCCTGCGGCGGATCGTTCTCCGCGCCATCGCCTCCGGACTCATCGATCGGAATGAACTCGGCCGGCCTCCCGGGCGCCAGCACCGCCAGGGTCCGGGCCGGGATCTCGCCCCAGCCGCTCTCCGTGGAGCCCACCACCTCCGAGGCCACCACCCACCATGGGGCGTGGAGTGGCCTGGGATCGGGCTTGGCGGAGGCGGGAAAGTACCTCACCGCGTCGTAGAAGTCGTACCCGGCACAGCGCAGCGCGTAGAGAGTGTCGCCATCTGTCATGACGAAGTTCAGGCGGCTGTCCGGGACCCGCGACGACAGCAGCCGGATGGCGCGACGCCACGCCTCGGCCCCGCGCAGCTCGGGATGATCCCGGCGGGCCCGCAGCAGGTACATGAAGTACAGCTCGGAGTCGATGTAGCCGTTCACGTACTCGGTCGGATGACGCTGGAAGTACTCACGATCTCCCTGCGTCAGGAGATCCAGGAGCACTTCGACGGAGATCGTGCCGTTGTGCGCGAAGGTCAGCCCCTCGTGCTCGAAGGGGTGCGGGTTGGGCAGGCCCCAGTGGCCGGAGCTACCCGCGCGGACATGTCCAATGACAGCCCTCGGTTTCAACCGGGCGATCTCCTGGACCGCGCGGTCGTAGTCGGGATCGTGCTCGTGATCGGCCGGGGGGCCTCCGCGCCGGATGAGGGGACCATCGAGCTTCAGGCCCGCCTCGTCATCCAGCCAGCTCGAGAATCCCCAGCCATCCCGATTCCAGCTCGCCAGCCTTCGCAGATTGGTGATCGCGCCGGCGCGAAGGTGTTCCTGGATCACCGTGGGGTCATAGCCCGATCCGATCAGCGCCCAGAAACGGCACTCGTGCGGCGCCGGTTGCGGGGTTCGCTCCCAGACATCCGGGGGCGGCACCGGCCGGCTGTCATGCAGGCCGGTCGCCGGCAGCAGAGCGACGACGAAGGCCGTGAAGGCCAGCGCGGCCAGCGCAGGCAGGATCCTCGTGGTACCCATCAGAAATACTCCCGGCAGAACGCCCATACCGACTCGGCGACCAGGGCGGCCTCGGGCTGCCCGTCCACGATCACAACCTTTTCATCTCCGTGAAGCAGTCGGAACGACTCCAGGTACTGCTGCCGGACGCGATGCATGGTTTCCAGGTTCTCGTAGAGCTCAAGGTGCCAGCGCCCCTCGCTCAAGCGGCGCAGGCAGACTTCCGGCGGCACGTCCACGAAGACCGTCAGGTCGGGCCGCTGGATCTCCGCGCTGAGGGCGTTGGCCTTGATGACCCAATCCATCGGCACGTGGGCGCTGTGGTAGGCGTAGGAGGAGAAGTAGTAGCGATCGCAGAGCACGGTCTGCCCTGCCTCGATCCGTTCCCGCAGGCCGTCCACCGGGTTGAGCAGGTGATCGAGACGGTCCGCGGCGAAGAGGGCGGCGATCGTCTTCTGGTCCGAACGGATGCGGCCGGTCATGATCTGGTGGATGAGCGAGCCGACGGGTCCGGTGGTGGGCTCCTTGGTCTGCAGCACGGGCACGCCGCGATCGACCAGCCGCCGCGCCAGCAAGCTGAGCTGCGTGCTCTTGCCCGAACCATCGAGGCCTTCAAAGGCGATGAAGCGCCCCGGGACGGATCGCCTGGGCGGTGAGGCGGGCGTGCTCGACTCCATGCAACCTCCTGGTTCTCCCGGGCGGACAGCCAAAGGAATCGGCCCTGGCCAAACCACCTGCCATCGAGTATAGGGTAATGTCCGGTCATGAACCAGGAGGGCTCGATGATCGAAGCTCCATCATCCGGGAGGTCCCCGGAGACAACCGTCGACGCCGGGCCATCCCATCCTCTGCCCGAAAGGCCGGTCGAGAGATCCTCGGCCGCGGCGGCAGACCGGTCCGCGGGATGCTCTCAGCCGGGCGGTCTGATCCCGGAGGCCGTGCCCTCCGCCGGGCCTTCCAAGCCCCGCCGGCCCGGGCGTGTCGACCTGATGCGCCTCGAACGAACGTATTGGAAGCAGGGCTACGTTCGCATCGCGGGGGTGGATGAAGCCGGCATGGGACCGCTGGCCGGACCGGTGGTCGCCGGGGCGGTGGTCTTCGCGCCCGGCACCCGGATCCGCGGGGCGCGCGATTCCAAGACCTTGACCGCCCGGTCGCGGACCGAGTTGGACGAAGAGATCCGCCGGCGCGCTCTGTGCTGCGCCATCGGCGTGGCGGACCTCGACGACATCCAGATGTGGAACATCTACCACGCGGGGTTGCTGGCCATGCGCCGCGCCCTGGAGGCGTTGGACCCCTGCCCCGACTTCGTGCTGGTGGATGCCCGCCGCGTGCCGGGCCTGCCGTGGCCCCAGGAGGCCCGGATCAAGGGCGACGCCCAGATCCACTGCGTGGCCTGCGCCTCCATCCTGGCCAAGGTGCACCGGGACCGTCTCATGGTCGAATACGATCACCTCTACCCGGACTATGGCTTCGCGGAGCACAAGGGCTATGCCACCCGCGCGCACCGCGAGGCGATTGCCCGCCTTGGCCCCTCGCCGATCCATCGCCGCGGCTTTCGCGGCCTGGGCGACCAACTGGAGCTCTTCGACACCATGGACCAACCGTCTCGGCTGCCGGCCGCGCCGGTCTGACCCGATCAGGAAGGATGGAAGCCTTGTACAAGTTCGAGACCCCGGTGTTGCCGTTCATCGGACGGCGCCGCTCCCAGGACGCAAGTTGGCGGCGGTCAGGACGGTCGGGACGTTCAGGGCGGTCAGGGCGGTCGGGACCTGCCTCGACCGCGCGAGCGATGGGTCTCTTCCTCACCTTGTTCCTTCTCGCCGGAGCGACCACCGCCCGCGGCGCCGACCCCGTCTCCCTGACCATCCTTCACACCAACGACACGCACGGGCACCTGCTGCCCTTCAGCTACCCCGAACGCGCGGAACCGGGCAGCCCGACCGCCGGGCTGGCGCAACGCCGGGACATCGGCGGCATCGCCCGCCGCGCCTCCCTCGTCAGCAGCCAGCGCGCCGAACTGGACGGACGCGGCATCGCTTCGTGGTTGATCGATTGCGGCGACTACTGCGATGGAACACCCTTTTCCACCGAGTACCACGGCGAAGCCGACGTGGCCGCGATGAACGCCGCCGGCTATGACTTCGCCACGCTGGGCAACCACGAGTTCAACAACACCCTGGCGCAACTGCGGAAACTCGTCGGAATGTCGCGCTTCGCGGTTCTCTGCGCCAATGCGTCGACGCGGGAGAACAGCCAGCCGCTCACGACCCCCTGGACCATCCGCGCGATCGGTCCGGTGCGGATCGGGCTCTTCGGGATCGTGACCCGCGATGCCGGCGGCTATCCCGCCGCCCGGGAGGGAGTCGACATCGAGGACGAGCTGCCGGCCGCGCGCCGGGTCGTGGAGGAACTCCGGGACAAGACGGACATCCTGGTTCTGATCTCCCATGCCGGGCTCGAGACAGACCTCGAACTGGCCGGCGCGCTGCCCGAGATCGACGTTATCGTGGGCGGGCATTCCCACTCCCGGTTGCCCTCGGGCGAGTTCGTCTGGGGTTCCGAAGCCCTCTCCGCCACCGAGGTCAACGGGACCATCGTGGTGCAGGCTCATCAGTGGGGAGGAGAGCTTGGCCGCCTCGACCTGTTGTTCCAGCAGGACCCGGCGGACGGAACGTGGTCGGTCGGACGTTATCGCGCCCGCCTGATGCCGATCACGTCGGCTCTGCCCGATCACCCCGAGGTGGCTGCCGTGGTCGAGCAGTACTGGGAGCCCATCGCCGGCAAGTACGGTGAGGTGATCGCCCAGGCCGAGGAGGACTTCGCCGGGTGGGGAGACGACCGGGCCGAATACAACCTCGTGGCCGACGCGGTCCGCGAGATCTTCCGCACGGACCTCGCCCTGGAGAACCTCGGGGGGGTGCGCGCTCCGATCCTGCGGGGAGACATCACGCGCGCCGATCTCGTGACGATGGACCCGTTCAACAACACCGTCGTCACCTTCCGCATCTCGGGAGCGGAACTGCGGCGCGTGCTCGCGAAGTATCAGCCGGCGGTCTCGGGGATCCGCTACCGGGTCCAGGGGGACGAGGTGGTCGAGGCCACGGTCAACGGCAAGCCGCTCCGCGACGACAAGAAGTATCGCGGCGCGGGCAACTCCTACTTCGCGGGATACGCCCTGAAGGGCATCGAGGTCAAGGACTCCGGGCGGTCGCGGCTCTCCACCATCGAGGAGTACCTGCGCCGGCAGAAGAAGGTCCGCCCGAGCTACGACGGCCGGCGCCGGATTGTCGATTGACGTGGGGATCGAGCCGCAAAGGAGACGATCGTGAAGCCTGCCGGACCTGATCTCTGGTCGCTGTTGTTCGTGTTCGTTCTGGCCTCGTTCATCGGTCTTGGCGTCATCCGCCGCGTCTCCCGCCTGCTGCACACGCCGCTGATGTCGCTGACCAACGCGATCTCGGCCATCGCCGTGGTGGGCTCGATCATCGTGGCGGGTTCGGACTACCCCACGCCGATCCGCCTCCTGGGCGCGGTGGCGCTGGCCGCCTCCACGACCAACATCGTCAGCGGCTTTCTCATCACCGACCGCATGCTCAAGATGTTCCGTACCGACCGCCCCCGCGGCCCCTCCCCCGGCAAGGGGATGAGCGGCAAGGAAGGCCGGTCATGAGCGGGGTGCACGTCGCCCCGGGAGGACTGCTCCACGGCCTGGTGCAACTGGCCTACCTCGCCTCGGCCGCGCTCTTTGTCTTCTCGCTCCACTGGATGAACGATCCCAGGACGGCGCGGCGGTCCGTCCTGGCGGGCGCCGCCGCCATGATGGTCGCCATCGCATCGACCTGGATCCTGCCCGAGGTGGTCCATCATCTCTGGATCATCCTGCCGATCCTGATCGGAACGGCCGTCGGCGTCCCGCTTGCCCGGGTGCCGCTGACCGCGGTGCCGCAGCGCACCGCGATTTCCCATGCCTTCGGCGGGCTCGCCGCCGGCCTGGTCGGCTCGGCCAAGTACTTTCTCTGGATGCAGTCGGAGCCGGAGATGCTGACCACCTTCCGGGTCGGCGTCATCCTGCTGGAGATCACCCTCGGCTTCCTCACCTTCACCGGCAGCCTGCTGGCGGCCGCCAAGCTGCAGGAGGTGAAGTGGCTCCCGCAGCGGCCGGTCACCTATCCGGGCCAGAACGTGGTCAATATCGGCCTGCTCCTGGTCGCCGCGGGCCTGGGACTGGCGCTGCTGGTTTCGCCGGCCGCCCCTTGGAGCGGCGCGGCCTTCACCGGGGTGATCGCTCTCTCGCTGCTCTTCGGCGTCCTGTTGATCCTGCCCATCGGCGGCGCTGACATGCCCACCGTCATCTCGATCCTCAACGCCAACGCCGGCCTCTCCGCGGTGGCCATGGGCTTCGTCCTGGACAACAAGCTGCTGATCACCGCCGGCGCCCTGGATGGCTCGAGCGGCCTGATTCTCTCCATCGTCATGTGCCGGGCGATGAACCGTTCCTTCGTCAACGTCCTCTTCGGCGCCTTCGGGCAGGTGCGCAAGGCCGCCGAGTCCGGCGAGCAGCGCGACTACAAGCAAGAGACCGTCGAAGGGGCCGCCCAGGTGCTGGAGCTGGCGCGCCAGGTCGTGATCATCCCCGGCTACGGCATGGCGGTGGCGCAGGCGCAGCACAAGGTGCGCGAGCTCTACGATCAGCTCCGCAAGCGCGGGATCGCCGTGAAGTTCGCCATCCACCCGGTGGCCGGCCGGATGCCGGGGCACATGAACGTGCTTCTGGCCGAGGCGGACATCCCCTACACCGACCTGGCGGAGATGGACGAGATCAACCCGGAGATGCCGCAAATGGACGTCGCCCTCGTCATCGGCGCCAACGACGTCGTCAACCCCGCCGCGCGCGCCGATTCCAAGAGCCCGATCTACGGCATGCCGATCATCGAGGCGGATCGCGCCCGCTCCGTCTTCGCCATCAAGCGAAGCAAGAACCCCGGATTCGCCGGCATCGAGAACGAGCTCTATTACAAGGACGGAACCTGGATGCTCTTCGGCGACGCCAAGGCCGTCGTGGGAGAACTGGCGAAGGCCCTCGCCGGAGACGGCGGGCACTAGCCTCAATGCGTCAGAAATCCGCGAGCGAAAACGCGCCAGAGTGCGGCAGCTGGCGGCGCGCACAGCCCTCACCAAGCGGAGCATAGCCAGTGCGCTATGTGAGCATTGGGGAGGGCGAGCACGTCGCCAGATGTCGTGCT
>JAKQSZ010000013.1 GCA_029569475.1 Candidatus Eiseniibacteriota bacterium | reverse complement strand
TGGATGTCCGCGATCCTCGCGACCCTGCCCAGAATCCGGTCATGCTGCTTCGGCTGGAGGCCCTCCTGGAGATGGCGGTAGAGGCCGAGGCGGATACGGCCACGATCGTGCGCCGCGAGGATGACGACACGGATCTGCCGGGTCGCGGCAGCAGCACCGGCATCAGCGGCTGCAGTGGCGACAGTGGCTCCGGTGGCGGTGTCGTTGGCGGCAGCGGTCGGGTTGACGGCAGCGGTGGCATTGGCGGTGAGGGTCCAGAACTTCTGCCAGTCACCGGGGTGCAGGCATCTGCGCATCCCGCCATCCCCGACCTCCGCGACTCCGGGGATGAGGCAGCCTGTGACGCCGGAAATGAAGGAGCCGCGGCTGGGCTGCCGTCCCCAAGAGCGCTGGCTGCCGGCACCGGACTGCGGATAACCGCGCATCCCGCCATCCCCGACCTCCGCAACGCCGGAGATGAGGAAGCCGTGGCTGCGCTGCCGTCCCCATCAGGCGCGGAGGCCGCCGTCACTGGACTGCAATCATCTGCGCGTCTGCATGCAACCCTCAACCAGGGCCGGAGGGACTTCGCACTGGGACGGCGAGGCCTCATGGTCCGCTTCTGGGCGCCGCACCAGGTGGCCGACGACTGGTATGCAGCCATCCGTGCCATCCGCTCCGAGTACGTCGTCCGCATGGCGCCACCGGACCTCGATGCGCTCAGGAGGCCGAGTCCTGCCGTTGGTGGCTCGGGAGACCCTGGAGACCCCGGAGACCCTGGAGACCCGGGAGACCCGGGAGACCGGAGACTATCCGCTTCTTACACGGAACCGGTACCCGTCTGGACGGCAGCCATGATTCTGCTGGCGCAAGCGACCTCCGTCTGGGAGAACACCGACCCGCAGACCAAGCCCGCGCAACGCCTCATTCTCGAGCGGGACCGCTGCCATTGCACCGTCCCCGGGTGCAGCCGCCGGCAGTCGTTGGAGGTCCATCACATGGTCTTTCGCTCGCAGGGAGGGAGCAACGCCCGGTCCAATCGCACCACGATCTGTCACGGCCACCATAGGCAGGTGCACGAGGAGCATCTTCGGATCACGGGCGAGGCGCCGCACGCGTTGACCTATGAGTTCGGTATCGGTCTCGGCCCGATAGAGTCCGGTTCGTCACGTCGCGGTCCTGTTTGGGTCTTCTACGGCGAGAAGCTCGTCCGCGGTCCGGGGTACGCCGGTGCCAAGGCGCACGGCAGATCACAAGGCACGCCCACCCAACCCGGCAGCGCGCCCTGATGCCGCCCTCCTGCTCAGCAAGACCATCCGGCCGCCGCCAGCACCCCGGTGACGCCGCGTCAAACCCGGTGATCGGGATGCTTATGTTGTCAGCTGTTCAACGACGATCATCCTTCCGACGGGGAACGTGGTTGTCGTGCATCAGTTGGTACCGTCGCCGATCGCCGCCCTGCTCACTGGGATCGACTACGGGGCGCGCTACGCCCCTGGCCGCCATCTTCGCGAGAATCGACATGCGGGCCGAGCTTCTTCCCGAGTGGGCCAAGGAGCGCATCCCAGGTCAGCCGCGCAACAAGTGACGGGCGATCACCAGCCGCTGCATCTCGGAGGTCCCCTCGTAGATCTCGGTCACCCGCGCGTCGCGAGCATAGCGCTCGACCGCGTACTCCCGGGTGTAGCCGTAGCCGCCGTGGATCTGGACCGCGTCGTGCACCACACGGTTGGCCATCCGCGAGGCGAAGAGCTTCGCCATGGCGGCTTCCTTGCCGTGGGGCTCGCCGGCGTCCTTCAGCCAGGCGGCGTTCTGGACCAGCAGCCGCGCCGCCCGGATCTGGGTCTGCATGTCGGCCAGCATGAATTGGACCGCCTGGAACGAGGCGATCGGCCGGTCGAACTGCCGCCGGGTCTGCGCGTAGGCCGCGGCCTCTTCGAGCGCGCCCTGGGCGATGCCGGTGGCCTGCGCCCCGACGCCGATCCGGCCGTTGTCCAGGCTCATCATGGCGATCTTGAATCCTTGGCCTTCGGCGCCCAGCCGCTGGGACTCGGGGACCCGGCAGTTCTCGAAGACCAGCTCGGTCGTATCCGAGGCCCGCAGCCCGGTCTTGTGTTCCATCTTGCCCGGGGAGACGCCGGGCAGCGAACGCTCGACCAAAAATGCCGTGACCCCGCGGTGCGGCGCCTCGGGGAGCTCGGCCGTCCGTCCCATGACCAGGTAGAGGTCGGCGATGGAACCATTGGTCACGAAGCTCTTCGTCCCGTTGAGGAGGTAGTCCCCCTCGGGCAGCTTCTCGGCCTTCAAGCGCAGACGGGCCGCGTCCGACCCGGCCTCCGGCTCGGTCAGGGAGAAGGCGCCGATCCAGCGCGAGGCCAGGAGCGGCAGGTAGTGACGCTTCTGCTCCTCGCCGCCGAAGCGCAGGACGGGAAAGGCCCCGACGGAGTTGTGCACCGAGAGCGCGATGGCCACGGCGGCGCAAACCCGGGAAACCTCCTCGATCACGGCGGCATAGCAGGCGGTAGAGACTCCGGCGCCCCCGTACTCCTCCGGGATCATGAGCCCGAACAGCCCCAGCTCCTGCATCTTGCGCAGGACCGGCAGCGGCACCGTCTCCTCCTGGTCCCACTGCGCGGCATACGGACGGATGTCGGACTCGGCGAAGTCGTGGACCATGTCCAGGACCATGCGTTCGTCCTGGGTGTAGGTCAGATCCATGTCGGTCAGCCCCCCCGAACCGGCTCTGGCGGCGCGTCCTACATCTTCATGAGCGAGCGAGCGATGACCAGGCGCTGGATCTCGCTCGTGCCCTCGTAGATCTCCGTGATCTTGGCGTCCCGATAGTGCCGCTCGACGTGGTACTCCGACACGTAGCCATAGCCGCCATGGATCTGCACGGCATGGTCGGCGATCTCGACGGCGGCGCGCGAGGCGAAGAGCTTGGCCTCGGCGGCGGCGGCCGCGTAGTCCTGATTCAGGTCCTTCAGGTGGGCGGCGCGCAGGGTCAGGAGGCGGGCGGCCTGGAGGCTCGTCGCCATGTCGGCCAGCTTCCACTGGATCGCCTGGAAGGAGCTGATCGGCACGTCGAACTGCTTGCGGGTCTGGGAGTAGTTCAAGGCGCGCTCGAAGGCGGCGCGGGCGATCCCCAGCGCCTGGGCGGCGACGCCGATGCGGCCGCCATTGAGGGTTTCCATGGCGATGCGGAAGCCCCGGTTGACCTCCCCGAGCAGGTTGACCGCCGGAACGCGGCAGTCCTGGAAGATCACCTCCATGGTCGAAGACGCCCGGATCCCCAGCGTCTTCTCGCGCGTGCCCAGCGAGCAGCCCGGCCGCGTCTTCTCCACGACGAAGGCGCTGATGCCGCGTGTCTTCTTCTCCGGTTCGGTCGAGGCGTACACGACGAACGCGTCAGCCGCTCCCCCATTGGTGACGAAGATCTTGGTTCCGTTGAGGATCCAATCATCTCCGTCGCGGACCGCGGTGGTCCGGGTGGCGCCCGCGTCGGAACCGGCTTGTGGCTCGGTCAGGCAATAGGCGCCGAGCCAGCTCCCCGAGGCCAGCGGTTTGAGGAAGAGCTCCTTCTGTTCGTCGGTGCCGTTGTGCTCGATGGGATGACAGACCAGCGAGTTGTTCACGCTCATGATCACGCCGGTCGAGGCGCAACCGCGGGAGATCTCCTCCAAAGCAAGAACGTAGGAGACCGAGTCCATCCCCGCGCCATCCCACCGGGGATCGACCATCATGCCCATGAAGCCGAGCTCGGCGAGCTTCCGAACCGCGCCGGTCGGGAACTCGCGGGTTTCGTCCCAGTGCGCGGCGTTGGGCATCAGCTCGTTATCGGCGAACTCCCTGGCCGAATCACGGATCATCTCCTGCTCGCTGGTCAATCGAAAGTCCATGACCACTACCCCCTATTGGCGTCCCTGACGTCCCCTGCAGTCGCCCCGTCTCGCCGCCATCGGGCGGGGAGCCGGGGTCGGTCTCAGGCCCCTGTCGCGCACCGTCGGCGCACCGCATCCGGCGTGCAGCGTCCGGCGCGGTAGGCTCAGCTCTCGTATTCGTAGAAACCGCGCCCGCTCTTTCTCCCCAGGCGCCCGGCCTGGACCATCTTGCGCAGCAACGGGCAGGGACGGTACTTGTCCTCCCCGAGGCCGTCCTGCAGAACCTCCATGATGTGCAGGCAGACGTCCAGGCCGATGAAGTCCGCCAGCGTCAGCGGCCCCATCGGGTGGTTCATCCCCAGCTTCATCACGGTGTCGATGTCCTCCCGCGTGGCCACGCCTTCCATCAGGCAGAAGGCCGCCTCGTTGATCATCGGCATGAGCACACGGTTGGAGACGAAGCCTGGATAGTCCTCCACCCGGACCGGCGTCTTGCCCAGAATGCGGGCGACGCTTTCGACCGCCGTGTAGGTTTCATCCGAGGTCGCCAGGCCGCGGATGATCTCCACCAGTTGCATGACCGGCACCGGGTTCATGAAGTGCATGCCGATGACCCGGTCGGGGCGGTTGGTGGCCGAGGCCAGGAGCGTGATCGGAATCGAGGAGGTGTTGGAGGCCAGGATGCAATCGGAGACGGTCACCTGGCTGATGCGGGTGAAGACCTCGCGCTTGGCCTCGACGTCCTCGAACACCGCCTCGACCACCAGCTGGGCCTCCCGCAAGGCCTCCGGCTTGGTCGTCCGGCTGATCTTCTCCAGGATGACGCCGACCTGGTCCGCGCCGAGAGTTCCCTTCTTGACCAGCCTCTCCAGGCTCTTCTGGATCCCCGCGGTCGCGCGGTCCAACGCTTCCGGGGACGCGTCCAGGAGAACCACCGAATAGCCCGACTGCGCGAACACCTGGGCAATGCCGCTGCCCATCGTGCCGCTGCCCACCACGCCGATGCGGCGGCTTCGATCCATCTTTTGCTCCTCCCTGGATCCGCATTCCAGACAACCAGGCCGCACCGGCCGTGATGATCTCGATGCGCGATCTGTCGTCGTGGGTGATCCGGCCTAGACCATTTCGACCGAGAGCGCGACGGCGTTGCCGCCCCCCAGGCAGAGGGTGGCCAATCCGGTCTTCTTTCCTCGATCCTTCAAGGCATACAGCAACGTCGACAGCACGCGCGCCCCGCTGGCGCCGATCGGGTGCCCCAGGGCGACGGCGCCGCCGTTGACGTTGACCCGGCTCCAGTCCCACCCCAGCTCTCGGCCATTGGCCAGCGCCTGGGCGGAGAAGGCCTCGTTGGCCTCGATCAGATCGTAATCGCCGATCCCGCGGCCGGCACGTTCCATCAGCTTGCGCACCGCGATCACGGGAGCATGGAAGATCATCTCCGGCGAGGTGCCGCCAGTGGCGTAGCCGGTGACGCGCGCCAGAGGCTGAAGCCCCCGCTCCCGGACGAAACGTCCCGAAGCAACGATCAGGGCGGCCGCGCCGTCATTGACGCTCGGGGCGTTGCCCGCGGTGACCGTTCCATCCTTCTCGAAGGCCGGCTTCAGCTTCGCCAGGCTCTCCACGCTGGAGTCCCGGCGGGGGCTCTCGTCGGCGCTGATGACGAGGGGATCGCCCTTCTTCTGCGCCACCGACACCGGGAGGATCTCGTCGCGGAACTTCCCGCCGTCCATCGCCGCGACCGCCTTGGCGTGGCTCTCCACCGCGAAGGCGTCCTGCGCCTCGCGGGTGACCTCGAACCGGCGCGCGATCACCTCCGCCGCCGACCCCATGTGCCAGTTCTTGAAGGCGCACCAGAGCCCGTCGTGGACCATGCTGTCCACCAGCTGGCCATGGCCCAGGCGATAGCCACCGCGCGCCTGCGGGAGCAGGTACGGGGCGTTGGTCATGCTCTCCATGCCCCCGGCGACGACAACCTCGGCTTGCCCGGCCTGGATCTCGCTGGCGGCCAGCATGACGGCCCGCAGTCCGGAACCGCAGACCATGTTGACGGTCAGGGCAGGAACGGTGTCGGGGACGCCTCCCTTGAGGGCCGCCTGTCGCGCCGGGGCCTGTCCGGCTCCCGCCTGCAGCACGTGCCCCATCATGACCTCGTCGACGTCCGCGCCGGCGACGCCCGCCCGCCGGAGCGCCTCGGCCACCACCAGCCCTCCCAGATCGGTCGCGCCAAAGGAAGCCAGACCGCCCTGGAACCTGCCGATGGGCGTGCGCGCGGCGCTGAGCAGGTACACATCCGAGTCGTGCCGGTCTTTCATCGATTGCACTCCTTCCTGGACTCTATCGCGGCGGGGCGTTCGCGCGATCCGCGTCCGCCCGCTGGTTGGCCATGGGTCTCTCTTGACTGGGGGCATTCTCGCCACCTCGCCACGGATTCACGGCTCAGGCGTTCCCGAGCCCGGTCGATGCTCGTGCATCACGGTGGCCATTGCGAGCGTCATGGCGGTCAGCGCAGGATCTCGCGCGCGATCACCGTACGCTGGATCTCGGAGGTGCCTTCTCCGATCTCCATCAACTTGGCGTCACGGAAGAACCGCTCGACCGGGTACTCGCGGCTGTAGCCGTTGCCCCCATGCACCTGGATGGCCTTGGTCGTGACCCACATGCCCACCTCGGAGCAATAGAGCTTGGCCATGGCGGACTCCTTCTTGAAGGAGAGCCCAGCGTCCTTGAGGCGGGCGCAGTTGTACACCATCAATCGAGCCGCCTCGATCTGCACGGCCATGTCGGCCAGGATCCACTGCAGCCCCTGGAAGTCCGCGATGGGCCGCCCGAACTGCTGCCGCGTCTTGGCGTACTCTACGCTGGCCTCGTACGCGCCCTGCGCGATGCCGAGCGCCAGCGCGGCGATCGAGATCCGGCCCCCGTCGAGAGTGTCGAGGAAGATGGGGAAGCCGCCATCCACCTCGCCCAGCAGCGCGCTGGCGGGCACCCGCACATCCTGTAGCGACAGTTCGACGGTCTGCGAGCCGCGAACGCCGAGCTTGTGCTCGTCCTTCGCGACGGTGAACCCGGGCGTCGGGTTCTCGATCAGGAACGCGGAGATGCCCTTGACGCCCTTCTCCTTGCCCGTCCGCGCGGCCAGGATGACCACCTTGGCAAGTCCGCCGGAGGTGATCCAGCTCTTGGCCCCGTTGAGGACCCAGTGGTCCCCGTCGCGCACCGCCGTGGTGCGGGTGGCGCCGGCATCGGATCCGGCCCCCGGCTCCGTCAGCCCGAACGCGCCGAGGAACTCGCCCCGCGTCAGACCGCGAAGGTACTTCTCCTTCTGTTCGGGGGTGCCGTACTTGTAGATCGGGTAGGTGCCCAACGACGTATGCGCCGCCATGGACAGACCGGTCGAGCCGCAGACGCGGCCGATCTCCTCGACGGCGATGGCGTAGGAGAGGGTGTCGCCGCCGGCGCCGCCGACCTCCTCCGGATAGGGGATGCCGAGGAATCCCAGTTCCCCCATGTGGCGGTAGATCTCGGCCGGGATCTTCTCCTCGGCGTCGATGCGGGCCGCGATCGGGCGCAACTCCTGCTCCGCGAAGTCGCGCACCGCGTCGCGGATCATGACGTGCTCTTCGCTCAACTGGATCATGGCGTACCGGTCCTCCTCATGTGATCGCGCCGCGGCAGGCCCCGGCTGCTCCGGTGATCCACCCCGACGGGTTCGGCGACTGTGTCCGGCTGGACATCGGCGGCGCGGAGCAGTCCCGCAGACCGGTGTCATTCCCCGATATCCGGTGTCATTCCCCGATACGAGGCGTCATCCCCCGATATCAGGTGTCATCCCCCGATATGGGTGTCACTCCCCGATATCAGGTGTCATCCCCCGATATCAGGTGTCATTCCCCGATATCCATGGTCGTGATGTTGCCGCCGTCGTGCAATGGCGCCCCGGTGAAACCCTGGACCTCTTCCAGCGTGAAACCCGGCGCCAGTTCGCGGCAGACGAAGCCGCGCCCCGCCACCACATCCACCACCGCGTACTCGGTAATAATCCGCTGGACCACGCGCGTCCCGGTCAGCGGCAGGGTGCAACGCTCGAGCAGCTTGGGCGAGCCGTCCTTCGCGCAGTGCTGCATCGTCACGATGACGCGCTGCGCCCCGGCCACCAGGTCCATCGCGCCTCCCATGCCTTTGACCAGCTTGCCCGGGATCATCCAGTTGGCCAGGTTCCCTTCCTGGTCCACCTCCATCGCGCCCAGGATCGTCAGATCCACGTGCCCGCCCCGGATCATGGCGAAGCTCTCGGCGCTGGAGAAGAAGGCCGACCCCGGCACCGCCGTGATGGTCTGCTTCCCGGCATTGATCAGATCAGCGTCCTCCTCGCCGGCCCGCGGAAAGGGACCGATGCCGAGGAGTCCGTTCTCCGACTGGAGGACGATTTCCGTTCCCTCCGGGATGTAGTTGGCGGCCAGGGTCGGCATCCCGATTCCCAGGTTGACGTAGAACCCCGGACGGAACTCCAGGGCGGCGCGCCGCACGATCTGCTCCTTGGTCAGTCCCGCCTTCATGACAGCCTCCGCGTTCTCTCCATCGTCCCGGCATCCGCCCCCGCTTGCCGCCGGTCCTCGATCCGCCGCGCCACCCTCATGGACGCCTCTTCGCCGCTCGAATGCACCGCCCCGCCCACGCACGCGCGGCGTTCGCCGCTCTTCCACTGCGTCCCGTTCATGGGCGCGTCGTCCTCTGCTCGATCCGCTTCTCGTAATGGTCCCCTTGGAAGATCAGATCGACGTAGATCGAGGGCGTGACGATGGCCTCCGGATCGAGCGATCCCAGGGGCACGAGTTCCTCGACCTCGGCGATGACGAACTTCGCGGCGGTCGCCATCATGGGATTGAAGTTGCGGGCCGTCTTGCGGTACACGAGATTGCCCCAGGGATCCCCCCGCCAGGCCTTGATGAAGGCAAAGTCGGCCGTGAGGCCGCGTTCCATCACATAGTCGCGCCCGTCGAAGTGGCGGATCTCCTTGCCTTCCGCGACCAGGGTCCCGACGCCGGTCGCGGTGAAGAAGGCCGGAATGCCGGCCCCTCCCGCGCGGATCCTCTCGGAGAGGGTCCCCTGCGGCACGAATTCCAGTTCGAGTTCACCGGAAAGGTACAGAGCCTCGAAGAGCGCGTTCTCGCCCACGTAACTCGAGACCATCTTCTTCACCTGACGCGTCTGGAGCAGGGTTCCGATTCCGAAGTTATCCACCCCCGCATTGTTGCTGATGACGGTCAGCCCCTTGGCGCCCCGGCCGCGCAACTCGGCGATGAGATGCTCCGGGATGCCGCAGAGACCGAAGCCCCCCATCATGATCGAGGCGCCGTCGGGAATCCGCGCGAGGTCGAGCGCGGCGGCGGCGTTCTGGACGATCTTGTTGACTGCCATGGATGGCGCCCGCTCCTGTCTTTTCTGGTGATCCGGCCGTTGTATCGCCTCCGGCCCCTGCACATGAGGCAGCACGGAGAGTTCGTCGTATCCAGTGCCCCCCGGAAGGCAAGCAAAGAGGCGGCGACGTCGTCCGCTTCGGCAGTCGGGTGTACCCGGGTTTCAGGAACCCGTCATTCTACCGGGATCGAAGAGATCGTTCACCTGCCAGATCAACGAAACCGGCGGTTCACGATTCCTCGGCCGGTCCCGCCGCAGCTTCCGCGAAGCGCTCGCGGAGGAACCGGATGGGCTCCGACGTCGGCGTCCCCGGGCCGAAGATCGCTGCAACCCCCATTTCCCGCAGGCGAGCCGCATCCTCCTCGGGGATGATCCCGCCGCCGATGACCAGGATGTCGCCGGCGCCCCGCTCGCGCAGGAGCTCCAGGACGCGGGAGAACAACGTCATGTGCGCGCCGCTCAGGATGGAGAGCGACACGACATCCACATCCTCCTGCACCGCGGCCTCGACGATCATCTCGGGCGTCTGGTGAAGCCCGGTGTAGATCACCTCGAATCCGGCGTCGCGAAACGCGGTGGCGATCACCTTGGCGCCCCGGTCATGGCCATCCAGCCCCGGCTTGCCCACGAGAACACGGATCTTCCCGCTCAAGTTCGCGCTCCTTCCCGGTCCGAACCGGACCAGCAGGATTCGACCAGCCTCTCGACCACCCGATACGGCGAGATCTCGCCCCGGGCCACCGCCGCCGCCCCCTGGTCCACCGCCGCTTCCAGTCCGCCGCGCCGCCAGGCCGACTCCACGACCCGCGCGCGCAACAGCGTGCGCAATCGCTCCCGGATGCGGACCTGCCGCAGCCGGGCCGCGCGGTCGGCGTCATCCTCGCGCCAGGCCCGATGCCGGCTGATCGCCTGGAGCAGTTCGGCGCCTCCCTGGTCGCGCATCGCGATGGTCGGCACGATCGGCGGGATCCAGCCGTCCGCGGGCAGGCGGTCGTGCAAGACCTCGAGCAGCGCCCGGATCTCCTTGTGGATGCGCTCGCCTCCCTCGCGATCGTACTTGTTGATGACGAAGATGTCTCCGGCCTCCATGAGGCCTGCCTTCATCATCTGGACACCGTCCCCCGACTCCGGCACCAGCACGACAATGGTCGTGTCCGCGATGCCGACCACCTCCATCTCGGACTGACCGACACCGACCGTCTCGATAATGATCCAGCGACAACCGAACGCGTCGAGGGCTTCCGAAGCCTGCTGCGTGGTCGCGGCCACCCCGCCCAGGCTCCCCCGGCTCGCCATGCTGCGGATGTAGACCCCCGGATCGGTGGCCACGCTTTGCATGCGAATGCGGTCGCCCAGAATGGCGCCGCCGCTGAAGGGGCTCGAAGGATCGACCGCCAGGATCCCCACCGTCTCGCCGGCCGCGCGCAGGAGGCGGGTCAGCAGGTCGGTCAGCGTGCTCTTGCCGGCCCCCGGCGCGCCGGTGACGCCGATGCGGACAGCCTGACCGGTATGCGGATAGATGCGGTCCAGCAACTCGGTCCCGGCGCTGGTCTCGTCCTCGATCCACGAGAGCGCGCGGGAGAGGGCCCTCTTGTCTCCCTGAAGCAGGCCGGTGGCCAGGGTTTCAACCCCGTGGCTCGGTCTCGCCATCTGGAAAGGGTGCCCTCCTGTGCGGCGCCGCGCCTGGCGCGGCGGTGGATGGTCGGCTCTATGGATGAGCCGGTTGAACGAGATGAATGATCAGGGACCCTACCAGAGGCCCGGCCGGCGGTCAACGCGCCAGCACGTCCCCATTCCATGGCGCGGAACGAGGAGTGGACCAGGGAGGAAAGAGAACGAGAAAGAGGGGAGAAGATGAAGTAAGGAAGGGAGCAGAACAAGGAAGCAGAACAAGGAACAAAGAGGTCTGATACGGAGTGACCCATGTCAAGTCTCCCTGATGGTCCGCGGTTTCGTACTCCTCCTTTGTGCTGTTCCGCTTTCCTGATCGACCGGAGAGGAGAGAACAGACCTGGTCGCTTCGACGATTCAGTCTGCTAGGCTCTTGACCACACGGTTTGATGCGAGTAAGATTCTGTCGTTCGACAGCGATAGGGCCACATAGGGCCACGGAGCATGGAGGCGCGATGCGTCCAGCCCGATGGAGTTCGACGGTCGAAGCAGTACCGCAGACCGATTGGCCAGCGAGGCGTTCGGCCGGCGGTGCCCGACCGCACCCCTCCTCGATCCATGACGGTCGCGATGACTCTCCGACGAAGTTGATCGCCATGTTCCCACGCGTTCTGATCGTTCTGGCCACGATCGCGGCCATCCTCACCAGCGCGGGCCAGGCGGACGCCCAGACCACCGGGTCGGCGGTCGGATGGGGGAAGCAGGAGGTGGTGGAACCATCCGCACTGCGGGGCGTGGTGGCGATCTCGGCGGGCTACTGGTTCTCCATGGCCATGAAGCCTGACGGCTCGCTGGTGGCCTGGGGGGACAACGAGTATGAGCAGTGTGGGCGTGCCCGCCCCCAACTCGGGGTTATTGAGTTTCGACGCGGGGCAATACCACACGGTGGCGCTGGCCCCTGGGGGCGTGGTGGTGAGTTGGGGGCCGTGTTCGCAGGGGCAGTGCTTTCCGCCCGAGCCGAACCGGGACTTCGTCAAGCTCAGCGCCGGAGGGTGGCACACGGTCGGGCTGAAAGCCGACGGGACGATCCGGGTGTGGGGCGACAACGACTGGGGCCAGCTCGAGATCCCCGAGCCCAATGGTGACTTCATCCAGATAGCGGCTGGGTACCGGCACAGCCTGGCGCTGAAGTCGGATGGTTCGATCGTGGCCTGGGGGCACAACGACTCCGGCGAGTGCAACGTCCCCTTGCCGAACACCGAGTTCGTAGCCATCTCTGCTGGAGCGGGCAACAGCTTCGGCCTCAAGGCTGATGGCTCCCTCGTCGCATGGGGGAGCAACCACCTCGGGAGGAATGAGCCTCCCCTGGTTTGATGGACACCTCGAAAACGTGGGATGATCCCACGGGAGGGAGTCCATGAAGAAGAAACCTCGACGGTCATTCACTCGGGAATACAAGCTGGAGGCAGTCCGCCAGGTGGTCGAGCAGAACCGGCCGATCGCACAAGTAGCCCGGGAGCTCGGGATCGGGGCGGGGCTGCTGGGCCAGTGGAAGCAGCACTTCCTTTCGGATCCGGAGGGGTCATTTCCGGGCAAGGGCCGCCTCAAGCCTGCTGAAGAGGAGCTGCGCCGCCTGGAGCGGGAGAATCGGGAGCTGCGTCTGGAGCTCGAGTTCGTAAAAAAAACGGCGGCGTACTTCGCGAAAGAACGCTCGCGAGGTTCCAGGTGATCGAGCGCAACGAGAACAGCTACGCCATCGGTATGATGTGCCGGGCCTTGGAAGTCTCCCGAGCCGGGTACTACGCCTACCGGCATCGGCCGACGAGCGAGCGGGAGGCCGAGAACCGTCTGCTGGTTCAAGAGATCCGTCGGCTCCAGGCCTCCACCCGCCAGTCCTACGGCAGCCCGCGCATTGTTCGAGCGCTGCGATCCCAGGGGAGAGTCTGTGGACGCCATCGGATCGCCCGCCTGATGCGCCAGAACGATCTGGGAGCGCGCCGGCGGCGGCGCTTCCGCACGACCACGAACTCGGACCATTCCCGGCCCTGCGCCGAGAACCTGCTCGACCGGCGTTTCACCGTCTCGGCCCCCAACCTGGTGTGGGTCTCCGACGTGACCTACATTCCGACGAAGGAAGGCTGGCTCTACCTTGCCGCGGTCCTCGACCTGTTCTCCCGAAAGGCCGTGGGCTGGGGCATGGGTTCGGAGAACGATACCGACTTGGTCCTCCGGGCGCTCACCATGGCCGCCACGAGCCGCCGGATCAGGAAAGACATGCTCTTCCACAGCGATCGCGGGAGCACCTACGCCGCGGAGGACTTCACCAGGGAGCTCGATCGCCTCGGCATCCGCCCGAGCATGAGCCGGAAGGGCAACTGCTGGGACAACGCCGTGGCCGAGATCTTCTTCTCTTCCTTCAAGAACGAGTGGATGCCGGAGGGAGGGTACGAAACGATCAACCAGGCCATGGCCGACGTCTTCCGTTTCATCGAGGAGTTCTACAACCGGAAGCGCCTTCACTCACACCTCAACTACGTCAGCCCGGTCGCCTTCGAGGCGGCTTCGAATGCTAACTGAGTGTCCATCTTTTCGGGGGAACCTCA
>JAKQSZ010000012.1 GCA_029569475.1 Candidatus Eiseniibacteriota bacterium | reverse complement strand
GCCGCGCTCGCCCACGATCGTGTCGTAGCCCTGGGAAAAAGAGAGGATCTCGTCGTGAATGCGCACCAGCCTTCCCAGGCGCTCGATCTCGCCCGGCTCCAGGCCCTCTGTGCCGAAGGCAATGTTCTCTCCGACGGTCATCGCGAAGAGGAAAGGCTCCTGCGGGACGTAGCTGTACAATGCGCGGACGCTGCTCACCCGCAGATCGAGGACGTCGATGCCGTCCAGGAACACCGTCCCTCGCGGCGGATCGTAGAGGCGCATGAGCACCTCAATCAGCGTGGTCTTGCCTGAACCCGTCCGGCCGATGATCCCCAGCACGTCGCCCGGGGCCAGTTCCAGGTCGATGCCCCGGAGCACATCGACATCCGTTCCCGGATAGCGAAAATCGAGTTGCGAGACCCGCAGCGCCGGCCGGGGTCTTCCCTCTTGCGGCCCGTCCTTCACGTCCGGGTCGGTCTCCATGAGCGTCTGCAGCCGCTGTAGACTGGCGAGGCCGCGACTCAGCATGTTGACCACCCAGCCGACCGCCATCATCGGCCAGATCAGCAGGTTGAGATAGCCGCTGAAGGCCACGAATTCTCCCAGCGAGATGTCCCCCCGGATGACCTGCGTTCCCCCGGCCGCCAGAAGGATGGCGGTGCTGGCGGTGGCCAGCGCATGGATCAGTGGATCGAAAACCGCCGAGTCGCGGGCCAGGCGGATGTTCTCGGTCGCGCAACGCTGGGAGCGTTCCTCGAAGAAGCGCTCCTCCGAAGCCTCGTCGCCGTAGGACTTGACCACCCGTATCCCGGAGAAGGTCTCCTGCGCGCGATCGGTGAGCGCGGCGAAGGCTTCCTGCACGGCCGTATAGCGGCGATGGATGATCCGGCCGAAGCGAAGCATGAACAGCGTCAGGAAGGGGAGAGGGATCAACGTCAGCAGGGTCAGGCGCACATCCATGGCGAGCATGATGCTCAGGCTGGCGACCGACAGCAGCACGGCATCCAAGGAGGCCAGCGCCGCGAACCCTGTCGCCATGCGCACCGCCGAGATGTCATTGGTGGCATGCGCCATCAACGTTCCGACCTTGGTGCGGTCGAAGAACTGCGGCGACAGCCTCTGCAGATGGGTATAGAAGTCCCGGCGCAGATCCCGTTCGATCTTCTGACTGCTTCCGATGAGGAAGTAGCGCCACACGAAGCGACAGAGGCCCATCCCCACCGAAAGCGCGACCAGGGCAATGCCCAGCCACCGGAGGGAGGAGACTTCCGCCCGGCCGCCGGCAAGATCGTCGATGGCGGCCTGGGTTATTCGAGGGATGAGGAGTTGGAGAAGGTCGACGACGATCAGACCCGCGAAACCGAGGGAGATCGCCCGCCAGTGCGCGGCCATGAGACCGACCAGACGCCGGAGGCCGGCGATCGTGGCGGCCGCCCCGGCCCCTTCCTTCGGTCCTGACTCCTTCTCGGGCATGCGCGCTCCATGGCGGGATCCTGCGGGTCCGCGGCTCGGCCCGCCCAGCCCACCGGAGGACGAGGACCGGACGCCGGACTGGTTGCTTCTCCATCTGGTTCCCTGGAGGCGGCGAACCGGAGTCCGGTTCGCAGGCCACCAGGCAGGGCCCCCGCTCGGGCAAGAAACGGATCAGGGACGCGGTCGCATGGCGGCAAGCCAGGCCCCACGCGTCCCAGCGTTGATGTATGAGGTTTCCAAAGCTGGCGGGGACGAGTAGGATAACGTGCGACGAGCGGACTCGATCATCCGAAAGTTCGACTGACGCCCGCTGGCCTGGCTGTCGCGGGGAGCGCAGGGCCCCCTGCAAGGCAAAGACGACGGAGTCGGCAGCGGCGGAGAGAGGCGGCAAAGGCGTCGCCGGAATCTCCGCCTCCGGAGGCGGTCCCCGTCAGGCGTTCCTCGTTTGGGCACATGCGCCCGGAGCGACGCCGGCGGAAGGCTGCCGGCGGCGGAGGATCGTATCTTGTACAGGGTGGTGGAGACGGCCGCATCCGTGTGGAGAACGGCCGCGAACTCGGGAGGATGAGGGGGCATGAGCAAAAAGGCGTACAACTCTTTCGAAATGGCGCAGACGCAGTTCGATCACGTCGCGGACATCCTGGAACTCGACCAGGCCTCCCGCGACCTCCTGCGGACGCCCATGCGCGAATACCACTTCAACATTCCGGTCCGGATGGACGATGGTTCGGTCCGCATCTTCCGCGGATTCCGCGTCCAGCACAACGATGCGCGGGGCCCGGCCAAGGGCGGAATCCGCTTCCACCCGCACGAGACGGTGGACACCGTCCGGGCGCTGGCCACCTGGATGACCTGGAAGTGCGCCGTCGTGGACATTCCCCTGGGCGGCGGCAAGGGCGGGGTCATCTGCGATCCGCATCACCTGAGCCCGCGCGAGCAGGAGCACATCTGCCGCGGTTGGATCCGCCAGCTGGCGGGAAACATCGGTCCCCTTCAGGACGTGCCCGCTCCCGACGTGATGACGAACTCCCAGCACATGCTGTGGATGATGGATGAGTACGAGACGATCCATCGTGGCCACTTCCCCGGCTTCATCACCGGCAAGCCGGTCGGGGCAGGCGGCTCGCTCGGCCGCACGGAAGCCACCGGCTTCGGCGTGGTCTACACGGTCCGCGAGGCGCTGCGGCAGCTCGGCGTCCATCCTTCCGAGGCTCCGGCCAGCGTGCAGGGCTTCGGCAACGTCGCGCAGTACGCCATCCGCCTCTACCAACAGCTCGGCGGCAAGGTCATCTGCGTCTCCTGCTGGGACCAGCAGGACCAGGCGGCGTACTCCTACCGGCGCGCCAGCGGCATCGACCTCGACGAGCTCCTCTCGATCACCGACCGCTTCGGCGGCATCGACCAGAAACAGGCGGTGGCGAAGGGCTACGAGAAGCTCCCGGGCGAGGCCTGGCTCTCGCAGGACGTCGTGGTTCTGATGCCCAACGCCATGGAAGGCCAGATCACCGGCGCCAACGTCGAGTCGATCCGGCCCACCGTCCGCCTGATCGCCGAGGGCGCCAACGGCCCGACCACGCCCGACGCCGACAAGGTCATCCAGTCCCGCGGGATCTTCCTGGTGCCCGACTTCCTGGCCAACGCCGGCGGCGTCACCTGCAGCTACTTCGAGCAGGTGCAATGCAACATGAACTACTTCTGGGAGCGCGACGAGGTGCTCGGCAAGCTCGATGTGAAGATGTCCTCGGCCTTCCACGCGGTCAGTTCACTGGCCGCCAGCCGGCGCCTCTACATGCGCGACGCGGCCTACGTCATCGCCGTCAATCGCGTCGTCGAGGCCTGCCGCGTGCGCGGTTGGGTTTAGCGTACCGAGCGAGCCCATCCCACAACCGACCGGCGGTCGAAACCGGAAGCATCCGGCTTTGACCGCCGGTTTCTCTGAAAGTCGACACGTGATCCGACCTGTCCCCTTGGGGCAGCTGACCGGCTCTTTCAGGCCCTGATCCATCCGTGCGACCTATGCAGGCCGTCGGACCTGGGCCGATCGACCAGCTGGCCTCGCCGGGCGGGGCCCGCTCGGAAGCCACGACCTCGCCATCGGGATCCATTGCGGTCCCGTGGCGACCGGGGGCGCGCACGCATCGACGGCGTTCCGGCGGACGTTCCTTTCACGCCGGCGGCTCCCCCTCCGGCTCCGCGATCTTCGGGACCTCCCCTTTCCGCGGCGCCACCCACCGGTTCAGCACCTCTCGCAACGCGGTCATGGTGACCGGCTTCGCCAGGTAGTCATCCATCCCCGAGGCGAGGCACCGATCCCTCTCCCCCGCCAGGGCGTGCGCCGTCATGGCCACGATCGGGACGCGGGATCCCGGCGCTGCCTCCATCCCCCGGATGACCCGCGTGGCTTCGAACCCATCCATATCCGGCATCTGACAATCCATGAGCACCGCGTCGTAGCGGACATGAAAGAACGCTTCGCAAGCCTCCCGGCCGTTGGCGACGACGTCGGCGGCATGTCCAAGACCCTGCACCAGCAGGAGCGCGACCTTTTGGTTCACCGGGTTGTCCTCGGCCACAAGGATCCGCATGCGCCGCGGTTCGGCAGGCTCCGGGGGCACGGCCGGCCGGTCCACACCGGCGGCGACGCGCAAGAGAGCGGAGTGGAGCATCGACGGCCGAACCGGCCGGCTGAGATGGATGAGCCGTCCTGCGTCCTCCTGGCCCTCGGGACGAGGTGCGCCCAAGGGCGTGACCACGATGACCGGCACTCCCCTCAGGCCGGGTTCGGCCAGGAGGTCCCGCAGCTGCTCGGGGCTGGCCAGGTCCGGCGGGCCCGTGTCCAGCACCGCGAGGTCAAAGGAGGGGCCCCCGCCGCTCTTCTCGGAAGCGCCGGCTTTCGCCCAATCCCGGATCGCGGACCTCGCCTGCTCCGGCTCGCACAACCCGGTGGGGTCGCAGCCGAAGGCCGAAAGAAGCTCCACCAGCGCGTGACAGGTCGGTCCGTGGTCCGCCAGCACGAGCACCCGCGCGCCGGCCAGAGGCTCCACCCTGGCCACGGCGAAAGAACCCGGACCAGCGCTCGGCGGCAGCGGGATCTCGACCCAGAACTTCGAACCCTGGCCCGGAGTGGACTCCACGCCCATCCGGCCTCCCATCAGGTCGATCAACTGCTTGC
The DNA here is from genome assembly GCA_029569475.1 of Candidatus Eiseniibacteriota bacterium. The sequence continues at coordinate 8,832 of JAKQSZ010000012.1, read as the reverse complement.
TGATGGCGAGCCCGAGCCCGGTCCCGCCATAGCGCCTGGTCGAGGAGCCGTCCACCTGCGTGAAGGGATGAAAGAGCCGGCGCTGTCCCTCCGGGCTGATCCCGATGCCGGTGTCCCGCACCTCGATGCGGATCCCGTGTTCCACGCGCCCGGCCGCCGGCTCGACGCTGATCTCCACCGCGCCGCGGTCAGTGAACTTGATCGCGTTGTTGAGGAGATTCGTCAGGATCTGGCGCAACCTCCCGGGATCTCCGTGCACGCGCGCCGGCACTCCGGCCCCGCAACGCAGGATCAAACGCAGCCCTTTGCTCTGGGCGGCCAGCGCGAGGACTTCGACCGGCTCCTCCACCAGACGTAACAGGTCGAACTCGATCGGGTGCAGGGTGAGCTTGCCGGCTTCGATCTTGGAGAAGTCGAGAATATCGTTGACGACCCCGAGCAGACGCTCGGCCGATTGCTGAACCGTCGCGGCATAGTCCCGCTGTTCCTCGGTGAGGGCGGTCTCCAGGAGCAGCCCGGTCATCCCGATCACGCCGTTCATCGGCGTACGGATTTCATGACTCATGTTGGCCAGGAACTCCGACTTCAACCGCGCGGCCCGCAGCGCGTCATCCCGCGCGCGGGCCAGTTCGATCTCGGCCCGCTTCAGGGGCGTCACGTCCGAGATGAAACCAACCAGGTGGACGTATTCCGCAACGCTCTCACCGACGCTGTCCCCAGCGCTCGCCCCAACGCTGTTCCCGATGCTGTCCCTGACGCTGTCCCCAACGCTATCCCCGACGCTGTTCCCGACGCGATCCCCGACGCTGTTCCCGACGCCATCCCCGACGCTCTCCCCAACGCACGCCCCGGCACTCTCCCTGGCACTTTCCCCGACGCATCCCCCAACGCTCGCCCCAACGCATCCCCCGGCGCCATCCCCGACGCTCTCCCCAACGCGTCCCCCGACGCCTTCCCCGACGCCCGGACCCGTCGCGCCTTCCCCGGCGTCCGAACGCGATGCCGTCGCCTCGAGGCGCGCCGCGGCGTCCCTGGCACGTGAGGCCGATTCGGTTTCTCCATCGCTTGAGCACGGCTTGGTGTGCTCAACGCCAGGACCCGACGACGCCGGTCCTTCCTCGATCGCCTCGATCGTCTCGCCCGCCGGGCCCACGCTCGGGTGGGCCGCTCCGGTAGAACCCTTCTCCCAGACCCACTTCTCCTCGCCGGCCGCCGTCACGATCCGGTAGAGAAGTTGGAAGGGGCGCCGCTCCCGCAGCGCCCGGTTGACCTCTATCCAGACCATCTCCCGGTCGTCGGGGTGGATGACCTCGTTGTAGTGAAGCCGGCGTCCAGCGATCAGCTCCGCCGGGCTGTAGCCGGTCAGCTCGGCGCAGCCCTCGCTGACGACCTCCATGGTCCAGTCCCGGTCCATCCGGCAGCGGTAGGCCATGCCCGGCAGGCTGGAGAGGAGGGAGGCCAGGAACTGCTCCCCCTCGCGCAGCGCCACCTCCGTCCTCCGGCGCTCCGTGATGTCCAGGTCCATGGAGACGATCGCTGACTTGCCGCCCGAGGCCGGCACGCGGAAGACGCTGGATAGGCAATGTCGCAGTCGTCCCTGGCGGTCGCGGAAGCTCCATTCATAGGGGACGGAGCCAAGCCCGTCCTCCCTCGCTCGAAGGAACGCGCGAACCGGCAGTGGGGCTCCCGCGGGGGTGATCAGCTCTTCCGGATCATGGCCGGCCGCTTCGTCCTCGCGACAACCAAAGAGCGCGCTCGCCGCCTTGTTCCAGAAGAGCACCCGTCCATTCTCGTCGAGGATTTGCACCGAGACATCCGGCGTGTTGTTGATCAGGCAGAAGAGCTGTTGCTGGCTCTCGCGCAGCGCCTCGTCGGACACCCTCCGTTCGATCGAACGCCACATCGCGTCCATGAGCAGCGCCACCTGGCGGATATCGCCGTCATCGTATGGCGTTCCCTTGCCTTCGACCCCCGCCACCGCAACGACCCTCGCGCCGCCCCAGACCGGCACCTCCAAGCCATGGACTCCGCCCACTCCCGCCTCGGAGGGAGTCGGCCGGAGCATGGCCTCGCGCCGGCTGGTGACCCTGGCGACGAGGGCGGCGACACGGCCGTCTTCCGGCGAGGTCTGGGCCTGAGGTCCCGGCGCGCCGGACTCCACTGTCGAATCGGGGCAGCGCTGTATACTCCGGATCTCTTCGGACTCATCGAGAAGCGCCACGTAGCCGGCCTTGCTCTGGGTCAGGCGGACGGCTTCGTGCAGAGCGAAGCGGGTCAACTCGGTGGCGCCGGCCTCTGTCATCCGGCCGAGCCGCAGCAACGACTCCGTGCGCTCGGCATCCAGCCGGTGTTCCTCCTCGCGCCTCTTGCGGGCTGTGATGTCGAGCGCCGTGAAGACGACGCCCAGACTCGGATCCTCGGGATGGATGCTCGTCGAGCTGAGAAGAACGTCGATGATGGAACCGTCCCGCCGCCGCCATCGGGTCTCCACGGTGCCGATGCCCCGGACAGCCATCTCCGCGTACTTGACCTGTCCGACGCGCTCGAACTCCTCCGTGGTCGGATAAAGGATGCTGGCGGGACGGTCGAGGAGTTCCTCGCGCGTATAGCCGGTCATTTCCAGGACAAGGTCGTTGCACATCCGGATGACGCGGTTGACGACCGTTCCGATCCCGATGGGCGCGGCCCTGAACGCCCCGCGCGCCGCGTCATCCGTTCCGGCTCGCTCGTTCTCCCACGCGCAGTGGAGGGCGAGCAACGAAGCCATCAGACTTCCGACCGCTTGATCCCGATCGGAGTAGCGGCTCGACGCCCTGGCAAGTCCCAGGAGGCCGACCTGCCGCTCGCCAACCAGGGCCGGGATCCACTCGACATGCAGTGGACCGGATTCGGCCGATGCCGGAACGTCCGGGTGTTCGGACCCAGCACCGGACGGGAGTTCGGCCGATGCCGGAGCGTACGGGTGTTCGGACTCAGCACCTGGCGGGAGCTCGGCCGATGCCGGAACATCCGGGTGTTCGGCTCCACTTGGCCGGAGTCTCCGCAGAACAGAGGCTTCCGGAACGCCCGGCCGGTAGACGGTTCGTCGCGGCGCGCCGGTCGCGGAGTCGAATTCCACATAACAGACCCAGTCGCTGTCTGTAAGGGCCCGCGCGCGATCGAGCACCCGCGCGGCTCCATCACCCTTCGGGCTACAAGCGACCAGGCTCCGCGCCAGATCTCCCACTGCGTCGTTGACGGACGTGAGGAAGCCAAGGTCATCCGCGGCCTGGTGTGGGGCTTTCGCCGGATCCTCTGGGAGCCGTCGCGTTCCCATCCTCGAGCGCATGATTCCGGCCCCTCCTGCCGTGGTTCCGGGGCTTGCCGCGACGGCCCCAGCTGGTCTGCCTCTCCATCTCGTTCAAGCACACCGGCGCAGTAGGGGCGCGGACCCCGCAATCTCGTCAGATCGGTCACGGCGGACGACTGACCGTGCACGCGCCTACGCGCCGATCTGGCCCGGGGCCGGCGACACACGGGAGGCGCCGTGAGTCTAGCGGCGCTCCGGCGCCTCCTCAAGTCTGATTCCCTCCCGTCCTTCGCATCAGAAGTCAAACCGGCCGGAAGCCTCGAGCCAAGCCGGCCCGAAGCCTCGAGCCAAGGCCGGCCCGAAGCCTTGAGCCAAGCCCGGCCCGAAGCCACGGCAGCCAGGCAGTCAGGCCGCAGCGCTTGACCTGAAGCGAACGAGTCTCTATGGTCTCCGGTCCGGAACGTGCGCCGGGGAAGGTCAACGGCTGGCCGCGCCAGCCATGTCGCCGGTTTGAACTGCAAGCTCGTTGTCCGAGCGCTCCGGCCGCTTTGGATCCGACGCTCCTCCCGAGCGCCTCGCGAGCATTGGACCATCAGGAGAACACCATGTCCCGTTCCCTCTATGCCAGGCTTCAGCAACGATACGGACCGAAGGATACCCTGGTCTCCCGGCGCGAGGTCCTGAAGTCCCTCATGGCCGCCGCGGCGGGACTCGCCCTGGGCTCGGCAGGTTGCGCGCCCTGGAGGGCGTTCTCGAAATCGGGCCGCGGCGACGGTCCTCGGGTTCTGGTCCTCGGGGCCGGCTTCGCGGGCCTGGCCTGCGCCTGGGAGTTGTTGGAGGAAGGGTGCGACGTCCAGGTCCTGGAAGCGCGCAACCGGGTCGGAGGGCGGGTGGTCACGTTCCGCGACTTCGTGCCCGGCCGCAACGTCGAAGGCGGGGGCGAGTTGATCGGTTCGAACCATCCTGCCTGGATCCGCTATGCCCGAATGTTCGGACTCGAATTCCTGGACGTGACCGAGGAGGAAGGGCACGCGCCCATTCTGCTGGACGGCAAGCTCCTCACCGTGGAAGAAGAAGAGCGGTTGTATGAGGAGATGACCGTGGTTCTCGACGCGATCACCGCCGACGCGGCCGCGGTGGATGCCGCGGAGCCCTGGCATTCCCCCAACGCCGTCCCGCTGGATCGCCGGACCATGGCCGAGTGGTGGTCCGCGCTCGACGTCTCACCGCTTACCCGCACCGGGCTGCGGGTCCAGTTCACCGCGGACAACGGCGTGGCGCTGGAACGACAGAGCTATCTCGGAAACCTGGCGCAGATCCGAGGGGGCGGCCTGACGCGCTACTGGACGGAAAGTGAGGTCTTCCGGTGCCGCCAGGGCAACGATGCGCTGGCCACCGCGCTGGGCGAGGCCATCGGAGCCGGGCGCATTCGGCTCGCGACCCCGGTGGCCAGCCTGCGCTTCGATGGCGACGGCGTGGAAGCCATCCTGGAGAACGATGAACGCCTGCGCGCGGATCACGCGGTGCTGACGGTCGCCCCCAGCGCCTGGGGGCGCATCGCGTTCGATCCTTCGCTGCCCGCCGGTCTCCGGCCGCAGATGGGATCGAACACCAAACATCTCTCGGCGCTACGCTCGCGCCACTGGAGAGCGATCGGCCGCGCCCCCGACAGCCTCACCGACCGGGAAGTCTCCATGACCTGGGACGGGACCGACGGCCAGCCCGGCGAGGAAGGCGCGGCCCTGGTCGCCTTCTCCGGCGGGCCGCCCTGCGATGCCCTCCGCGCTCTGGAACCGGAGGCACGCGCCCAGCTCCTCGGGGGACTGCTCGAGGAGCTCTATCCCGGTTACACCGAAGCGGTCACCGGCACGCGATTCATGGACTGGCCTTCCGATCCATGGACGCTCGGGGGCTACTCCTTCCCGGCGCCCGGAGAGGTGACCACGGTTGGCCCCAAGCTGCGAGCCGGATTGGGCCGGCTGCACTTCGCCGGTGAGCACACCTGCCCGGCTTTCGTCGGCTACATGGAAGGGGCTCTGCAGTCAGGGGTCGACGCCGCCCACCGCGTCCTGGCCGCCGCCTCCGTCACCGCGCGCAGCATGGCCCGCAACGGCGCCGTGGCGCCGGAGGAACTGCCCATGGGGCTGCGTTGAGATAGCGAGCGCGGTTCAGGGTTGGCGCGTTTCGGCGCGCCGCTCCCACGGGCCGAGGCACTTCGCATGCTACCTTCTTGTGGCGAGATGAACCCGACGACGCCACGACAGACCCTGGAGCTGCCCGATCTCTCCGCCGCCTTGTCGCGCCTCGGCTATGGCGACTTCCGGCCGGGACAGCGGGAAGCCATCGAGACGTTGCTGCGCGAGGACCGGCTCCTGCTGGTCGCTCCCACGGGAGGCGGCAAGAGCCTCTGCTATCAGCTCCCCGCGGCGATCCTGCCGGGGACGACCGTCGTGGTGTCGCCGTTGATCGCCCTCATGCACGATCAGGTCGCCGCTCTCGAGACACGCGGAGTGCCGGCCACCTACCTGGCCTCGACGCTCTCGCCTGACGAGCTGACGCGCCGCGAGCGCCTCGTGCTCCGCGGCCGCTGCAAGCTCGTCTACGTCGCCCCGGAGCGGCTCGCCTATCCGGGATTTCGCTGGGTGCTCGAACGGATCGAGTGCCCGCTGGTGGCGGTCGACGAAGCGCACTGCATCAGCCACTGGGGGCACGACTTCCGGCCGGAGTACCTGCAGATCGGCGAGATCCTCCCCCTGCTGCCCCGGGCCAGGGTCCTGGCCTGCACCGCCACCGCCACCCCGGTGGTCCGCGACGAGATCCTCCAGCAGTTGGGTCTGCCGCCCCAGACCCCGCAACTGGTCCGCGGTTTTGCCCGGCCCAACCTCATCTTCCGCGCGGCCGAGGCGCGCGGGTCCGCGGAGCGCCGCCGGAAGGTGGATGAGGTCCTGCACGAGGCTCTCGGATCGCCCGGGGAGCCACGCGGGGCCGCCATTGTCTACTCCCCCACGAGGCGGGCCGCGGAGGAAGAGGCCGACCGCCTCCGCCAGGAAGGCTGGAGGGTCGAGCCCTACCACGCGAAGATCGCGGGGCCGCGCCGCGAGGCGACCCAGCGCGCCTTCACGGCGCGGGACCTCGATGTCGTCGTGGCGACCAATGCCTTCGGCATGGGCATCGACCGTCCCGACGTGCGTTGCGTCGCCCACCTCGCCCCTCCGTCCTCCATCGAGGCCTACTACCAGGAAGCGGGGCGTGCCGGACGCGACGGAGAACCGGCCGTGTGCCTGCTGCTCACCTCTCCCGGCGACCTGCCGCTGCGTCGCAGGTTGATCGAGCAGAATGTCGAAGGCCGGAACCCCGATGAGGAGACGATCCGGCACAAGTGGAGCCTCTTCCTCGAACTCATGCGATGGGTCGAAGGAGGCAGCTGCCGGCACGACGCGATTCTGCGGTACTTCGGCGACGATGAAGAGACGCTCCAGGGCTGCGGCCACTGCGATGTCTGCCTGGGCCTCTCGCGGGAGGATGTGCACGATGAGCAGACCTCGACCATCGTGCGCAAGGCGCTGTGCGGGGTCGCCCGTCTGCGCGGGCGCTATGGGATCAACGTCGCCGGCAAGCTGCTGCGCGGGGAAGCCGACGAGCGGCTGGCCCGGGCCGGTCTCGATCAGACCCCGACCAGGGGAGCGCTGGCCGAGTTCGACGAGCCCTGGGTGATGAAGCTCCTGCGCCGCTGCGTGACCGCCGGATGGATCGACTTCAGCGGCGAGGACCGGCCGACCGTGCGGGTCACCGCCGAGGGAATGGACGTGATCCACGGCCGCCGGCCGGCGCGGCTGCTCCTCCCCTCGCTGACCGATGCCCCGCCCCAGCCCAGGGAACGCGGCCGCCGCCGCGATCGCGCGCGAACTCGCGGCGCCGCACGGTCGCTCCAGGGATCTGAGAGCAGAAGCCGTGTTCCCATGGAAGTCGCCCCGGGTCCAGCTCTGCCCCCGCAGAGCGCTCCTGCTGGCTCGCCGGCGGGCAGGCCGAACCGACCGGGCGCGGAGTTCCCGCAAGACGATCCGCTCGCGGCCAGGATTTTCGCGGCCCTGCGTGTCTTCCGCTTGCAGGCCGCCCGCGAGGAGAAGGTCGCCCCCTTCGTCATCGCCAGCGATCGCACCCTCCGCGAGATCGCCCGCGTCCGTCCCTCGGACCTGCGCGAACTCCAGACCATCCACGGCATCGGGCCGGCCAAGTCGGGCCGCTACGGCGAGGCGTTGCTGGCGGTCGTTCGGGAGGCTGTGCGTGTTCACGGGACGTGATGAGCACCATGCGAGTGGGATCCGACGGAAGGCTCATGGCTCATCGAACTGCGCATCAGTCGGGAAAGGCACTTCATACAGCGCAGCCGTAGCCTTGTCGACGGTCCAGATCTGCGGCACACGGCGTTGCGGCCTGGAGTGGCACTCCTTCGGCTCGATGCTTCCTGGCACCGCGAGATAGTCGCCCGAGACGACAGGTCAGGGGCAGCAGGAAGAGAGCGAAGTCGATCACGTTCTGCCTGAGATGGTGCAGTCGTCCTCGATGAAACCGACGAACCGTGCCTTCGGCCAGCCATCGATACCTCCTCATGCGCTGGAGACAGCGGGCAAGCAGGTTGCATCAACAAGTCGGTGCGAGGAAGGTTTGGCGCTCGAGGCGGGTCTCAGAGCGATGGTGCCCGGCATTGTCGGGCGACCGGGCGATGTGGTCAGGCACGAATGTGACCATTGTGGCCACCGGAGGCATCTCGAGGTCGGCCGCTTCTCTGCGATCCCTGCTCCGCGATTCCTTCCCAGGAGAGCGACAACCGGGCTACAATCGTTCCGACCTGCTTCACCTACCGGAGCGGAGCTCGGCGACTCGGTCGGGCATCGCTCCAAGGGGGAGATGGTGAATGGCTCGCTGGATCGGACGTTGTGTTCCCGGCCTCGTCGTCCTTGGCTTCGTAGGAGGATCGACCGGCCCGGTCGGCGCGGATGTCTTGGATCGTCTGCGGCTTGTGCCCTGCTACACGCTCGAGGCCTGGAGGTCCGCGCCTTCCGGCACTGAGGCTCGAGCCATCTCGGTTTCGTTCGAGTAGGTAATCACCTCCGTGCGGGTCAGCTCGATCCTGAGGGAACCGCTGGTGGGAAAGGCCCCGTCGACATAGATCAGCTGCTGCCCGGGCACGTACACGACAATTCGATCTGCCTCGCAATAGGCCTCGAGCACCATGGTCGCGCCACGCTCCAGGATGCCCGCGAGACTGGAGCAAGGCATCTCCAGCCCGCCGTAATCGAAACGGAGGGTTCCCGGCATCGCCAGGGGGAACGGCTGTTCGAGGCGTGCATACGCGTGGCTGTCCACGTGATGGATGCGAACGCTCCCGGTGGCGCAGCCCAGGCTAGCCTCGATGCGTCAGAAATCCGCGAGCGAAAACGCGCCAGAGTGCGGCAGCTGGCGGCGCGCACAGCCCTCACCAAGCGGAGCATAGCCAGTGCGCTATGTGAGCATTGGGGAGGGCGAGCACGTCGCCAGATGTC